>NZ_FNTA01000002.1:0-300000 GCF_900105055.1 Amycolatopsis lurida
CTGTTCCGGGTCGAGGACACCTGGATCGGCAACCGCACGACCGCCGCGATCAAGATCAAGACCCTGCTGGGGCAGAAGAATCTGGTCCTCGACCCGGTCGGCAACGCGGAACTGGATCCGGACGAGCCGATCCCGGTGCAGCGAACGAGCTCCCCCTACGACGTCACCACGGTGTTCAACGACCTCGCGAACACGGTGGGCGCGATCGACACCGACCAGCTGGCGAAGGCGTTCGGGACCCTGTCGGAAACGCTCGGCGCCTCCACCCCGCAAGAGGTCCGGACCGCGTTCGACGGCATCACCGCACTGTCCAAGACGCTCGCTTCCCGTGACGAGGAGCTGGTGAAGCTGTTCGAGAACACGAACAAGGTGTCGAAGACGCTCGGGGACCGCTCGCAGCAGATCGAGGCGTTGATCCGCGACGGCAACACCCTGCTGACGGAGCTGAACGCGCGCAAGGACGCCATCGCGAAGCTGTTCAGCGGGGTGAAGAACCTGTCGATCCAGCTCAAGGGCCTGGTGGCGGACAACCAGAAGACGCTCGGCCCGGCGCTCGACCAGCTCGATCGCGTCGCCACCGTGCTGCTGCGGAACCAGGACAAGCTCGACGAAAGCCTGCGGCTTGCCGGTCCCTTCTACCGCCTGCTCGGCAACGCGGTCGGCAACGGCCGTTGGATCGACACCTACATCTGCGGGCTCGTCCCGACCGGCGGCACGCCGGGCAGCTGCATGCCTTCGAGGAAGGGGGGACGCTGATGGGGCGCCACTTCACATTGTCGGATCTCGGGGCGCAGGCCCGGCGGCGGGCCTGGGTACGGCGGCTCGCGCTCGCCGTCGTCGCCGGGCTCCTCGTGACGGCCGCCTGGCCGCTGCTGACCAGGCAGGCCGACCGCGTCCTGACCGGGTTCTTCACCGCGACCGTCGGGGTGTACCCGAACACCGAGGTGCGGGTGCTCGGCGTCCCGATCGGCTCGGTGACCAAGGTCGAACCGCGCGGCACGAACGTCGAGGTGACCATGACGGTCCGGCCCGACGTCAAGCTGCCCGCCGATGTCGGCGCCGTGGTGATCACGCCGAGCCTGGTCGCCGACCGGTACGTGCAGCTCACCCCGGTGTACGTCGGCGGGCCGGAGCTGGGCGACGACGGGCGGATCCCGCCCGAGCGCACCGTCACCCCGGTCGAGGTCGACGAACTGCTGGGCAGCCTCAACCAGCTGATGACCGCACTGGGGCCGAAGGGTGCCAACCGGGACGGCGCGGTCAGCGACGTCCTGACCAAGGCCGCCGCGTACCTCGACGGCAACGGCGGCAAACTCGGCGAGGCGATCAAGAACCTCGGCGAGTTCGCCAGGACGGCGAGCGATTCCAAGGACGACCTGTTCAACTCGATCGACAACATCGGCAAGTTCACCGCGATGCTCGCGTCGAACGACGACAAGGTGAAACAGGCGATCCAGCAGATCTCCTCGCTCAGCAAGATCCTGGCCGATCAGCGCGACCAGTTCTCCGGCGCGATGACCGAACTCACCGAGGCGCTCAGCGTGGTGCAGGGCTTCATCAAGGACAACCGGGGCAAGGTCAAGTCCGATGTGGACAAACTGGCCGAGATCACCAAGCTGCTCAGCCGGCAGAAGGCGTCGCTGAGCGAAGCGCTCGACGCCGCGCCGAACGCGCTGGCGAACGTGCTCGGCGCGTACAACCAGGGCGCGGGCACGCTGGACGGCCGAGGGAACCTCACCGAATTCTCGGGGGCGAAATGAAAATCCGGCTCGCCGCGGTCCTGGTTCTCGTGCTGGCCGCCACCGGGTGCAGCGGCGGTGTCGACGTCTACGACATCCCGCTGCCGGGCGGAGCCGCGCTGGGTGAGCGCCCGATCCACGTCACGGCGAGTTTCACGAACGTGCTGGATCTCGTGCCCCAGTCCGGGGTGAAGGTCAACGACGTCCCGGTCGGCCAGGTGCGGACCGTCGAGCTGGCGCCGGACGGCCGCAGCGCGGTGGTCGGCCTGCTCATCAACGGGGACGTGAACCTGCCTGCCAACTCCGTCGCACGGCTGCGTCAGGCGAGCATCCTCGGCGAGAAGTTCGTCGAGCTCGCGCCGCCGCCCGAGGGGACGCCGAGCGGGCGGCTGGTCGACGGCGCGGTGATCCCGCTGGCCAGTTCTTCGCTGACGCCGGAGATCGAGGAGGTGTTCGGCGCGCTTTCCCTGCTGCTCAACGGTGGCGGCGTCGCTCAGGTGCAGAACATCACCCGCGAACTCAACGACGCGCTCGGCGGCAAGGAAAGCGCGGCGCGCAGTCTGCTGTCCAATTTGGACAAGTTCGTGCGCGGTCTCGACGAACACAAGGCCGAGATCACTCGCGCCATCGAGAGCGTCAACAAGCTCGCGGCGACGCTGAACGCGAACACCGAGGAGATCAAGGCGACGCTGAACGGGCTCACTCCCGGGATCGAGGTGCTGAACCAGCAGCGTCAGGCGCTGGTCGGGATGCTCAAGTCGCTGGACGGGCTCACCTCGGTCGCGGTCGACACGGTGAACCGCAGCAAGGACGACCTCGTCGCCGACCTCAAGGCGCTCGAACCATTGCTGCGGAAACTGGCCGATTCCGGGGACAAGCTGCCGAAGGCGATGGAGATGATCTTCACCTTCCCGTTCCCCGACGCCGCGCTGGAGGCCATCCGCGGCGACTACCTGAACACGTTCCTGACCTTCAAGAACAGTGGTGGCCGCTGATGCTGACCAAGTTCGTCCGCGTGCAGCTGGTGGTCTTCGTGACCATCGCGGTCCTCGGCGTCGCGTACGTCGGCGCGACGTACGCGGGCCTGGACAAGCTGGTGCTCGATCGCGGGTACACCGTCAAAGTGCGGCTCGCCACCGGTGGCGGCATCTTCAGCAACGCCGAAGTCACCTATCGGGGCGTCCCGATCGGCCGGGTCGGCGAACTGCGGCTGACGGCCTCCGGGATGGAGGTCGACCTCGAGCTCGAGCCAGGCGGCCCGGAAGTGCCCGCGGACACCGAAGCCGTGGTCGCCAACCGATCCGCCGTCGGCGAGCAGTACGTCGATCTGCGGCCACGGCGTGGCGACGGCGCCATGCTGCAGGACGGTTCGGTGATCAGCGAGGCGGACACGAAGATCCCGCTACCGGTGGACATCGTCCTGTCCAGCGTGGACTCTTTCGCCAATTCGGTGCCGAAGCCCGCCCTGCGGACCGTGGTCGACGAGCTGTACAAGGCGACGTCCGACGCAGGCCCGGCGCTGGACCAGCTCGTCGGGCGGGGGATCGAGTTCGTGCAAGAGGCGAGCGCGCATGTCGGACCGGTGACCAGGTTCGTGACCGACGCGCAGACCGTGCTCGACACCCAGGTCTCGCAGGCGGACGCGATCCGCTCGTTCGGTGCCAACGCGAAACTGCTCGCCGCGACGTTGAGAAGCTCCGACGGTGATCTGCGGCGGTTGATCCCGGCCGTCCCGGCGGCCGCGAACGAGGTCAGCACGCTCCTGCGGGAGTCCGGCCCGAGCCTCGGCATCCTGCTGGCGAATCTGCTGACCACCGCGGACGTGCTGGAAACGCGTCAGGACGGTATCGAGCAACTGCTGGTCACGGCGCCGAAAGCGGTCGCCGCGGGACACGCGATCATGGGACCGGACGGCGCGCGTGTCGGCCTCTCGCTGACGTTCTTCGATCCGCCGCCGTGCGTCACCGGTTACGGGACCGCCTACCGCGACGGACTCGACACGTCGCCGCGCCCGTTGAACACCGCGGCGCGCTGTGCCCTGCCCAAGGGCAACCCCACGAACGTGCGCGGCTCGCAGAACGTGCCGGGAAGGTGAAGGCCATGACTCGAATCGCCGCGTTCCTCGCCGCCGTTGCCACGGCTTCGGCGGCTTGGTTCGGTTACTCGTGGTGGGACGCGAGCAACGACGACGGCGTCGCGCGCGCGACGGTCCGTGAGGAGGCGTTGCAGGTGGGCAGGCAGGCCGTCGCCGCTCTGACCACTTTGGACTATCGGCAGGCCGAGCAGGGCTACCAGAACTGGCTGAACCTGTCCGGCGGTGCGTTGCACGACGAACTGGCGCGGGACCGCGAAGGCGGGCTCGGCCGGATCGGCCAGGCGAAAACCGTCACCACCGGCCGGGTCGTCGACGCCGCGGTGACCGAAGTGGACAGTGGCGGCGGAACGGCCGAGGTGATCGCTTCGGTCGAACTCGAGGTGCGGCCCGAAGGCGGGGAAGCGGTGACCAAGCACAACCGGTTCCGCGCCGGCCTGAACCGGACACCGGACGGGTGGCGCGTCACGTCGCTCGGCCAGGTGCCGGTGACCGACACCGGAAAGCGCTGACGGAGGACGGGATGACCACGAAACGAGCCGTCAAACCGGCGCGGCGCGCGGTGAAGGTCGCCGGGAAGATGGGTGGGAGCACAAAGGTTCTCGAAGTGCCCGCCGAGGACGTTCCCGAGGAAGTTCTCGAGGAGGCCCCGGCCGTTGTCGCTCCGGTGCGGCGGCGGGGCGCGATGGTGTTCGGCGCGGTCGCGCTGGTGATGGCGGGCTTCGCGGGGTGGTTCGCCATCGAGGCGAGGGACGCCACGGCGGTGCTGGCGCACAACACGGCGCTGACCGACGTCGCCACCACCGCGGAGGTGAGCGACCAGATCGGCAAAGCGCTCGGCACGGTCTTCTCCTACCGCTACGACGATCCCGCCAAGAGCGAGCAAGCCGCGAAAGAAGTCCTCACCGGGCCGGCGCTGGGGCAGTACGACCAGCTGTTCGCGCAAGTCCGTGGGCTCGCGGCGGAGCAGAAACTGGTCGTGACCTCGACCGCGGTGGTCTCGGGGGTGAAGGTACTCGACGGGGACCGGGCGTCGCTGCTGGTGTTCCTGGACCAGACCGGCGTGCGCGGGGACGGGCAGCGCAGTTCCGGTGCGGCTCAGTTGAGCGTCAGCGCGGAACGAGCCGAGGGTAAGTGGCGGGTGACCGCGCTGGCCGCCGCCTGACTGGTGCGTTCTGCGAGGGGTGTGGGGGAATAGGGACACTCGACGTCCCTGTTTCCCCACACCCCTCACTCAATGTCACTAAGGCCCCGCGAGGGAGACCGAGCGTGACGCGCGGCCCCCGGGAAGGTTCCCAATGTCGCCTTTGAGACGCTCAGCGTCTCAAAGGCGACATTGGGAACACGCGGGTCGGCTTGGCCACTTCGCCGAGCGCCTCCAATGTGGCATTGGGGGCACCCCGAGCAGCCCGCAAATCTCACGAAGGGGCGGCCCGCAGGGCCAGGATCATCTCGAACCGCCGCTCAGGATCCCGCAGCCCGTCCGAGAACAACGCCTCCAGTTCCTGGGCGCGAGACCGCACGGTCTGCGGGTGCACCGCCAGCCGTTCCGCCACCTCGCGGACGTTCCCGCAAGTCTCCAGCCACGCCAGCAGCGTCCCCGCCAGCCGCGAATGCTGCTTCCCGGTCAACCCGGCCAGCGGCCCGAGGCGTTCCCGGACGAGTTCGGTGGCCAGAAACGGTTCCTTGTGCAGCCACAGACGCGAAAGATGATCGACGCACCACGTCACGGGCTCGTCGGCGAGCGCGCCGGAGCCGACGAGCCGCACTGCCTCGCGCGCGGCGCGCAACGAACGTGCCGCGAAAACGGGTGGGACGGCGGGGCCGATCGCGGCCCGCCAGCCGGTCAGTTCTTCGGCGAATCGGTCCCGTTCGTCCGGTTCCGGGGCAGGGAGCAGGAGACAGGGGGAGGCACTCTCGAAATCGGCCAGCGCGCTCGGCGCGGCTGCCGGCGCTTCGTCCGACGGCCGGTCGAGGGCGACGGCGACGAGCAGGTCCGGTAGTTGCCAGCGGGCCAGGTCGGCGGCGTGTTTGACGGCCTCGGGCGGCGACGGCGGCTCGGCGAGCAGGAGTTCCATCAACCGGTGCCGCCGGCGCTCCAGTGCGCCGGCGGCCTTTTCCCGTGCCTCGGCATGACCCTCGACCGAGAGCGCCGACAGTTCGTCGATGTAGGCGAAGATGGCTTCCGCGAGCAGGCACAGCGTCGCCGAAGGAACTCCCGCGCGACGGCCCGCTTCGGCCACCCGGCGCCACGTCACCCTGGCACCGACGCGGTACGCCGCCTGGAGGACGTCGACGTTGCGGCCCTGCTGGAATTCCTGGACGCCCAGGCTCAGGAACACGCTCCGGCGGTCCTCGGACGGCGCTTCCGGGTTCCCGATCCGTTCCACGAACTGCAGGAACGCCATCTGGACGCCGGTCTTGAGCGCTTTCCCGAACGCGCCGTCCAAAGGCCGCGCGTAGTCGGGGATGGTCCGCTGGATCTCGCGGACCACCTCCCCGGCCACGTCTGCCAGCACCGGTCTGAACACCGTCGCCAGTTCTCTCGGCAGCAACGCCCAGAGCTGCACCGAGCGCCCGCTCGGCCCACCCGGCCGGGCAGGCGTGAGCAGCGGACCGTACGTCGCTTCGACCCCGCTGCGGGCGTCCTGCGGTCGGGTCACCTCGTCACCTCGTTGTGAGTGGGAAACGCTGATCTGTCAGTCCTCGGCGAGCAAGGCCTCCGCCCGCAGGGCGATCTCCATGTCGAGCCGGTCGTCGGCGTTGTTCAACCGGTCGCCGAAGAGATCGATGAGCTGGTGCATGCGGTACCGGACGGTCTGGGGGTGGACCTTGAGTTTCTTCGCGATCTCCGGAGCGCTGCCCCGGGATTGCAGCCAGATCAGCAACGTCTCGCCGAGCCGCGCCCGCTGTTTGGGGGTGAGGTCGTCGAACGGGGCGAGGCTGCGCGTGCACAGTTCACGGACCAGGAACTCGTCCGCGAGCAGCCACAGGGTGGACAGGTGATCGCTGTACCGCGTGACCGGATTGTCCGGAAGAACCCCCCGCTGGATCAGCCGCAGTGTGCGACGGGCCCACAGCAGGGAGCGCGGCGCTTCGGTGAGCCGCACGGCCGGTCCGATCACCGCGCGCCAGCCGGGGAGCCGTTCGGCGAGATCCTTCAAGTGCTTGTCCGGGTCTCCGGTGACCAGGCAGGGTTTGGGGCCTTCGAAGTCGACGAGGACGTCGGCGTCCAGGTCTGCGCTGTCGGGGTCCAGCGGGCCGAGCCGTCGCTCCAGTGCGACGACCGTGATCTCGGTGGGCAGCGCCCACTGCGCGTTGGCGGCGTGGGACGCGATGGACTGTGGTGAGGACGGGGGATCGGAGAGCATCAGTTCGAGCAGCCTGCGCCTGCGTCTGGCCCTGGTGCCCGCGGCCCGCTCCTGCGCGGCCGTGTAGCCCTCGATGGACAGTGCGGAAATCTCGTCCACGTAAGCGAAAATCGCTTCGGCCGCGGTGCACAGGAGATCGGCGTCCGCTCCGATCGCCTGCCCGAATTCCGAAACGTGCCGCCATGCGACGCGGCCGCCGACCCGGTAGGCCGTCTGCAGGCAGTCGAGGCTGCGGCCCTCGTTGAATTCGACCTTCCCGAGGTTGCGGAACACCGCCGACCACTTGTCGAGCGGCGCTGTCCCCTGACCGACGGTATCGAGGCAGTGCAGGATCGCCTGCCGGATACCCTGCGTGATGATCTGTCCGAACGCGCCTTCCAACGGCTGCGCGTACTCGGGAACGGCTCGTTGCACCTCCTGCAGGATGGCTCGTGCCAAGGGGTCGGCCCGCGGCCGGAACCGCTCGCCAAGGTCTCTGGGCAGTGACGCCCACAGTCCGTTCGCACCGGTGCTGCGCACAGGTCGGTTCTCCACTGGGGTTCTCGGTGCCGGCGTGAAGGCGCGCGGTCGCTGGACCGGACCCGGTGGCTGGCGGAGCGGGGTGGCGGGGTGACGCACGCCGGGTTCGGGCCGTGCGGACCGCAGATCGTGCCGCGAGAATCCGGTATCCAAGTCGGTCATGTTTTTTATCCTTGCTGGCAACAAAATCAGCCTCTTCAACGGTGAAGCCGATCCAGATTTTGTGGCTCACGCAACATAAAATCCGGCCGAGAGGACTGTCAACGGCTGGCGGGAGCTTGATCGGCCACCTGGATGGACTACACCCGAACGGGTGGTCCGATCCGATGGTGGGTGACATTTAGGCAGGCCTGAGATGGCGTCCGGATGACAATTTTTCCGGGACGTTTCCGGGCGCTTCCGCCGCCTCGCTGGCGCGGATGAGCACCTCGACGACCTCGTCCAGGGTCAACCGGGCCGGCGCGGTCCCGGTGAGGAAGCGTTCGAGCTCGTCACCGAACCGGGCCGGGGCGGCCACATGTGGAAAGTGTTTCGCATTTTCGAACACCGTCAATCGGCTGTCCGGCAGCACTTCGGCGGTCGCACGGCCGTGGGCGACCGGGATGAGCGGGTCGCGCGCGCCCCAGACGACGAGGGTGGGCACCTCCCGGGCGAGATAGAGCTTGTCGATCGCGCTCGCGCGCTGACCCCTGAGGTCGATCAGGCTGCGCGCGATGGACAGGAATGCCCGCCGCCTGCCCGGGGCGGCCAGTGACGCGAAGTGACGGATCAGCTCCCGGGTCTCGGGAGAGAGCTTTCCGCCGCACGAGCGGCAGGCGGCGGCGATCCCGCGGGCGATCGCGACGGTGGCCGGGTTGACCGCGAGGGTGAGTGCCGCGTTCGCCCCAGGCAGCGCCGTCGCGCGCAGTACCGGGGACACCTGCGGGCCGAGCCCGCCGCTGTCCACGAGCACCAGCCGGGCACACATCTCGGGGAACTGGTAGGCGAACTGCATGGCGATCCCGCCGCCGAGGGAATGCCCGACGATGGTCGCGTGCCGGTTCCGGGTGAGCGCGAGGACGTCGCGGACCACGCTGGCCATCGCGCCGAGGCCGTAATCGGCCCGAGGGGCGGCGGAATCGCCGTGGCCCGGCAGGTCGGGAGCGAGGACGTGGCGCCCGAACCCGGTTCGCTCGAAGTGGTCGAGCAGCGGGACCCAGGTCTCGCTGCTGCCCGAGATCCCGTGCAGCAGCACGAGCGGTTCGCCCGCAGCGTCCTTTGTGGACGGAACGTATTCCCGTAGCCGGATTTCCCGTCCGTGCAGGGTCAGTGTGCGCGCTTCGAGGGCCATGTCCCGCCTTCCGTTGTCAGGCGTCAAAATAACGTGTAGAACGCCGGGTGCGTCAGCGTGTCGCCGAACACGTCCGGCAATTGCGACCCGGGTGACAAGAATGCCGGGACCGACCCCGAGCCGGATGCCAAAACCGTGCGGGCGGGGCAATTGCGCGTCGACTTTCTCCCACTGTCCCGGTATTCAGGAAAGCGTCGGTAAACACCCGTAACGACGGAGAACGCGATGGCCTGCCGGGCGGACTTCCACGTCGATCAGCCGAGGGCGAAGCGTGCCCGTCGCGGCCTCCGCTGGGTGCTCCCCACCGTCCGGGCACCGGAACGCCGGGTCCGGCGGGTCAGTTCCCTGGCGTCTCTTCGGCGCGGTGGGCGCGCATGAGCTGCCGCGCACGGAGCGCGAGTTGCATGTTCAGCCGGTCGTCGGCGTCTTTGAGGCGGTCGCCGAACAGGTCCTCCAGTTGGCGGAGGCGGTTCCGCACGGTCTGCGGATGCACGCCGAGCCGCTGCGCGATCTCCGGTGCCCCGCCGCGCGTTTCCAGCCACGCCAGCAGGGTCTCGCTGAGTCGCTCCTGCTGTTTTCCGCTGAGCGAGGTGAACGGGTCAAGGCTCTGCTTGGCGAGTTCGGCGCCGAGGAAGTCCTCGGCGAGCAGCCACAGCGTGGCGAGGTGATCCCGGCACCAGATGATCGGCCCGGGCGCGTCCTCCCTGTTCAGCAGTAGCGCACGGCGGGCGGTGCGGAGGGCGGCCGGGGCGTCGGCGAGCGGCACGACGGGGGAGACCGCCACCCGCCAACCGTCCAGCGTGTCCTTCAGCGGGGCGAGATCGGTGTCCGGATCCGCGGTGAGCAGGTACGGCTCGGCCGTGTCGAGGTCGGCCAGCACGGTGGTGTCCAGGAGATGGACAGGGAAGGCGGGCGCGCCGGGAGCGCGCTGCAGCGCCACCATGGCCGCGGCCCCCGGAACCCGCCAGCCGGCGCCGTCGGCGAGGCTGGCGATGCTGCACGCGGACCCTTCCGGCGCCTGAGAGATCAGTTCGAGCAGACGCCGTCGCCGGAGCGGAATCGCGCCCGCAGCTCTGGCTTCCGCCTCCTGGTATCCCTCGATCGTCGTGGCGCACAGTTCGTCGACGTAGACGAAGACGGATTCGGCCGCGAGCGCGATGACGTCGAGTCCGACGCTGAGCCCGCGCACGATGGGCCGCATCGCCCGCCATGCCGCCCGTGCGCCGATGGTCACGCTGTCGTGCAACGGTTCCAGGCTGCGGCCCTCGGTGAATTCGATCCGCCCGCGCATGCGGTAGAAGTCGATCCAGCGGTCGTGGGGCACGTCCGGATCGCCGATGCACTCGACGTAGTGCCGCACCGCCCGTTCACAGGAGACGACCAGGACACGGCCGAAGACACCGCGCAACGGTCGCGAATACGCGGTGACCGAGTGCTGCACCTGCTTGACCATGGCGGCCGCGGCGTGACCGGTATACGGACGCAGTTCTTCGCCGAGCGAACGCGGTAGCGCCGCCAGCATGCCGAAACCGCGGTACTGGACCACCAAGACCACCCTTTGATTTTCCTCGAAACAGCGACGGGAAACATGAATCCGTTTGCATAACCACGTCGGATCGACGGGAACGGTGCGGGCCGTTTGTACTGGATCGGCGGACGGCGTGTACCCCGAATGTGACGTTGAATTTGCCACGGAAAGTCGCGACGCTCAGCCATGTGACAACGAGCGGGCGTTTCGGTGTGATGTCTTTTGACACGGATGTGGCAACGGTTCTACGCTCCGTGCATTCGAGTGCGCCGGTGGCGCGCGGACGAAAGGGAATGGGTGCCCGTAATCGTCGGTCTACTTCACAGCGGGGGATCGCACACGTGAGCTGGCAGCCCGTCGGCGTGTTGTGGGAACGCCTGCCGAGGGAACTCGGTGACGCCATCCGCCCGCGGATCCCGGCGATCGCCCGGCACTGTGTCGAAGGCGTGGTGTCCGAGGTGGGCGAATGCGCCGAAGTGTTCAGCGACGGCGAGGCCCGTGCCGCGGCCGTCGAGCTGACCAGGCGCGGTATCGAACGCGCCATCGACCGGGTCGGCGTCCCCGAACTCCTGCAGAACGACCTCCTGGCGGATTTCCGCGCGCAGGGCCGGATCGCGTTCCAGCAAGGCCTCAGCCGGGAGGCCGCGCAGGCGGCGTTCCGGGTCTCGAGCCGGGTGCTGTGGCGCTCGATCGCCTCGATCGGCCGCCAGCTCCAGCTGCCCGGCGACGTCCTCTACGGCGCGGCGGAATGCCTGTTCGGTGACGTCGTCGAAGTGACGATGGCGTTGACGGACGGGTACAACGCCGCGCAAGCCGAGGCGACGGGGCCCGCCGAGCAGCGGGCCCGGCTGTTCCGGCTGCTGACCGGTGGCTCCGGGTACAGCCAGGCCGACGCCGGCGCGCTCGCCGTCGCCATCGGCTGGCGGATCCCCGAACGGATCACCGCGATCGTCTTCACCGCGGCGCCCGGTGCGCCCTCGTTCCCGCCGGGCCTGCTGCCCCCGGCGGTTCCGGTGGACCTGGTCTCCGACGCGCCCGGCGCGCTCGTGGCCTGCCCGGAAGCCGACCTCGGCGGGCTGCGAAACCTGCCGTCCGGCTGGTCGGCGACGGTCGGGGTGTCCGTCCCGGTCGCGCAGGCCGCAGAGTCGTTCCGGATCGCGCGGCGCGCGTCCGAACTCACCCAGCGGGGGATGATCACGACGGTCGGCCCGGTGCTGTGGTGTGAGGAGCACATCACCACGCTGCTGATGCTCGCCGACGAGTTCCTGCTCGACCGGCTGGCCGGAGAGGCGCTCGAACCGTTGTCGGGGCTGGCGCCGCGTCAGCACGACGAACTGGCGGCGACCCTGCTCACGCAGGTGCAGACGCGGGGGAGCGCCCCCGAGATCGCCCGCAGGCTCGCCGTGCATCCGCAGACGGTGCGGGCGCGGCTGCGGCGGCTCACGGAGCTGTTCGGCGAACGTCTGGAGGATCCGGATCAGCGGCTGCGGATCGAACTGGCGCTGCGCGCGGAACGGCTGCGCCCCGCCGACGTCTGACGCACCACCGGGAACACCCAGCGGCGGTAGCCCCACCAGCGGAACGCCGAACCCCGCCGCGGTGCCCAGCAGCATCCCGCTGACGAAGTCGGCGATCTCCTGGACGAGAAAGCTGACTTCGGGCACCTCGAGCCGCAGGACGTAGCGTGAGATCAGCGGCGGGCACAGGGTGATCGTCACGGCGATCGCGTTCACGACGAGGAACAGCATCGCTTCCGGGAAGCCGCGTCTGCCGCCGCGGGTGCGGAACGCCCAGTGCCGGGACAGCAGGTACGCGAAGGCGGTCGCCACGACGGTCGCGATCGCGAGCGCCGTCACCGGTTTCTCTTGCAGGACGGTGAGTTTCAGCCCGTAGCCGACCACGAGCGTGAGCCCGAACGCGGCGAGGCCGACGGTGGCGAACCGGAGCAGCTCACGCTGCTTCCCGGCTCGCGCACCGTCGTCCACAAAGGATCGCGGAGCGGTTCTGAGCACCGCCCGCTCAGCAGTTCGACGTCGCCGGGGCGCCCGCGACCCGGTCCTTGAGGAAGGCGAGCACGTCGGCGTTGCCGGTGTAGACCGCCGTGATGTGGTCGGTGTCGAAGGTCTTCCAGGTCGTCTTGACGCCGGCGGCGCAGTAGGCCTTGCGCAGCGCCTCGGCCTGGGCGAACTGCACGAGCTGGTCCTGGGTGGCGTGGTAGAGGAACACCGGGACCTTCGGCGGAGTGCCGCCGAGCTTGTTCTCGTTGAGCCGCTTCACCCATTCCGGCCGCACGTAACCAGCGCTGGTCGTGTAGTCGGCGATCTTCTGGTTGGCGTACGTGGTGAGCAACTCGAACGTGCACGCGCTCTTCTGCATCTCCGCCAGCTTCACCCGGCCGTTGTCGCTGAGGAACGAGTCCAGTTTCAGTTCGGGATAGGCGTGGTCGAGGCCGACCAGCGCGTAGGCGAAGACGCCGAAACCGAACTTCCCGTCGAGTTGCAGGGTGACCTGGACGAGGTCCGCGGGCACACCACCGGCGGCGACGCCGACGAGGTTCAGCTCCGGCGCGTAGGCCGGTTGCAGTTCGCCCGCCCAGGCCGCTGCCCCGCCGCCCTGCGAGTACCCGCGGAAGAGCACCTTCGCGTCGGTGGACAGCTTCGCCTCCGGCAAACGCTGCGCGGCCCGGACCGCGTCGATCATCGCCGGCCCTTCCGAACGCCCGACCACGTACGTCGTCTTCGGATCCTGGCGGTAGCCCTCGTAGTCGGTGAGCGCGACGGCGAATCCGGCGTCGAGCGCGTCGTCGAGGCCGGACTGCTCGTAGAAGGCGCCGATGTCGATCATCTTCGACGGCGTGCAGTGGAACGCCGGACCGTGCGTACCGGCGCCGAACGAGACGATCGGCGCCTTGGCCGGGTCCACGTTCTTCGGCACCAGCACGGTCCCGGTCACCGCGTCCGGCCGTCCGAGGGCGTCGGTCGACAGGTACATCACCTGCCACGCGTTGACGGAATCCTTACGCGGACCGGCTTTCGAGACACGCGAGCGGATGATGTCACCCGGTTTGCCCGCCGGGAGCGGGGATGGCGGGGTGTAGAACGAGTCGTCGGTAAGCGCCGGGGCGGCGGAACTCGCCGGGCTCCCGCTCAGCACGGTCAGAAGGCCGGCGGACAGGACGATCGCGAGTGCGACGGCGAGCGTCCGGCGGGACGGGCGGGGGAACGGGGTCGGCACGACCGGGCCTCCAGGGCGGATGGACTGAATGTCGGATTCGGGTTGTTCGCGAGCGGGACGGCCCCGGACATCGGCGCGTCGCGAAAGCCACTTTCGCAACCTTGATGGTTGTGAAAGTGGCTTTCGCGACACCGCTTCCGCGCCGGGCACGGTACTCAGGCGCTGCCGCCGTAGACTTGGCGGCAGGTCGTGGACTCGGCGAACGCGAGCTCCAGCTCGGGGTTGGCGCGCAGATGCTTGATGGGGCCTTCCGGCTCGCTCAACCCGCTCATCGTGCTGTCGGCGTCGGCGACCACCTTCTGCAGACTCGCCTGGTCGGTGACCTTCGCGTCCTGCATCCGCGTCAGGGTGGCGGACACCTTCGACTTGGTTTCGCCGAGCGTGGTGGTGGCCTTGTCCACAGCGGACTGCCCATCCGGGACCGGTGGCACACCGGCGTTCCGGATCCCGCCCGCCATGTCGTCGAGCGCGGCGGAAAGCGAGTTCAGGAAACCCACCATGGCGGTCTTGGTTCCCTGCGGGTCGGCGGGGTCGAACGCGGGCGGCTTGGACAGCTTCGCCGAGCCCGTCGCGACGCCGGAGCACACCTTGTCCACCCAAGCGAGCGCGGCCGGGTCGGCGTGCCTGCCGGCGTCGGCGGGTTCGTCGGACCCGCAGGCGCTCAACAGGACCGCCGCGGCGGTCGTGGAGACGGCGGTGATCGCGATTCGCGCTGCCGTGCGGCGCATTCTTTTCATGGTTTCCCCGTCGAATTCGGCGAAAGAGGGCCTGCCCCGCCCGCGACGAGCGGGATTCCGCGATGGTCGGCGGTGACCGGCTTGGTGAACCGCGAGGTTACTCACGAAAGATTCCGGCAAGCAAGGCGGCGGGGACCTCGAAAAGGCTGATTGGCACGCGCGAGATAGTTTTCAGTCGTGCGATTGTCACTCGCGTCAGCGGTTCCGCGGGCGGCCTGACCTGGCTCTGAACTGGGGAAACCCATGTGCCGCTTCTAGGAACCATCCGGTCGTACCGTGCCTGCGTGACAATTTACCCGCGACCGGCGAACTTTTCCGGTGAAGCACTTGATAGCAGTGTGGAAGCGTCGTTAGTTTACTGTTCGGTTGCGATCCGTCAGACATCGTCGCTACCCGGAGAATTCTCTCGGGCCGATATTCATTGCTCTGGGGAATTGTACGCCGTTTCGTATCATCGTTGATACCACGGAAGGACGATCGTGAGTCACCGTAGAGGAACCAAGAAGGCGGTCGCCGCCGCCGCTGCCGGTGCCGTGGGGCTTGCCGCCGCGGTACTCGTGGTCGGGGCGCAGTCCAGTGTCGCCGATCCGATCTCGCTCCCGCTCAACTACCACTGCGACCTGCCGCTCGTGGGGTCGCAGTCGCTGAAGGTGGTGATCAACACCGATCTTCCGCTGTCGGTCAAGACCGGTCAGCCGACCGGCACGTTCGACATCAAGGCCGTTTCCACGATCAACGCGGACACGGTCAGCGGGCTCAACCTGATCGGTGCGACCACGCTGGAAGGCCAGGCCATCGCGGCGGCGACCGTGGCGGCACCGGGGCTCAACCTCCCGGTCAGCGTCCCGAACGACATCGCCAAGCAGAACATCCCCACCTCGGGCGAGATGACGGTCAACGCGTCGGGCAAGACGCCTTCGCTGACCTTCAACCAGCCCGGCGAGGCGAAGATCACCGTGGGCGACCTGCGGCTGAAGGTCACCCCGCGCAAGGCCGACGGTTCGGTCACCGGCATCACGCCGGACGGCACGATCGACGCGCCGTGCAAGCAGGATCCCGGCCAGAACAACACCCTGGCCACGATCAAGATCGGTGACGGCGGTGGCGGCACGACCACGCCCACCACCCCGACCACGCCCACCACCACCCCCACGACGCCGACCACGACGCCGACCACGCCCACTACCACCACCCCCGGTGGCGGCGGGATCAAGTACGCGTTCGGTATCAAGGGACAGACGGCGCTGAAGTCGCTCGGCAGCACCGCGGCGATCAACGGTGGTTTCGACGCGGACGTGGACCTCGCGTCGAAGACGTTCACCGGTGACCTGAAGCTCGACCCGTCGTCCACCCAGTTCAAGCTGTTCGGGTTCATCGACGGCCGCTCGGAGATCAAGGTCGAGCAGGTCGGCAAGCAGACCGGTGAGCTCGTCGGCACCGGGTTCAAGGCGCACATCAAGTTCAACGTGTTCCTGCCGAGCGTGCAGATCTTCGGGATCCCCATCAGCAACGACCCGAAGTGCGGCACGGTCAGCCCGTCCACCAGCGAGATGACCACCGGTCCGGACTTCGACCTGCTCAAGGGTGGGAAGCTCACCGGTACCTACTCGCTGTCCGCCCTGCAGAACTGCGGTCAGCTGAACGACTGGGTCAGCGCGTTCGCCAAGAGCGACGGCAACACGCTCGATCTGAACCTCACCAAGAAGTAAGTCAGGCAGCCGGTCCCCGTCGCGTTCCGTGACGGGGACCGGTGCCGTTTCCGTGCCGTCCAGGAAGGCGACCATGCCCCTTCGCATCAACGTCCGGATGCTGCTCGCGGCGGGCCTCACCGTCCTGCTCACGGCGGGCTGCCTGCTGTTCGTCGCCGTCCGCAGCGCGGCGGCCGGTACACCCGTCGACAAGAAACTGTCGTTCACCTGCCCGTTTCCGCTGATCGGACTGCAGAAGCTCGAGGTGAACATCACGGCCGACTTCGAGGTGCCGACGGCGCCTGGCGGCACGCTCACCACCTCAGGACTGACCATCACCGTGACCGTGCCGGACAAGGCGGCGCGCGGGCTCAACCTCGTCGGCGCCACCACCATCGAGGGCACCGCGGCGGCCGGCGTGACCCTGGTCAACGGCGACGCGACCCCGCTTCCGGTGCGCCTCCCGCTGAACGTCGCCAAGACGGACATTCCGCCGTCCGGCACGTTCAGCCCAGTGGCGACCGGCTCCGTGCCCACCATCACGCTGGCGAAACCGGGGAAGACGACGCTGACCGTCGGCGACTTCACCACCCGCCTCACACCGAAGAAGGCCGATGGCTCCTTCACCGGGCTCGGTTCCTTCACCTCGGACTGCACGCTCGACCCCGGCCAGGATCCGGTCCTGCTCGCCTTCGAACTCGGCGAGAAGCCCGCCGGGCACCGGTTCGCGATCGCCGGGAAGACCGGGATCAAGGCACTCGGTGCCGACGCGACGCTGACCGGCACCTTCGAGCTGAGCCCGACTGCGGCGACGGTGTTCAGCGGCGGCCCGGTGTTCGACAAGGCGCACACCGACTTCCGGCTGTTCGGCTTCCTTCCGGGCTCGGCCGATCTGGAGTTCGTCGCCGACGGGCCGCAAGGCGGCGACCTCGCCGGGACCGGTTTCGTCTCACGACCCCGTTTCACCACCGTCCTCCCGCTGGTGACGCTCGTCGGCATGCCGGTCAGCACCGGACCCGGCTGCCGGACGTCGGCCCCCTCGACGGCGGAACTGCGCACCGGCGACGGCTTCACCATGGCGAAGGGTGGCGCACTTCGCGGCACCTACTCGCTGGCGCCGCTGACCGGCTGCGGCGCCTTCAACTCCTACGTGAGTACGCTCGTCCAGGGGGACGGCAACACCTTCGAACTCGCGCTGACCCCGCGCTGATCCCGCACCTGCGCTCGCGTGAAGTACATGAAGGACCCCTTCATGTACTGGGGAGAGACCTCGCGTACAGAGGTTTCGCGTGATCCCACGGACGACACGCGTGACTGGACGGACGACACGCGTGATCCGACGGACGACACACGCGCGGCCAGGGTTCCGCCGTGAGTCGTCCGTCCAATCACGCGTGTCGTCCCTTCAATCACGTGTGTCGTCCATCCAGACACGCGAGACCGGCACCTGTTTCCACCACCACCGCAGTAGTCGGGCCGACGGCGGCTCCGGTTCCCAGCGGCGGTAATCTCCCTCGTGACACGACCCGGACACCTGGTCCACCACCGAGGAACCGCTGGTGAATCCTGGGAGTGCCACGAAATGACGATTTCCGCGCCGGAGTCCGCCGTCCGCACGGTGGAACTGACCGTGTCGGGGATGACCTGCGCCGCCTGTTCGGCGCGGGTGGAACGCACGCTGAACAAGCTGGACGGGGTCCGCGCGTCGGTGAACTACGCGACCGAGCGCGCCACCGTGCAGGTGCCCGAAGCGCTGGCCGACGACGTGCTCATCGAGCGGGTTCGCAAATCCGGCTACACGGCGGAGATCCGCGGCGAAGAGGATCCGGACATCGGCTTCGCCCGCGTCCGGGATCTCCGTCGACGGCTGGTGGTCGCCGCGTTGCTGGCGATCCCGCTGGGCAACCTCTCGATCACCCTCGCGCTGGTGCCGCGGCTGCGGTTCCCCGGCTGGGAACTGCTGTGCCTCGCCCTGGCCGTTCCCGTGGTGTTCTGGTCCGCGCTGCCGTTCCACCGTGCCACGCTGCGGAACCTTCGCCATCGTTCGTCCAGTATGGACACTTTGGTGTCACTGGGCGTGCTCTCGTCCTTCGCGTGGTCGGCGTGGTCGGCCTTCGCCGGCGGTGCGGAGCCCGGGTATTGGATCGGCTTCGGTCCGACGGCGGCCGGTGCCGACGCGATCTACCTCGACGTCGCCGCCGGCGTGACCACCTTCCTGCTGGCAGGCAGGTACTTCGAGAGCCGGTCCAGGCGCAGTGCCGCCGGGCTCCTGGCCGCGCTGGACGCCCTGGCGGCCAAGGACGTCCGGGTGCTGCGGGAAGGTGCCGAGCGCATGGTCCCCGTCGGCGAACTGGCCGTCGGGGACCTGTTCGTGGTCAAGCCGGGGGAATCGATCGCGGCCGACGGTGTCGTCCACAGCGGACTGTCCACTGTGGATGTCAGTGCGGTGACGGGTGAGCCGGTGCCCGCGGAAGCCGCCACCGGAGACCGGGTCGTCGGCGCTTCGGTGAACCGGGACGGCAGGCTCGTCGTCCGCGCGACCGCGGTCGGCGCGCACACCCAGCTGGCCCAGATGACCGCGCTGGCCGAACGCGCGCAGGCCCGCAAGGCCGCGGTGCAACGGCTGGTCGACCGGATCTGCGCGGTGTTCGTCCCCGCCGTGCTCGGCGTGGCCGCGCTGACGCTCGCGGCCTGGCTGCTCGGTGGGGCACCCGCCCGCGAAGGATTCGCGGCGGCCGTCGCCGTCCTCATCATCGCCTGCCCGTGCGCCCTCGGGCTGGCGACGCCGACCGCGCTGATGGCCGGGGTCGGCCGCGGCGCCCAGCTCGGCATCCTCATCAAGGGGCCGGACGCGCTCGAGGCGAGCCGCACGGTGGACACCGTCGTACTCGACAAGACCGGCACCGTCACCACCGGGAAGATGACCGTCACCGCGTGCCATCCCGCCGACGGGTTCACCCGTGGCGAGCTGCTGCGGTTCGCCGGGGCCGTGGAGGCCGGTTCGGAGCACGCGATCGCGGCGGCCGTGGTGACCGCGGCGCGGGCGGAACTGCCGGACCTTCCCCCGGTCGAAGGATTCGGCGCGCTGCCAGGGCTCGGTGCGAAGGGCGAGATCGAGGGGCACGAGGTCCTCGTCGGCAACGCGCGTTTGTTCGCCGGACGCGGGATCGCCGTCCCCGACGACTTCACGGCGGAGGACGGCACCACGGCGATCCTCGTCGCGGTCGACGGCCGGGTCGCCGGGCAGTTGGCCATCCGGGACGTCGTGAAGCCGTCGGCACGAGCCGCCGTCGACGCCCTGCACGCGCTCGGCCTGCGGACCGTGCTCCTGACCGGCGACAACGAAGCCGCCGCCCGCGCGGTCGCGGACGAGATCGGCGTCTCCGACGTGCGTGCCGGCGTGCTGCCCGCGGAGAAGGCCGCGGTCATCGAGGAGTTGCGGGCCGGGGAGCGCGGGTCGCGATGGTCGGCGACGGGATCAACGACGGCCCGGCACTGGCCACCGCGGATCTCGGCATGGCGATGGCACAGGGCAGTGACATCGCGGTGCGCTCGGCCGACATGGTTCTGGTCCGTGAAGACCTGCGCGTGGTCCCCGACGCCATCCGGCTCGCCGACCGCACCCTGCGGATCATCCGGGGCAACCTGGCCTGGGCGTTCGGATACAACGTCGCCGCGATCCCGCTGGCGGCGCTCGGCCTGCTGAACCCGCTGATCGCCGGGGCGGCGATGTCGCTGTCCTCGGTGCTCGTCGTGTCCAACAGCCTCCGGCTCAAGGACTTCGGCCGGGCGGACCGACGCGCCGCGTGACACTTGCGGGTGGTTTTGTACCATCGCCCCTCGGGACAAGGGGGGCCTTCGTGAAGCCGTTGAACACCGGCGAACCCACCGGCGTGGGGCGCTACCGGGTGTTCGCCGCGCTCGGTGAGGGCGGGATGGGGCGGGTGCTGCTCGGGATCTCCGCCGACGGGCGCCTGGTCGCGATCAAGCAGGTCCACCCGGGTTTCGCGCACGACCCCGGCTTCCGCGAGCGGTTCCGGCGGGAGGTCGAAACGTCCCGCCTGGTGTCCGGTGCGTACACCGCACCGGTCATGGACGCCGACCCGAACGCGCCGACACCGTGGCTTGCGTCGGTGTTCGTGCCTGGGCCGGCGCTGTCGGACGCGGTCTCCGCCGGCGGTCCGCTGCCGCCGATGGCCGTCCGTCATCTCGCCGCCGGGCTCGCGCTGGCGCTGGGCGACATCCACCGTGCCGGGCTGATCCACCGCGATCTGAAGCCGAGCAATGTCATCCTCACCGGTGACGGTCCCCGGGTGATCGACTTCGGGATCGCGCGCGCCGTGGAAGGTGACTCCGAGCTCACGCATACCGGCGCGGTCATCGGTTCGCCCGGGTTCATGTCGCCGGAACAGGCCGAGGGGAAACCGCTGACCCCGGCGAGCGACATGTTCTCGTTCGGCGCGCTGCTGGTGATGGCCGCGACCGGACGCGGCCCCTTCACCGGGACGTCCACTCCGCACACCCTGTACAACGTCGTGCACCTCCAGCCCGACCTGCGGCAGCTGGCGCCGGAACTGCGGCAGCTCGTCGAGCCGTGCCTGGCGAAGAACCCGGCGGACCGGCCGTCGCCCGCCTGGGTGCTGGAGCGGCTGGGCCCGATCCCGCCGGTGACCAGCCCGTGGCCGCCGGTGGTGTCGCATCTCATCGAGACACAGCAGGCCGAGGTCCGGCGGCTGCTGAACCCGCCGCCGCCGAAACGATCCCGCCGCGGCCTGTATGCGGGACTGGCCGCGGCCGCCGTGGTGCTGCTGGCCGGTGGCACCGTCGCGGCGATCTCGCTGTCCGGGGACGACCCGCCGCCGGCCGCCATCGCGCCGAGTTCGTCACCGCAGCCGGACGAACCGGTCGCCACCCCGGTCAACCAGGACCCGCTCGGCCCGGACAACCTGCGCCGGGTCGACCTGTGCAAGGTGCTCGCGGGCCGGGACGTGCCGGGGTTCGGCAAGCTGAGCACGAAGATCGACATCCAGTTCGACTCGTGCACGTACGCCTCGCCCGCGGGCAAATGGCTGGAGCTGAGCGTCGGCGGTGACCTGGTCGAAGGCGAAGCCGGCGGCGAGTTGGAAGGTCTTCCGCTGCGGATCAAGGGCTCCGACGACTCGTGCGCGGTCGCCGTCCCGGTCAGCGGCCTGCCGAACACCAAACTCAGCGTCGACGTCAACTCGATGTCCACAAAGGATGAAGCGTGTTCGGTGGTGAAGGCCGCGCTCGCCGACGCCGTCAAGTGGATCCGCGCCGGAGGCCACGAACGGGAACTCCCGGCGGGCACCCTGGCTCCGCTGGACCCGTGCGCGCTGCTCGGCCCCGCGACCACGGACCGGCTGATCGGCCCCGTCGTCGAAACGATCCGCGAACACCTGCACCAATGCCGGTACGACGCGGCGGGGAACGTCCGCCTGGCCTTCGTGCGCGCGTACCCGCCCGCGCAATTAAAGGACTCGTACTACACGGAGACCGCCACCCTGGATCTCGGCGGTGCCAAGGTGTACCTGGCCAAGGTGGACGACGGGATCGCGCGTTCCACCTGCTCGCTGACCTGGCAGCATCGGTCCGTCAGCGAACGCGTCGGGGAGAACGTCGAGCTGACGGTCGGGACCAGTGGTACCAAGATGACCGCCGACGAAGCCTGCGAAAAGGCGAAGGGCTTCGCCGGGGCGCTGCTGCCGAAACTTCCGAAACCCTAGGGCTGACCAGTGAAACCGTTGAACCCCGGCGAACCCCGGCAGATCGGCCCGTACCGGATCATCGCTGAACTCGGTGAAGGCGGGATGGGCCGCGTCGTGCTCGGCCTCGCCCCGGACGGCAGGCTCGTCGCCGTCAAACAGCTGCACGCCCAGTTCGCGCACGATCCACGCTTCCGTGAACGGTTCCGGCGCGAGGTCGCCACGTCGCGGCTGGTCTCCGGCGCCTACACGGCCGCCGTCATGGACGCCGACGCGGAAGCGGAAACCCCTTGGCTCGCCTCGGTCTTCGTCACCGGACCGTCCTTGAAGGAGGCCGTGGACGGCGCCGGGCCGCTGCCCGTCGAGTCGGTGCGGCTGCTGGCGTCCGGGCTCGCCGCGGCACTGACCGAGATCCACCGTGCCGGGCTGATCCACCGGGATCTCAAGCCCAGCAACATCATCCTGACGAGTGACGGCCCCAGGGTGATCGACTTCGGCATCGCGCGGGCGGCCGAGGACGCGCAGGATCTCACCGGGACCGGTGCGATCATCGGGTCGCCCGCCTTCATGTCCCCGGAACAGGCGGGCAGCGGGCAGATCACCGGCGCGAGCGACGTGTTCTCCCTCGGCGCGATCCTGGTCATGGCCGCGACCGGCCGGGGCCCCTTCACCGGCCCGACCGCGCCGCAGACCCTGTATAACGTCGTGCACGCCGCAGCGGATCTCAGCGCCGTCCCGGACGAGATCCGGCGGATCGCCGAGCCCTGTCTGGCCAAGGATCCCGCGCGACGGCCGACTCCGGAGCAGATCCTCGACTTCCTCGGCCCCGTGCCGCCGGGCTCGGCGCCCTGGCCGCCCGCCGTGCACGCCCGGATCCGGCACCAGGACGCGGAAGTTCGCTCGGTGCTGGCCCTGCCGCTGCCGATCTGGCGTCCGCCGCCCAAGAAGATGGCGCCGCGCACGAAGAAGATCCTGTTCGGCTCGCTCGCCGCGGTCGTCCTGCTCGTCGTTTCGGGGATGGTCGCGCTCGGCCTCACCATCGCCGACTACGCCAAACCGGAGAACCCCGGGACGACCTCGTTGTCGGTGAGCGAGGCGCTCGGCGCGGAACGCCTGCGCCTGGTGGATCCGTGCAAGGTGCTCGCGGGCCGGTTCGTGCCGGAGTTCGGCACCCTGAAACCGGAGACGGGCCCGATCTACCCGGCTCGCTGCAAGTACACCGGTCTCAAGGGCGTCAGCTTCGAGTTGCGGCTCGGCGAAGGCGTGTCCGCCAGCAGTCTCGAACGGACCGACCGCACGGCGGAGGGACTTCCGTTGCTGCGCAGCACGATCAGCGGCGGATGCGACTCGGTCGCCCAGCTGCCGGCGGACCGGCGGCTCGGCGTCGTCGTCTCCCATTCGAGCCGGGAAGGCAACCCCTGCAAGGCCGCCGACGACATGCTGACCGCCGCGCTCACCCGGCTGCGCACGCACGAGGTCGACCGCGCGGGTGAACCGGCGAGCCTTCTCCCGCTCGACCCGTGCACGATCGCCGATCCGGCGGTGCTCGACAAGACCATGCCCAACGCTCAGTCCGCCCCGCGGACGTTGCGGATCTGCGAGTGGCTGGGCGGCGGGGAGACTCTGACCATCGAATTGCAGCGAGGTTCTTACGCGCCGGAGGGTTCGCCGGTCGACCTCGGCAGCGGTGTCACCGGCGACATGCGGGAGTTCGGCGGCTCGAACTGCGCCGTCACCTGGCAGCATCGCCCGCTGCCGGACCGCGAAGCCGAACACGTCGCCGTTCGCCTGCTGGGCCGCGAGGGCGGCGGAAGCCCGTGCGACCGGGCGAAGGAGATCGCGGGCTCGATCGCCTCGCGGCTGCCGAAGCCTTGAGCTTCGCGGAAAGGGGAACCCCTGTGACGGCCCGGAAACGGGGTCCGCTAAGCTATCGCCAGTACGAACGAAACGCCACGCGCGTTTAGCTCAGCGGGAGAGCGCTTCCCTGACACGGAAGAGGTCACTGGTTCAATCCCAGTATCGCGCACCAGGTTCGCTTCCCCGGTGAACCGAAGTTCGTACCGCGGGCGATTAGCTCAGGGGGAGAGCGCTTCGTTCACACCGAAGAGGTCACTGGTTCGATCCCAGTATCGCCCACCGCAGTGAAGGCCCCACCCGGCGAGGGTGGGGCCTTTTCGCGTCTCGTGAGCTGGTCGGGCAGCTGCACACGTAATGAGGCCTGGAGCGCGCGGTGATGTCGCGGCCGCGGCCCCGGTCGACGTTGCGAAAGCCACTTTCGCAACCCCTTCCTCAAGCGGGCAACGAGCCCGGAAGCCTCAATGCCTCGATCATCGGCGTCAGCGTCTCCATGGTCGCGGCGAGGTCGGCCTCCGGGTCGGGGGAGTGGGCGAGCCAGACGGCGGCCTCGTTCATCGCGCCGGAAAGCAGGCGTACCAACGGTTCGACGGGCCGCTTCGCCAGGACGCCCTCGGTCATCAGCTCGGTCAGGGCTTCGGCGAGGTGGCGGGCGGACGACTCCGCGTCCAGTTCGCGCCAGTCCTGCCAGCCGACCACGGAAGGACCGTCGAGCAGCATGATCTGCTGGGTCTCCGGATCGGTCGCCGCGGTGAGGAACGTGCGGCAGCCGGCGAGTAGCCCGGCCCACGAATCCGGCGCGGCGTCCGCGGCCCGCGCGATCTGTTCGCCGACGTCGTGCTGCACGACGCCCAGCACGTGCCGGAACAGTTCCGCCTTGCTGCTGAAGTGGTGGTAGAGCGCGCCTTTGCTCACGCCCGCGGTCTGCGCGATGGTCTCCAGCCCGACCTTGCCGTAGCCGTGCTCGGCGAACAGCCGCCGGGCGGTGGCGGTCAACGCCTCCATCGTCTCTTCGCGTTGCTGCTGCTTCGTGCGGGCCATGGCCCGCATCTTGACATACCGACCGTCGGTTGGCTAACTTCAAAAAAACAAACCGACGGTCGGTATTGTTCGCGAGCAAGGTGGCATCATGCGTCTGACCAGCTTCTACCCCGTTCTCATGACCGAGAAGATCGCCGAGACACGGGACTTCTACCGCGACCACTTCGGCTTCGAGCTCACCTTCGAGGCCGACTGGTACGTCAGCCTCAAACGCGGTGACTGGGAACTGGCGATCCTCGCCTCCGGGCACGACACCATTCCCGCCGGAGCGGGTGAACCGTGCAGGGACTCTTGCTGAACTTCGAGGTCGAAGACGTCGACGCCGAGCACCGGCGGCTGGTCGTGGACGCGGGGCTGCCCGAGGCGCTTTCCCTGCGGAGCGAGGACTTCGGGCAGCGGCACTTCATCGTCGCCGACCCCAACGGCGTGCTGATCGACGTGATCCAGGAGATTCCGCCGACCGGGGACTTCGCCGGGCAGTTCACCGACGAGGCGCGCCCGCGCTGACGACGACGGCCACCACGAACAGTCCACAAGCGACAGCCGCCGACACTTGCAGCCCTGTGGTGCAGGCGGCCTTCGCGGCATCGTGCAATTCGCCGGCTAATCGCGAGGAGAGACCCGACGTGGCTGTCTCTGCCTGAGCCGGTCCCGACAGAGCGAGCAACCGCGCCTGTTCCGGCACGCCGGACGGGACGGCCAAGTGCCCCGCGTACACCGCGGCGGCCAGGGAGCCGAACACCGTCGTCCCGAAGCCGGCGCCCAGTTCGTAGCCCGTCTTCTCGACCGCGGCGGCGCCGCCTGCCTGGTCCGCCGAGGTCGCCGAAAGCAGGGTGTCGGTGCTCGACGTGAGCGCGAGCGCCATCCCCAGGCCCAGCCCGGTCAGCCCGGCACCCAGCAGTACCGGTGACGTCAGCGCGGCCGGCCCCGCCGCCGGGACCAGCAACGACACCGCCGCGACGGTGAACCCGGCCGTGCGGACCCGGGCGTTGCCGAAGCGTCCCAGCATCGACGGGGTCACGACACTGCCGACTGCCGAAGCGCCCAGCACCAGGAGCAACCGGCCCGCCGCCGCGGTGGGCGAAAGCCCGAGCACCACCTGCAGGTACTGGGCGAACAGCAGACCGAGCCCGACGAGTGTGCTCATCACCAGCAGCACCCCGCCCACCGCGGCCCGCACGCCCGGCCGCCGGAACAGGGTGAGGTCCAGCAGCGGCGGATCGGTCCGGCGCTGGCGGCGCAGGAACAGTCCGATGAGGACACAGCCGGTCACGCCGGAGGCGACGGCGGTGGGCCACGCGCCCGGATGCCCGACGGCGAAAGCGACCCCGAGGACACCGCCCGCGGCGAGGGTGGCGCTGAGCGCGTCCCACGAGCCCCGGCCCGGCGGATTCCGGGGAAGCCACCGCAGCGCCAGCACCACCGCCGCCAGGATCACCGGCGGATTCAGCAGGAACGTCGCACGCCAGCCCCACGCCTCGACGAGCACTCCGCCGAGGATCGGCCCGAACACCGATCCGGTGCCGGCGATCCCGCTGCACACCGCGATCGCCGTGCGGCGAGGCCGCTGCTCCGGGAACAGTTCGCGCAGCAGCGACATCGTCACCGGCATGATCATCGCGCCGCCACAGCCGAGCAACGCGCGGAACGCCAGCAATGCCGGGACGTTCGGCGCGAACGCGCAGCCGAGCGACGCGAGCCCGAACACGACGTACCCGGCGACCAGCACGCGACGCCGTCCGTACCGGTCACCGAGGGTGCCGAACGGCAGCAGGAGCGGCGCGGCGGTCAGCGGGTAGATCGCCACGATCCACACCTGAGCCGACGCGCCGGGCCGCAACTGCCGGACGAGGTCGGGCAACGCGACGTGCAGCACGGTCGCGTCGACCGCCACGAGGAAGAGCCCGGCGCCGAGTATCGCCAGCAGCGGCCAGGCGCGGTCGACCGCTCGCTCGGCCCGGGCCGTGGTCACAGGAGTCCCGTCAGATGCCTCGCCACGACATCGACGCAGGGCGGGTCGACGACCGACAGGTGATGCGCCTCGACCGGCACGATCTCCAGTCCCGGGCACAGCTCCGCCCAGCCCGCCGCGAGATCCGTGCGCGAGTATCGGGGTTCCATCGCCAGCCCGGCCGCGTACTGTTCGGTCGCCCGGTAGAGCACGACCCGCCCGTCGTAACGGCGGGGCGTACCGCGTTCGGCCGCCAGTGTGTCCAAAAAGGACTGACGCTGGTGCCGGAGCACGCCGGGGCTGAGCAAGCCGGCCTCGGCGACGCGCTGCATGGTGAGCTCGATCTGCTGCTCTTCGGGCAGCGGCGCCAGCTCCTCGTGGCCTAGCCGCACTTCGCGGCCGTAGGTGCCCTCGACATAGCCGGTGAACCGCAGGAACCGCCGGGCGGACGACGCCCTCGGGTCGAGGTCCGGCTCCGGGAGCGGGAGCATGGTGTCGATCAGCGCGACCAACTCGACCTCTTCCCCTTCCTCGGCGAGCCGCGCGGCGACGCCGTAGGCCAGCGCCCCGCCGAACGACCATCCCGCCAGCCGGTACGGCCGGTCGCGGCGCTGTTCCCGTACCAGCGGCAGCAACCGCTCGACACGGTCCTCGATGCTGACCCCGGGAACGCGTTCGAACCCGACGCACGGCACCGAGGTGGGCAGCCGGTCCAGCAGCGGCCGGTACACGGTGCAGGTACTGCCGCCGGGGTGGAACAGCAGCAGAGGCGCGACTCCCGCTTCGCCGGGAGCGAGGAGGTGCACCGGACCCCGCTCCTCCCTCGTGTCGAGGATGGCGCGAGCGACGTCGGCGATCGCCGCGAGCGAGTCGTGCCGTCGGAGTTCGGCGGCGGTGACAGGGGTGTCGAGTTCGGTGCTGAGCCCTTCGGCGAGCAGTTCGGCCAGCCGGTCGGGTGTGCCGGTCTCGGTCAGCCGAACGTGCGTGCCGGTCGCCTCGATCCCGGTGTGCTCCTGCCACAGACGTAAGACCAGGCGATCCGCCGCGTCCCAGGCGCGACCCCGGGACGGCAGTGGTTCCTCGTTCTCCCTGGGGGCGAGATCGCGGCTGAGATCGGCGAGGGTGGCGCCGCGGAGCACCTTGACAGCGTCGGGTTCCGTACCGAACTCCCGGCGGACGGTCTCCTTGATCCGGTTCGCCATCAGGGAATCCAGCCCGAGTTCCACCAGCGGGACGTCGGCGTCGAGGCGGTCGGGACGCAGCCCCATGACGGCGGCGACGATCTCCGTCAGCCGGTCGCCGCCGGCGGTCGGCACCGGTTCGGGGTCCGGTGTCCGTGCCGCGAACGACGGCGGTTCCTCGGCGGTGGTGTACCAGTGGCGTTCGTGCCGCCACGGCATCGGCGGGACGTCGACCAGCCGGGCACCGTCGCCGGGATCGGCTGTCGTGATGCGGGTGCCCGCGCAGTACAACTCGGCCGCGGCGGCGCCCAGCGTGCGGACCTCGTCCTGGCCTCGGCGCAGGGTTCCGGTGACGAGGGCGTCTTGGACGCCCTCGGCTTCGAGCGTCCTCGCCACCGAGCCCCGCAGGATCGGATGTGGCGACACCTCGAGGAAGACGCGGTGCCCGTCCGCGGCGGCGGCCGCCACGGCCTGCCGGAACCGCACCGGACGGCGCAGATGCGCGGCCCAGTACCCGGCGTCGAAGTCCGGTAATTCCCGCGGATCGGCCAGAACCGTGTCGTACCAAGGCACCGTCGGACGGCGGCCGCCCAGTTCGACGAGCGCCTCCCGGAGCGCGGGCAACACCGGGTCGACACGGGCGGAATGCCCGGCGACCTCGACCGGCAGCCGTCGCGCGGTCAACCCGGCGGCTTCGAGTTCCGCGACGAGCAGGTCGAGCACGGTCGCGTCCCCGGCCACGGTCAGCTGCCCCGGCGCGGATTCGACGGCGAGTTCGATGTCGGGGTACAGCTCCAGTTCCTCGGGCGCCAATTCGACCGCCGCCATCGCGCCACCCGGGCCGAGAGTGCCCAGGAGCCGGGCGCGGGTCGCGACCAGATGGACGGCCTCGTCGGGGGTGAGCACGCCGCTCACCACGGCGGCGGCCGCGGAGCCGAGCGAGTGCCCGACGACGGCCGAGGGCCGGACCCCGAGCGCTTCCCACTGGGCGGCCAGCGCGACCTGTATCCCGAAGATGGCCGTCTGGGTTTCGGGCAGGGACAGGGGATCCGTGCTGGTGAGCAGTGCCCGCAGCGAGCGGCCGGTGTGCTCGGTGAACAGGTCGTGCAACTTGTCGACCTGCGCGGCGAACGCGGGTTCGGCGCGCAAGAGTCCTTGCCCCATACCCGGCCACTGCGAGCCGTGACCGGAGAACACGAAGACCGGGCCGTCGGCGCTCCCCGCGGTGCCGGTGACGGCGCCCGCGGGCAGCGGATCGGCGCCGGAACCGACGGCGCGCAGCAGGACCGCCAGTTCGGCGGTGTCGCCCGCCACGACGGCGGCCCGGTGCGGTCCGCCGTTGTCACGCCGGGACAACGTGTGGGTGACGTCGGCGAGCGAAAGCGACGACGTGGAATCCAGCCAGTTCGCCAGCTGCGTCGCCCGTTCGGTGAGGCGGTCGCGGGTGCGGGCGGACAGCAGCCCGATCCGGACGTCGGCGCGATCCGGCACCGGTTCCAGCGCCGGCGCCTGTTCGAGCACGACGTGCGCGTTGGTCCCGCCGAACCCGAACGCCGACACTCCCGCCGTGGCGCGGCCGGAGTGGCGTGGCCACGGCGTCGGCTCGGTGACCACCTTCAGTCGCAGGTCGTCGAACGGGATGTGCGGATTGGGAGCGGTGAAGTGCAGCTGTGGCGGAAGTTCGTCCCTGGTCATCGCGAGGACGACCTTGATCAGCCCGGCGATCCCCGCGGCCGCCTCCGCGTGCGCGATGTTCGTCTTCACCGAGCCGATCAGCAGCGGGGCGTCGGCCGGGCGGTCCTTGCCGAGCACGGCGCCGAGCGAGCGGGCCTCGATCGGGTCACCGAGCAAGGTGCCGGTGCCGTGCGCCTCGACGTAGTCCACAGTGGACGGATCGAGCCGGGCGCCGTGGTACGCCGTGCGCAGCATGTCCTGCTGGGCGATGGGATTCGGAGCCGCCATCCCCTGTGACCGGCCGTCGGAGTTGACCGCGGTGGAGCGGATCACCGCCAGGACCCGGTCACCGTCGTACTCGGCGTCCGCCAGCCGCTTGAGCACGACGACGCCGCAGCCCTCGGCACGCGCGATACCGTCGGCCTCCGCGGCGAACGTCTTGCACCGCCCGTCCCCGGCGAGCAGGCCGGCGGCGGCGAACGCGGCGGTCGGACCGGGCAGCAGCATGAGGTTCACCCCGCCGGCCAAGGCCAGATCCGCCTCGCCGTCGCGCAGTGCTCGCACCGCGTGGTGCACCGCGACCAGCGACGAGGAGCAGGCGGTGTCCACCGCCATACTCGGCCCGCGCAGGTCGTAGACGTAGGAGAGCCGGTTGGCCGCGATGCTCCCGGCCGCACCGGTCGCGGTCCAGAGATCGACGCCTCCGCGCGACATCGTGAGATGCCCGTAGTCGTGGGTCGAGATCCCGGTGAACACGCCGGTCCGGCTGCCGCGCAGGGAGGCCGGGGCGATCCCCGCGTGTTCGAGCGCGGCCCAGGCGACCTCCAGCAGCATCCGCTGTTGCGGGTCCATCGTGGACGCCTCGCGCGGGGTGATGCCGAAGTGGTCGGCGTCGAAACCGGCCACGTCGTCGAGGAAGCCGCCGACGATCGGGGCCGCGTCGGCGTCCCATCGGCCGGGTGGTGCGGTCCGGACGGCGTCCCGTCCGCTGCGCAGCAGATCCCAGAACTCGTCGAGGCCGTCCGCGCCCGGCCAGCGGCAGCCGAGGCCGACGACGGCGATCGGGTCGGTCCGGCGACGGTCGGTGCCCGTCTGCTCCGGTTCGGGCTCCGTGCCGCCGGTGAGCGAGCGGGCAAGGTGATCGATGGTCGGGCTTTCCCACAGCAGCGTGGCCGGAAGCGGGGTGCCGAGCAGTTCTTCGAGGTCGGCGGCGATGCCGACGGCCTGGCGGGAGGACAGGCCGTAGTCGCTGAGCGGGCGGTCGGCTTCGAGCCGGGCCACGTCGACGCCGGTGTGCCCGGCGACGGTGTCGAGCAGCCAGCGGCGCAGCGCCGGGGTGTCGAACGTCGGGTTTCTCATCGCACCAAGGCCTTTCCGTAATCGCCGGCGAGGTAGCGGTCGCGGCAGGCGCTCCGCGCGATCTTGCCGCTGGAGGTCCGCGGGACCAGCCCCGCCGGGACGAGCACGACGTCACGCAGGGCGAGGCCGTGCGCGTCGGAGACCAGCCGCCGGATCGACACGGCGAGGGCGCGTTCGTCCTCCGTGGTCAGCGCGCTGTGACCGCGGTGCTCGGCGACGACCACCGCGGCTTCGGTGTCGGTGCCCTCGACGGCGAACGCGGCGACACTGCCGGGGCGGATGTCGCGGTCGGCCGAGGCGGCGGTCGCTTCGACGTCCTGCGGGTAGTGATTGCGGCCGTCGACGATGAGCAGATCCTTGATCCGTCCCGCGATGTAGACCTCGCCGTCGTGGCGGACGCCGAGGTCGCCGGTGCGCAGCCACGGACCCACCGGCAGATCCCCGTGGTCGCCGGTCAACCGGGCGCCGAAGGTTTCGGTGCTCTCCAACGGTTTCTGCCAGTAGCCGGTGCCGACGTTGGGGCCGTGGACCCAGATCTCGCCGACCGCGCCGTCTTCGAGCGCGACGCCGGTTTCCGGGTCGACCAGCGCGACGTGCTGCCCCACCGGGACACCGCAGGCGACGAGCCGGAGCCCGTCGTCCGCCTGCCGTGCCGTTCCCGCGCCCAGCGCGACGCGGTCGAACGTCGTGACCCGCGGGGGGACGCCGGGGCCGGTGGTGACGAAGACGGTCGCCTCGGCCAGCCCGTACGCGGGCCGCGTCTTGTCCGGGGTGTACCCGGATTCGGCGAAGGTGTCATGGAACCGGTCGAGCACTCCGGGGTTGATCGGCTCGGCGCCGTTGACGATCGCGGCGACGCGGTCGAGGCGGAGCTTGGCGCGGTCTTCCTCGCGCACCCGGCTCGCGGCGTAGTGGAACGCGAAGTTCGGAGCGGCGCTCCAGCTCGCGTTGTGGTCGCCGAGCAACTCCAGCCAGCGCACCGGGCGCTCGATGAAGGCCAGCGGGTCCATCAGCACCGACCGCATGCCCATGGCCAGCGGCGTGATCAGGCCGAGGACGAGACCCATGTCGTGGAACAGCGGCAGCCACGACACCGTGGTCCCGGCCGGGTCGATCCCGAGACCGTGCACCGCCTGGCTGACGTTGGCGAGCACGTTCTCGTGGGTCAGCACCACTCCCGCCGGACTGCGGGTGGAACCGGACGTGTACTGCAGGTACGCCACGTCGTCCGGCGCCGGGGCCGGGGCGGGCCACGCGCGGCCGGGTCCGGGGGTGGGCTTGTCGGCCGCGACGACGGCGACGTCTTCGCCGCCGGGAAGGCCCACCAGGAACTCGCGGACCGCGTCCACCGACGCGGACGTGGTGACCACCGCGGTTGGGGAGCAGTCGGTCAGCACCGCGGCGAGCCGTCCGGCGTGCCCGGGCAGCCCGGGGTCGAACAGCGGCACGGCGATCGCACCCGCGGTGATCGCGCCGAGGAAGGCGACGACGTAATCGGCGCTCTGCGGGCACAGCACCGCCACCCGGTCACCGGGCCCGACCGGCAAGGCCGCCGCGACGGCGTCGACGCGCTCTTGGAGCTGCTTCCAGCTCAACGTCTTCCGGCGTCCGGCGCGATCGGTCGCGAAGTCGGCGAAGGTCAGCGCGGGCCGGTCGCCGTCGGCGTCCGCCCAATGCCGGAGGCAGGCGGGGAGGGTGGGGGCGGCCGTGGCGGGCAGGTTTTCGGGGGCCAGGGACATGGCGTCTCCTCGGGGTTCGGCGGGGGTGGTGCGGGGATCAGCGGCCGAGCGGACCGGCGGCGTGCCGCCAGGCGTCGACGGCGAGGGCGTCGAGATCGAGGCCGGTCGTTCCGGCGTCACGAAGCACGACCAGTACGTCGTCGGCGGCGATGGCGACGGTGCGCAGACGCAGTCCCGGCAGCTCGGGGGGCTGTCCGGGTAGCGTCAGGAGTTGTTGGTAGGAAAGGGTTTTCGCTCCCGGAACGACGGGAGCGGGATGGACGGTGACGGTCGACACCGCGGTACCGGCCGCGTCGTCGACCGTCACCTTCGAGCACCGCCCGGCCTGACCGGCCCATGCCGTCAGATCGGGTGGGTTCGTCGTACGCGCGACCAGTTCGGAGACCTGGCCGCCGGGCACGGCGGACTGGAAGCCTTGGCCGGTGGCGCCGGCGCCGATCAGCCTGCCGTGAACGACGTCCTCGCATCCTCCGACGTCGACCCTGCCGCTCCGCCCGCGGTCCGAGGTGGACAGTGCCGACGCCACGTCGAAACCGTCACGCGCGGACGCGCCGGGGACGAGTTCCGGCGGCAGCAGGGCGGCCGGCGGCACATTGGGGGAAGGCTGAGCGGGTGCCGCCTGAATCGATTCTCCGGATGCGCCGGAAATGGTCGCCAAGGCGACGGCGGACAGGATGAGCGCGCGAATTCGGGCAGCCATGAATAGCCCTTTCGGAAGGGTCCTGATGGGGTCTGGTCCCTTCGGTGGGACACGGGGCGCCGGGTCGCGTGAGGGGACGCCGAACCCGGGCGGCACGACGAAGGCTACGACGGGAAATCGAATACCGGAAGGTGTCAAGAGAACGTAAATGTCCTTCGTGTACAGGGTGTGAGCTGCGGATTTCGGAATTTTCGCTGGTGTGCGAGCCGGTCTGGTACTCCCGTGCCACAGTTCTTCACTGTCCGTGAGCGACGGGTCACCCTGATGGGGGATGCGGAGGCATTTCTTGTTTCCCTGGCATTCATATTGTCCTCCCGGATTGTGGGCAGGACAATTGCCTGGAAGGGGTCCGTCCGCTTACCGTGTCGCCACCTTCGATTTCTTTCTCGGGTAATCGCCGTCACATTTTCGAATTCGATCGAACGACCGGGACAAAGGATTACGTATGCGCACTACTTCGAGGCGGCTGCGGGCCGTCGCGTCGCTGGCGGTCGCGGCGTGCTTGCTGCCGAGCGTCGCCGCGGCACCTGCGCGGGCCGAAAGCGGGATCCCGGACGCCCGTGCCGACGACGGCTCGCACGTCGTCGCCCAGACCACTGTGGACGGTGACCCGCGGATGCTGGATCTCACCGTGCGCTCGGTCGGGGTCGGGAGTTACGCGATGGTCCGGCTGATCCTGCCGTCGCGGTGGGAAGCCGAACCGGAGCGAAAGTGGCCGGCGGTGTATCTGCTCGCCGGGGAGACCCGCCTGCAGGACTACCGCGGCTGGACCGCCAATACCGACATCCGGAAACTCGCCGACGACGCCGGCGCGCTGGTGGTGATGCCGGGTTCCGGTTCCGCCGGGTTCTATTCCGACTGGTGGAATTACGGAAAGGACGTGGTGCTCAATCAGTGGGAGACGTTCACGGCGGTCGAGATCCCGCAGCTGATCGACCGTGGCTATCGCGGGGACGGACGACGGGTCGCGGCGGGGCTCTCGCTCGGCGGATACGGCGCGGTGGAACTCGCCGCCCGGCGGCCGGGAGTGTTCCGCTTCGCCGGGTCGTTCAGTGGCAATCTCAACCCCACCGGCCCGTACGGCGAGCTGCTGACCAGTGCGATCGTCGCCTCGGCCCGTCAGGATCCCGAAGCGCTCTGGGGCGACCGGCGGCGCGAGTCCTCTCGCTGGGACGCGCACGATCCGCTGGTGAACGCCGACCGCCTCCGCGGCACCGAGCTGTACCTGTCCACGGGCAACGGCCTGCCGGGGCCGTTCGACGGGAAGCTCCCGATCGACGTGCTGCCCGGCGCGATGCTGCTCGAATTCCTGTGCTCCGGCCAGACCACCGCGATGGCGGACCGGCTGAACCGGCTCGGCGTCCCGGTCATGACGGACTTCTACGGGCCGGGCACGCATCACTGGGCGTACTGGCAGGACCAGCTGCACAAGACCTGGCCGAGGATGCTGCGGTCGCTGTCCGCACCGGTGAAGGCGGGGGAGGCGTCGTGACCCGTCCGTCCTTTGTGGTCACCGGAGCGTCGAGCGGGATCGGCCGGGCGTGCGTGACCGAACTCGTCCGGCGGGGCGCCCACGTCTGGGCCAGCGTGCGCACCGACGCGGACGAAACGGAACTCGCCCGTGTTCACGGCGAGGCCGTCACCGTACTGCGGATGGATCTCCGCGATCCGGAGTCGATCGCGGCGTGTGGTGAGATGGTCGCGGCGGCGGGTCCGCTCCGTGGTCTGGTGAACAACGCGGGGATGGCCAGGCCGGGACCGCTGGAACACGTCCCGCTCGAAGACTTCCGGCAGCAGTTGGAGGTCAACGTCACCGGTCAGCTGGCCGTCACGCAGGCGATGCTGCCCGCGCTGCGCGCCGCGCCCGCCGCCAGGGTGGTGACGGTCGGGTCGATGGGCGGGCGGATCGCCGGGCCGATGGTCGGGCCGTATCACACGTCGAAGTTCGCCCTGGTCGGCTTGACCGACAGCCTGCGCGCCGAACTGGCCCCTTCCGGGATCGGCGTCGTCCTCGTCGAGCCCGGTGCCGTCGCCACGTCGATCTGGCCTCGTGCCCGCGCCGCCGCCGAAGAGGTGCGCGCCGCCCTGCCGGAAGCCGCGCGGGAGAGGTATGCGGCGCAACTGGACGAGGCCGAACGCAGTGCGGAGCGGTCCGCGCGGAACGGTGTGCCGCCCGAGCGCGCAGCACGGGTCGTCGTCCACGCGCTGACCGCCCGGCGGGTCGCGCCGCGGTATTTGGTCGGCAGGGACGCGCATGTCGCGGCGGTACTGGCGAAACTGCCGTTCCGCCTCCGCTACCGGTTGACGGCGGCGAAGCGATGAGCCGGCAGGTCGTGATCGTCGCTCCGGGTTCCCGCGGAGACGTCCAGCCGTGCATCGCCTTGGGGTGTGGTCTCGACGGTGATCGGGTGCGGGTGCTGGCGGCCGAGCGGTTCCGCACTTTGGTGACCGGGCACGGTCTGGATTTCGCGCCGCTCTCCGCCGACCCGAGCGAGATCCTCGGTTCGGACGGGGGACGCGAATGGACCGAGGGACGCACGCCCGCGGCCTTCCTGCGCGGGCTGCGCGGTGCCCTCGCGCCGGTGATGGAGCGTCTGCTCGCCGATGTCCGCGAGGGAGCGGCCGGGGCTGATCTCGTTCTCGCCCCGACGCTCGGATTTCTCGGCACGCATCTGGGTGCCTCGCTCGGTGTCCCTCACATCGAGCTGCACTACCAGCCCAGCGTGCCGACCCGGGCGTTCGCGCATCCGCTGGTGCCGTGGGCCGCCAAGGCCGGGCCATGCGGCAGGCGGTTGAGTTTCCACGCTGTCGACGCCGTCGCCTGGCAGGTGCTGAGGCCGGAGGTGGACCGGTGGCGCGAGCGGTCACTTGGCCTGCCCGCGGCAGGACTCCGCGGACCCCGGCGCTCGGAAACCCCGGTGCTGTGCGGTTTTTCCGACGCGGTCGTGCCGCGGCCGAAGGATTGGCCCGCGAGGGTGCACGTCACGGGGTACTGGTTTCTCGAGGCGCCCGCCGCTTGGCGGCCGGACGCACGCCTGCGGGATTTCCTCGCGTCCGGGCCGCCTCCGGTGTACGTCGGTTTCGGCAGCATGCGGCCGTCGGAGGCGGAGCGGATTTTCGCCGCGGTCCGCACGGCGTTGCGCCGCGCGGGGCTGCGCGGCCTGCTCGGTACCGATGCCGCCTCCGACGACGATGATCTGCTGACGATCGGCGACGTCCCGCACGCGTGGCTGTTCCCGCGCACCGCCGCGGTCGTGCACCACGGCGGCGCGGGCACGACCGCGGCCGCGTTGCGCGCGGGCGTGCCTTCGCTGATCTGCCCGGTGTTCTCCGATCAGCCGTACTGGGGCGACCGGGTGTTCCGGCTCGGCGCGGGGCCGCGACCGTTGCCGCTGCGGGATCTCACGGCGGACTCGTTGACCGCGCGGCTGCTTGAGCTGTCCGGCAACCTGCTGTTCCGGCGCGGTGCGCAGTACGTCGCCGGGCGGCTGCGGGAGGAGGACGGGGTGGCGCGGGCGCGGGACGTCCTGCGGGAAGTGACCTAGCGTTGCTCCGCGAGGTGGGTGACGAGGCGGCTGAAGCAGGACTGCCAGCCTTCGTTGTGGCTGTCGCGTTCCGCCACGGTCTCGAAGATCGCTTGGTGGAACGACATCTCGGTTTTCCCGTCGAGGTCGGAGAGGGTGACCGTGACGAGCGTGTCGTGCCCGCGGGAGCCTTCCGGCTCCTCCCAGGCGAAGCTGAAGACAAGCCGCTCCGGCGGGACGATCTCGTGGTAGACGCCCGACGCCCACAGGTCGGTCTCGCCGTCGCTCATACAGATGCGCCACTTGCCGCCCTCGGTGAGATTGACGGTGCAGGAAGTGGCAGTGAACCCGATTGGGCCCCACCACTGCGCGAGGTGGTCCGGGTCGGTCCAGACGCGGAAGACGAGCTCGCGGGGAGCGTCGAGGAGGCGGGTGATCGTCAGGTCGGTCATCGAAGTCTCTTCCGCAGGGGCAATCAACCAAGAGGTTAATCAACGTACTGGTTGAATTTTAGGGGTCATGTCAAGCGCTGAGGCGTAACTCGCGTGATCAGAGGCGTAACTCGCGTGCTTGAAGGCGTAACTCGCGTGGTGCCGTGTGTTACGCCTCCAAGCACGCGAGTTACGGCTGGAAGCACGCGAGTTACGGCTTGGCGCACGTCCGGAACTCGCCGCGAGTGTCGGTGCCGGTCCGTACGGTCGAGGTCATGACTCTGCGCTCGGCACTCTGGCTGCCGATTTTCGACGAACTGGCCGATCCGGCGATCATCGCGCGTCTCGCCGCCGAAGCCGAGGAAGCGGGCTGGCACGGCCTGTTCGTGTGGGACCACGTCCGGTGGAATGAGCCGGTGCGGGCGGTCGCCGATCCGTGGATCACCCTCGCCGCCGTCGCGTCCGCCACCGAGAACCTCGCCATCGGTCCGATGGTCACGCCGTTGGCCCGCCGCCGTCCGGTCAAGCTCGCCCGCGAGACGGCCACCCTCGACCAGCTGAGCAGGGGAAGGCTGATCCTCGGCGCGGGGCTCGGCAGCGATCGCTTCGGCGGGGAGTTCTCGAAGACCGGCGACGAAGTGGACGATCGCAAACGAGGCGAGATGCTCGACGAGTCGCTCGAGATCCTCACCGCCGCCTGGTCGGGGGAGCCCGTGCGGCACCACGGCGTGCACTACACGGTCGACGACGTCACCTTCCTGCCTCGGCCGGCGCGGCCGATCCCCGTGTGGCTGGCGGGCTTCCCCGGGAAGGCGAAGCCGATGCGCAGGGCCGCACGGTACGACGGGTTCTTCCCCGTGAACCTGCCGCACGCGGACGAGTTCGCCGAGGCGGTCGAGAAGATCACCGCGCTGCGCGAGGGTGACGGGAAGCCGTACGACTTCGCCATCGGCGTCCCCGCGGGCACGGATCTCGCGCCCTACGAACGGGCGGGCGCGACCTGGTGGATGGCCGAATTTCCGTGGGACGACCTGTCGGTCGACGCGGTGCGCGGCGTCTTGCGGGAGGGCCCGGCTTGACCCGCCCTTTAACAACTCTTTACCAAGTGCGATACTGGACCGGCGAGGGGAGTACTTCCCAAAGGTCTGCCCGGTCAATACGGACGCTCCGCTGGTGTCCCCGGGAGACCGCCCCGCAGGGGTGAAGGAGACCTCGAACTTCGAGTTCGAGGAGGCTTCATGCCCGAGTCCGTGGCAACCGTGGGATCGCCGGGGTTGTGGGCGATCAGCATCGCCGTCCTGCTCGCCCTGCTCGTCGCCGATTTCGTGGTGACCCGCCGTCCCCACGAGGTGTCGATGCGGGAGGCCGTCGGGTGGTCGGTCTTCTACCTCGCGCTCCCGGTCGTGTTCGGGCTCTGGCTGTGGCTCGAGTTCGGTGGCGGCCAGGCGCTCGAGTTCATGACGGGTTTCGTGGTCGAGAAGTCCCTGTCGGTCGACAACCTGTTCGTCTTCATGCTGCTGCTCGCCGCCTTCGCGGTCCCCGCGGCCGTGCAGCAACGCGTGCTGTTGTACGGCATCGTGGGCGCGCTGGTGCTTCGCGGCGTGTTCATCGCGGCCGGCGCGGCGATGTTGTCGGCGGGCACCTGGGCGTTCCTCGTGTTCGGCGTGATCCTGCTCGTCTCGGCGATCAAGATCCTGCGCGAGGCCATGTCCGGCGGCAAGGACGAGCTGGATCTTTCGCAGCTGCGGTCGGTCCGGTTGCTGCGACGGCTGATGCCGGTCACCGACGACTATCGCGGCACCCGGCTCACCGTGCGTGAACACGGGCGCCGCGCGCTCACCCCGCTGGCGGTCGTGGTCGTCGCGGTGTTCGCCACCGACGTGGTGTTCGCGGTCGATTCGGTGCCCGCGGTCTACGGCATCACCGAAGACCCGTACCTCGTGTTCGCCACCAACGCCTTCGCGCTGATGGGCTTGCGCGCCTTGTACTTCGTGCTCCACTCGGCACTCGCGAAACTGGTCCATCTGAACCACGGCCTCGCGATCATCCTCGCCTTCATCGGGGTGAAGCTGGTCCTGCACTGGGCGCACGGGATCTGGCCGTCGGTACCGCAGGTCCCGACCCCGGCCTCGCTGGGCGTGATCGTCGCCGTCCTGGTCACGGTCTCGTTCACCAGCCTGTACGCACGCCGCCGTGAAGCCGACCGGACGCCCCAGGAGTGAGCGATGATCACCACACTCGTCGTCGGTTTCCTGCTCGAACTGACTGTCGCCGCCCTCTTTCTGACCGCGGTGTTCCTGGTCTTCGGGGCGATGCGGCCACCGCGGCCGCCACGCGGCCCCTGATCGTGAGACAGCGGACAAGCCGGGTGTCCGGACCGGCGGCATGTCCGGTACAGCCGGTAGGCTCCGGGAGGTTGAGAAGACAGCCGTCTTCTGTTCGTGCGCCGGATAGTCCGGTGAGGAAAGGTGGCTGTCCGTGTCCAACGCCGTGCGTTACGGCGAGCAGGCTCCGCCTCGTAGGTCTGCGCCCCAGCCGACCCGGTTGCATGTCCTGCTGATCGAGGACGACGACGGCGACGCGCTCCTGGTCGAAGAGATGCTCGCCGACGCCGCCGGCAGCCTGGAACAGGTCGTACTCGACAGGGTGACGACGCTCCAACGGGCACTCGAGCGCCGGATCACGGCCGATTGCGTACTGCTGGATCTCCAGCTTCCGGACGCCACCGGCCTGACCGGCCTGACCAGGCTGCGGCAGCATGCTCCGTCGACCGCGGTGATCGTCCTGACCGGGCAGGAGGACGAAGCCACCGGAGTGGCGGCGCTGGGTGCCGGCGCCCAGGACTATCTGGTCAAACAGCATGTCGACGGCAGCCTCCTGGCACGGACCCTCCGGTATTCCTGGGAGCGCAGCCGCGCCGAACGCGTCGAGCAGCAACTGCTCCAGCATCAGTTGCTGGCCAGGGAGAACGCGCGTCTCGAACGCGGCCTGCTGCCGACCCCGCTGGTGACCGATCCCCGCCTCAAGCTCGCCGTGCGGTACCGGCCGGGGCGGAACGGGGCCTTGCTGGGTGGTGACTTCTACGACGCCGTCGAACTTCCCGACGGCACGCTCCAGCTGATCATCGGGGACGTGTGCGGACACGGTCCGGACGAGGCGGCGCTCGGTGTCGCGCTGCGGATCGCGTGGCGTTCGGTCGTGCTCGCCGGGCTGCCGATGGCGGAATCCCTGGCGATGGTGGAGAAAATGCTGGAACACGAGGCATTGGACCCGCTGTTCGCCACCGTCTGCATGATCACGGTCGCTCCGGACCGCCGGTCGCTGAAGATGGCGCTGGCCGGTCATCCGCCGCCACTCCTGATCGACGAATCGGGCGGCAGGCTGCTGTCCAGGGAGAAACTCGGCCCGCCGCTGGGCGTCGTGCCGGGTATCGGCTGGCAGGAGCTCACGGTGCCGATCGGGCCGCGATGGTCACTGTTGCTGTACACCGACGGTCTTTTCGAAGGACGTGTCGAAGGCAGCGGGGAACGGGTCGGGCTCGAACGGATGGCCGCCGCCGCACTGAACAGCCTGAAGGCCGAAGACGGTTCCGACTCGGCGCTCGACCACCTGATCAGTGAGATGGACGTCCTGCACGGCGGGCCGTTGGACGACGACGTCGCGCTGGCGCTGCTCACGTTCGACTCCGGGGAGCCGGCCCGATGAAGTCCGTTTGGTCGATCAGCCGCTGGGCCGCGCTGTCCGGGGTGATCGCCGGCCTGCTGCTCGGCGGCGCGATCGTCGCCGGGTCGCTGGCCTTGACGAACCTCACCGACTCGCGCGCCAGGCTGCTGGACGTCACCGGTCCGCAGGTACTGCGGTCCAACTCTCTCGCGACCGCGATGCTGAACCAGGAAACCGGTGTCCGTGGCTACATCCTGGCCGGGCGGAGCGAATTCCTGGAGCCGTACCGGGAGGGATTGCGAGCACAGGACGCGTCAGTGGCCGAGTTGCGCCGGCTCGGTGTCGTTCCGGGGACGGCGGCAGGCGACGATCTGGACCGGGTGCTGAACGCCGCCACGGCCTGGCGCAGGACGATCATCGAGCCCTTGCTCGCCGGCGCTCCGGCCACCGTCGAGCTGGTGGACGCGAGCAAACCGCTGTTCGACGAGGTCCGTGCTTCGCTGAGCGTCCTGCAGAACCGGCTGGAGACCGAACGGCTGGACGCCCGCGACGACCTGTCCGCCTCGGCCGACGTCCTGCGCGTGATGCTCATCGTGATCGCGGTCCTGCTCGTCGGCGCACTGGCACTGGTCTTCCTGGTCCTGCACCGGAAACTGATCCGGCCGATCCGGGGACTGGCCGTCGAGGTCCGTGACGTCGCGCAGACCGATATCCACCGCGCGGTTCGGGGTTCCGGTCCGAAGGAGATGCGCGAACTCGCGTCCGATGTGGAGTCGCTGCGGTCGCGGATCCTCGACGAAGTCGCGGAGCTGGAGCGGGCGCAGGAACTGATCGTGACCCGGACCCGCGAGCTGGAACGGTCGAATTCGGACCTGGAGCAGTTCGCCTACGTGGCCTCGCACGACCTGCAGGAGCCGCTGCGCAAGGTGGCCAGCTTCTGCCAGCTGCTCCAGAAGCGGTATCAGGGGAAACTGGACGAACGCGGGGACCAGTACATCGGCTTCGCCGTCGACGGCGCGAAACGGATGCAGGCGCTCATCAACGATCTGCTCGCCTTTTCGCGCGTCGGCCGCCGTCCGGGGGACAGCGTCCTTCTGGAGTCCGGTGACCTGCTGGCGACCGCGCTGGGCAACCTCGAAGACGCGATCACCGAGTCCGGTGCCCGGGTCACCCACGGCGAACTTCCCGTGGTGCGCGGCGAGAAGACCCTCCTGACGGCGGTTTTCCAGAACCTCGTCGGCAACGCGATCAAGTTCCGCGGTGAGGACCCGCCGGAGGTCGAGGTCGTGGCGGAGCGTGACGGTGAGAACTGGCGCTTCTCCGTCACCGACAACGGAATCGGCATCAACGACGAGTATGCCGAGCGGATCTTCGTGATCTTCCAGCGTTTGCACGGCCGCGGCGACTACCCGGGTACGGGGATCGGTCTCGCCCTGTGCCGCAAGATCCTCGAACACCACAGCGGGACGATCTGGCTGGACACCACCGTCCAGGCCGGGACCCGTTTCTGCTTCACCCTGCCCGCAGCGCAGCATGCCGACGAAGGAAACGAGCGACCATGACCGAGTCACTGGAACCGATCCACATCCTGCTGGTCGAGGACGACCCCGGCGACGTCCTCATGACGCAGGAGGCGTTCGAGCATCACAAGATCCGCAATACCCTTTCGGTCGTTCCCGACGGCGAGCAGGCACTGCAGTTCCTGCGCCGTGAAGCACCGTACGAGGACGCGCAACGGCCGGGGCTGATCCTGCTCGACCTCAACCTGCCCCGCAAGGACGGCCGCGAAGTGCTCAGCGAGGTCAAGGCGTCGCCGGAACTTCGCACCATCCCGGTCGTCGTGCTCACCACGTCCGAGGCCGAAGAGGACATCCTCCGCAGTTACGACCTGCACGCCAACGCCTACGTCACGAAACCGGTGGATTTCGACCGGTTCATCGACGTGGTGCGCCAGATCGACAACTTCTTCGTCACCGTGGTGAAACTGCCGCGCTGACTCAGGGGAAGCGGATCACGGTGATCCCGGCGAGCACGAAGAAGACGAGCACCACCAGAGTGCCGCCGTGCCCGCCGGATGAACTGGTCACCACCTGGTCGACGGCACCGGTCAGCCGCACGCCGCAGTCGGCGACGACGGTGTGCCTGCCCGCCTCGATCCGCGTGAACTCGATGGCCGCGGTGAAGGCGCCGGTGCCGTCGGCGTAGGCGCCTCCGACGCGTTCGCCGTCCGACGTCAGTGTGACCCGCTCGCCGGGCACGCACCCCTTGCCGGTCGCGGACAGTGGGTCGCCGGGGTGCACGCTCGGCCGGTCGAGGATCAGGTCGTCCGCACCCCGCGGGGTGCTGCTCGGCGAGGGGACGTCCGTCGGCGGCGGGGGAGTATCCGTTGTGGACGGTGGCGTGGTCGTGGGCGGCGTCGTCGTGGTGACCGGGGTGGTGGTCGTTCCGGGTCTGGTCGGGGTGGTCACCGGGACGGTCGGCTTCGTCGCCGGGGGCACCTTCGTCGTCGTCGGCGGCGCCGTCGTCACGGTCCCGGTCACCCGGAAGGTCGCGTTCCCGGTCAACGGCTGACCGGTCCGCGCGTTCGTGCAGGTTCCCGTGACCGTGTGGCTGCCGGGCGTCGCGTTACCGGGAACCGTCGCCCCGACCTGTCCGCTGGGGGCGCCGGCCGAGGTAAGGGCCGTTCCTTCCCAGGTGAAAGAAATCGGTCCTTTGCACGGAGAGAAATTCCAGGAAATGGTGAACGAACTCCCCGCGGGGCCGCTCGAAGGTTTCAAACCAACCGTGGACTGATAAGGGGACTGCTGCGCGTTTCCCGCTCCCACCTGGGAAACCAGGAACAACAACCCGGTCACGGTGCCGAATATCAGGCGAACCACGATACGCATTGGGACGTCCCTCTCCGGTAAGTGCTCGCTGTAGCATTCCGGACCAGCCGGATCAGGAAAACAGGGGATGCGCAAAATGGGACGTGTCATCGCGGCAGGGGTTGCGTTGGGTCTGTGCGCGGTCCTCTTCGGCTCGCCACCGGCCGTCGCGGACAGTGCCGGACTCGACCTGGCGGTCACCTTCGACGACCGGCCGATCACCAACGCCACGGTCGTGATCGATCCGGCGAAACCACTCGAACTCACCGTCACGGCGACCAACAGCGGCGGCACCGCGGTCAAGGTCCGTAGCGTGCGGGTGTCCGGTGTGGCGCTCGCCCTGACCTTCTTCGCCTACGACACCACGATGCCGTTCGAAGTCCCCGCGCACAGTCGCGTCACGAGGACCCTCGTACTGGACATGGCCGACCTCTCCGGTCAGGCGATCGGGTTGCTCCCGTCGACGGTCGAACTCCTGGACGCCCAGCGCGGCACCCTCGGCGAGGCGGCCACGGTCGCCGACATCCGCGGATCCTTCTGGTCCGTCTACGGCGCTTTCGGGCTCGCGATGCTCGTGCTCACCGTGCTGGCGTGGCTGACGGCCCTCCTCGCGCTCGCCCGCCATCGCCTTCCCGTCAACCGGTGGCGTCGCGGCCTGCGTTTCCTGCCCGCCGGATTCGGCACCGGGCTCGTCGCCGTCGTCTCGCTGTCGGTGCTGCGGCTCGTCCCGCCGGAGCCCGCGATCGAGATCCCGGTGGTCCTCGGCGCCGCCGCCATCGCGTTCCTGCTCGGTTACCTGACCCCGCATCCCGCGCCGGGGCCCGTCGGCGACGAGACGGCCCGCCTTCCCGAGTCCACCGAGGAATTCAACCGATGAGCACACCCCCCGAGGTCGTCGCCGCGCTGCCGCAGTACGAGATCGGACCCGCGATCGGCCAGGGCGGGATGGGGGTCGTCTTCGCCGGCGTCCACCGTTCACTGCGCCGCGACGTCGCCATCAAACAGCTGCCGTGGGACGTGCTCAACCACGCCGCCGGCAGTGAGCTCTTCGACCGCGAAGCGCGGGTGCTGGCCAGCCTCGACCACCCGCACATCGTGCCCGTGTACGACTACGTACGCACCGGCCGCGAGCACCTGATGGTGATGGAACGCCTCGACGGCGGCACCGTGCACAGCCGCTTCCACAGCGGGCAGATCGGCGGGGAGCAGGCCTGCGCGATCGGGCTGGCGATGCTCGCCGGGCTCCACGCGGCGCACGAAGCGGGTGTGCTGCATCTGGACGTCAAGCCGAAGAACCTGCTCTTCACCACCCAAGGCGTGATGAAGGTGGCCGACTTCGGCATCGCGAAGGTGATCAGCGAGGGCGCCACCCTCGTCACCCACGGAGGCGAGGTCCTCGGCACACCCGCCTACATCGCGCCCGAGCAGGCGATGGGCAACGCGCTGAGCCCGGCGGCCGACGTCTACTCGGCGGGCACGGTGCTCTACGAACTGCTGTCCGGGAAGCTGCCGTTCGACAACACCCGCGGCGCGATCAGCATGATGCGCCAGCACATGTTCACCGATCCGCGCCCGATCGACGGCGTGCCGTCGCCGCTCGCCGGAGTGGTCATGCGCAGCCTCTCGCGCGAGCTCGACTCCCGGTACCGCGACGCGGAGACCTTCGCGGCCGACCTCGCCTCGGCCGCCACCGCCGTGTACGGACCGGGCTGGCTGGAACGCTCCCGGGTGCCGGTGCGGCACCTCACCCCTCGGGTGATCTCCGCGTTCGGCACGCGGATCCCGGCCGGAGACGGCCCGACACGGCCGGTGCGGCGTCCAGCGCCGGATCCGACGCTGTCGGCGACCCGCGCGAGCTTCGAGCCAGAGTCCCGGCCCGGTGCGGTGCTTTGGTTCCGAGTGGCCGCGGCGGTCGCCGCGATCGCGCTCGTGGTGCTCACCCTGCTCACGCCGGAACGCCTGCCGCACGAGGCCACGACACTGAAGATCGACGGCGTCGCCGCCTCGTCCGCGGCCGTGGATCTCAGCAAGACGTTCGCCGTGACGGGGGCGGGGCGCCCGGAACAGGTGACCCTCGCCCTTTCGGCCGCCGGGATCCCGCTCGGATCCGCGTCGGCGGTGCCGAAACCCGAGGGCGACGGTTTCCGTGCCGATCTCGCTTTTCCCGGGATCACCCGCTGGATCGTCGGCGGAGCCGTCACCGCGACCATGACGGCCGACGGCGTTCCGATGACCTTCGCCGTCGTCACGCGGCAGCATCCGCTCGCCAGCGCGCTCGGCGCGGGCAGCCTGATCCTCGCCCTGTTCGCGTTGGCGTACCTGGAATCCGGGCTGCGGACTATCCGGAACGGTCACCGCTGGAGGGGCGCTCTCGTCGGCGGCCCGGCGCTCGGCCTCCTGTTCGGCGCGTCGGCGTGGCTGTGCGTGTCGGTCCTGCGAGTGCACGAGCCCGCCGTGCTGTTCGGTGTCGGCTGCTCGCTCGCGGGCGCGGTGGCGACCGGTTTCGTGGTCGCGGCCGCCCGTGCCCGGCGCAGGCGCTGAAGCACGGGGGCCGCTCCCGGTTTCGGGGTCACGACTTGCGGTGCTCGCCTTCGTCGTCGGTGACCTCGAACTGTTCCTTGCGCACCTTGCCGGAGACCGTGTGGTCCTCGGTGACGGTCTCGGTCTTGAGCCTCGCCCGCTCCACCGCGACGGTTTCCTTGTTCACCACCGGTTTCTCGGCGTGGAGCACGACTTCCTGTTCGTCCTCGGCGATCTCGGCGCGCTCACCGCGCGGGTTCGTGATCGGCTCGCGTTCGATGCGCACCTCCTCGTGGCTGACCGGAACGGTGACCTGCTGTTCCTCGGTGACGACGTACTTGCGCAGCCGGACGTGTCCGGTCTCGACCTGCTCGGTGCCGACGTTCAGCCGCTCCTCGGACCGCGTCATGGCGGCGTCCCGGTTCTTCCTGCCGGTGTCCGCTCCCTTGTCCGTGCCCGCCCTGGTCCGGCCGGCGTCGCCCCGGCCCTGTGCCCGGTCGTCCATCCGGCCGTCCGGCGAGGTCCGCGGCATCGGCAGCCCGTAGTGCTGATAGAGCCGCGCGCTCTCCTCGGCCGACAGATGGCCGTCAGCCTCGATCCGGGGTGCGTCGGTGACCGCTTCCTTGTCGACGCGGACGTGCACGCCGTCCCGGTCCGTGTGCGCTCCGGAGAGTGGGACGAAACTTTCCTTGGTACCGAACAGGCCCGTCTTGACGGTGATCCATTCCGGCTGGCGCGTCGCGTCGGCGAGGTAGACGTTGCCCACCTTGCCGAGCTTGTTGCCGGTCGGGTCGACCACGGCACTGTCGATGAGTTCCTGCGGCTGCATGGTCTTCGCCATCGGTCCCGCTCCTTTCGGAAGATGCCTGCTGAGACACCCACCGTCGAACGGGCCGGTGATCATGGCAACCGTCGTGGTGCACCTGTGGGTGACCCCGGAAAGTGGTGGTTTGAAGCCGCGATCGCGGGCTAGGAGCGGCGTGTCGCCGCAGGTGAAAGGGAGTGCCGGTGGGGTGACCGGCAGTCGTGGGGGATGGCGCGAACGTGTGGTCCCGAAAATCGGATGCGGTGCGCTCCGGACCTGACCTACCCTCGTGATCGTGATGCAGCAACTGCTGTTCCTCTGAGGAACGACGCCTCCACCGGTGCCGCGAGCCGCGGTACCGGAGTTCGTTCTTCCTGCTCATCACTTTCACCGGAGGCAGTTCCTTCATGTCATCCCCTCTTTCGTCCGCGCCCGTGCGCGCGGCGCACGTCCGCCTGTCCGGCGTCCATCTGTCCTTCGGGGGACGGCCGGTCCTCGCCGGGGTCGACCTTGTCGCCGCCGCCGGCGAGCGTGTCGCCATCGTCGGGGAGAACGGTCGCGGCAAGACCACACTTCTCCGGGTGCTCGCCGGTGACCTGGCCGCCGACCGCGGCGAAGTGCACCGTTCCGGTTCGGCCGGCGTCGCCGACCAGCAGATCCCGCTCGGGGCGACCGACACCGTCGGCGCGTTGATCGACCTCGAACTGGCCGCCGTCCGCGGCGCGCTGGCCCGGCTCGAGGCCGCCACCGAGGCACTCAGCGACGGACGTCCCGGAGCCGACGACGCCTTCGCCGCCGCACTCGAAGAAGCCGAAGCCCTCGACGCGTGGGACGCCGACAGACGTGTCGAAGTGTCACTGGCGGCCTTGAACGCCGTCGACGACCGCGACCGTCCACTCGGAACACTGTCGGTCGGGCAGCGGCACCGGGTCCGGCTGGCCTGCCTGCTCGGCGCCGGGCACCCGGTCCTGCTGCTCGACGAGCCGACCAACCATCTCGACGCGGCGGGGCTCGACCATCTGACCGAGCGGTTGCGCGCGCATCCGGGCGTGGTCGTCCTGGTCAGCCATGACCGGGCCCTGCTCGCGGACGTCGCCACCACGGTGATCGACCTCGACCCGTCGAGCGACGGACGGCCGCGCGTTTATGGCGGCGGGTACGCGGCTTATGTCGAGGCCCGTCGAGCCGAACGCGCCCGCTGGGAATCGGCGCACGCCGACCAGATCGCCGAGCGGCAACGGCTGGCCGACGACCTGTCCGCGGCGCGGAACCGGTTGCGGGACAACTGGCGGCCGCCCAAGGGCACCGGCAGGCACGTCCGCGCCACACGCGCACCCGGGCTGGTCCGCGCGGTCCACCGGCGGCAGGAAGAACTGGCCGAGCACGTGGTCGCCGTTCCGCCGCCACCCGCCCGGTTCGCCATGCCCGAGCTACCGGCGCACGGAGGCGCGACGCTCCTCCGTGCCGCCGGGGTGACGGTGGCCGGGCGACTCGCGCGTCCGGTGGATCTGGCGCTGGAAAGCGGCGACCGGCTGGTCGTCACCGGCCGCAACGGCGCGGGTAAGTCGACGCTCCTGTCCGTGCTGGCCGGGGAGCTGGAGCCGGGGACCGGCACGGTCACGCGTTCGCGGTCCGCGCGGATCGGCAGGCTGGGCCAGGAATCCGAGCTGCCGGGCAGGCGGACGGCGATGGAGCTGTACGACGAACAGCTCGCCAGGACCGGGATCCCCGGGCCGGGGCTGGGCGAGCTGGGCCTGCTCGCCGGCTACGACCGGCACCGGCCGGTGGCCGAACTGTCGGTCGGCGCGCGGCGGCGGCTGGACCTGGCGCTGGTACTGGCTCGCCGTCCGCACGTCGTGTTGCTTGACGAGCCGACCAACCACCTGTCCGCCGCCCTCGTCGACGAGCTGACCGCCGCACTCGAAACGACCCCGGCCGCGGTGGTGATCGCCACGCACGACCGGCAGTTGTCGCGGGACACGGAGTCCTGGCCGAGGCTCGCGTTGTGAGCCGTCAATCGCGGTGGGCGAGGGTGTAGCGCACGGTCTGCGCGAGCACCACGCTCCCGTCGTGCTCGCGGAGTGGTTCGAGCTCCGCGAGCACGGCCTGGCGCACGGCGTCGAGGCGGTCTTCCGGGATCAGCTCCCAGAACATCCGCTGGCCGTGCGACCAGGACCAGGTGATCCAGTGCCCGGGGTCGGCGAACTTCACCGGATAGACGCGTTCCACGGACGTGACATCGGTGAAGCCCGCCGACTCCACGGCCTGGCCGAATCCTTCGATGGTGGCGAACAGTCCCGCCCTTACGGCCAGTGTCCAGGCCAGTTCCGGCGGAACGAACGGTTTGAACACCTCGCGCACGGCCGCCCACCGGGGATCGTCCGCGCCGAACGTGGTGACGCCCAGTCGGCCGCCGGGTGCGAGGAGGCGACGCCAGGACCGCAGACCGGCGACCGGGTCCGGCAGGAAGAAGACCACGAACGACGCGAGCACGACATCGAAGGCGGCGTCGTCCAGTGTCGGTTCTTGGGCGTCCATAAGGGAAACCGAGGCGTTGACTCCGCGCGCCTCGATGTCCTTCGCGGTGCGCTCGACCATTTCCGCGGAAAGGTCGATACCCAGCACCGATCCTTGCGGGCCGACCCGCTCGGCCGCCGGGAAGAGCACCGCGCCCCGTCCACAGCCGACATCCAGCAAGCGCTCACCGGGGACGAGCCCGGCCCGGTCGAGCAGTTCGGTGGCGAACGCGCCGAAGAAGTCGACGCCGAGCGCGTCGTAGGTCTCCGCCGTCCGGTCGAACAGCCGCGCCATCGCCTGCCGGGTGTAAGCGCTCATGCGCAGGACGATGACGCGGTGAAAACGGTGTTGTCAAACGGATGCGGGAGATTTGTCACGCCGCTCCGGGCGATTATGCCCGAAATGTGCGCCGGGGTGCCGGTTTCTTGTGCCGACACACACGCTCGACGAAGCACAGCGCCGATACCGGTGGTTTCGCGTGATCGAACGGACGACACGCGTGATCCGGTGGACGACACGCGTGACTGGACGGACGACACGCGCATGGCCAGGGGCCGCCGAGAGTCGTCCGCTCAATCACGCGTGTCGTCCGTCCGATCACGCCTCAGGAGAAGGCGCGGGAGATCTGCGAAAGCACGATGAGACCGCAGATGACCAGGTTCTTGTACTTGTGGTCCACCAGGATGGCCACGAATTCGCGAAGGGTGGCGCTCGGCCAGAAGTACCAGGCCGTCGGCGATCCGATGACCTGCCCGTTCACCTTGGCGCGGCGGGCGGTGAGGGCGGCGCGGAGCACGTGGAAGTTGTTCGTGACCACCGTGCACCGGTAGTCCGCCTTTCGCCGCTCCATGATCTCGGCGCTGAAGGTGAGGTTTTCGAAGGTCGTCCGCGAGCGGTCTTCGAGGAGGATCCGCTCCTTCGGCAGCCCGTTCTCGACCAGGTAGCCGGCCATGGCGTGAGACTCCGGGAGGTCCTCGTCGGGTCCTTGCCCGCCCGAGGTGACCACCATCGGCTCCCGGCCACGGCGGGCTTCGGCGTCGATGACGCGTTTCGCCCGGTTCAGGCGGCTCGCCAGCAGCGGCGGCACCCGGTGCCCGTCGAGCAGTCCCGAGCCCAGCACCACGACGAAGTCCACGCCCTTTTCGGTGCGGATGCGGCCGTAGACGATCGAGTACAGGAGGAAGCAGACGAACAGGAACGAGAAGTAGACGACGAGCCCGTTCAGGATGCCTCGAACGATGTCGAGAGGTTCCCAGGCGAGTTGAGTGACCGTCGCGTTGAAGATGATCAGCGCGCAGACGCCGAGCCCCGTCAGCAGCGAAAGGACGTTGGCCAGCCTTCGTCCCTCGCGGCGGAGCATGGTGATCCCGTTGCAGATCAGGAAGACCGTCAGCGCGAGGACCGTCGGGATGATCAGCAGGATCACGCCGACCGCGACGAACCCCGCCGCCTCGGGCGACACCGAGGCGAGCAGCGCGATGAACGTCACGCCGAGGAACAGCAGCGCGAAGAAGAGGTAGAAGCCGTTCCGCAACCGGCGCCGGTCACGAAGGAAGCTCACCAGGAAAACCGCGCAGCACAAAGCCGCGATGGCGAAGGGGATTGCAGCGGCCTTCACGAGGACTCCAGCCTGGGGACGACGCGGGCGCTCGGGTGTCGGCACGCGGTGCGGCGGCATTCAAACACACGACGGTACGGCGGGGCGCATCCTCCTCGGGTGTGTCGCCTTTCCTAGCCGGAGTGAGTCATCGGGCGCGTTGCACCGGCCGTTCGTCCCATACCGGTTCCGCGGTTTCACGCACGTGTCCGTCCGAGCCGAACACGAGGTACCGATCGAAGGAGCGTGCGAACCACCGGTCGTGTGTCACCGCGATCGTGGTGCCTTCGTAGGCTTCCAACGCCTGCTGCAGCGCTTCCGCCGAGGCGAGGTCGAGGTTGTCGGTCGGTTCGTCCAGGAGCAGGATCGTCGCGCCGCCGATCTCCAGCAGCAGGATCTGGAACCGCGCCTGCTGGCCGCCGGACAGCTTCTCGAACCGCTGGTCGCCCTGTCCGTCGAGTTCGTACCGGCGCAGGATGTTCATCGCGGGCCCGCGGCTTCGCGCGTAGTCGGTCCAGAGGATGTCGACGAGCGTTTTTCCGAGCAGTTCGGGATGGGCGTGTGTCTGCGCGAAGTGGCCGGGCACGACGCGGGCACCGAGTTTCCACAGCCCGTCGTGCGCGACGTCCTCACCCGCCAGCAGCCGCAGGAAATGCGATTTGCCGGAGCCGTTCGAGCCGAGCACCGCGACCCGTTCGCCGTAGAAGACCTCCAGGTCGAAGGGTTTCATCAGGCCGCGGAGTTCGAGCCCTTCGCAGGTGACGGCGCGGACACCGGTCCGGCCGCCGCGCAGGCGCATCGTGATCTTCTGTTCGCGCGGGGGAGCGGCGGGCGCTCCGGCCTCCTCGAACTTCCGCAACCGTGTCTGCGCGGCGTGATAGCGCGACGCCATCTCGTCGCTGCGGGCGGCGTACTGCCGCATGTCGGCCACGAGTTTCTTGAGCTGGGCATGCTTTTCGTCCCAGCGGCGACGGAGTTCCTCGAAGCGCTCGAACCGTTCCGCGCGCGCCTGGTGGTAGCTGTCGAAGCCACCGCCGTGCACCCAGACATCGCCGCCGGCGGGCCCGGGTTCGACGCTGATGATCTTGTTCGCCGCCCGGGCGAGGAGTTCCCGGTCGTGCGAAACGAACAGCACGGTCTTCTGGGTCTCACGCAGCCGCTCTTCCAGCCACTGCTTGCCGGGGACGTCGAGGTAGTTGTCCGGCTCGTCGAGCAGGAGCACGCCGGATCCGCCGAGGAGCAGCGCCTCCAGCACCAGCCGCTTCTGTTCGCCGCCGGACAGCGTGCGCACCTCGCGCCAGCGCGCCTTTTCGTACGGCAGGTTGAGCGCCGCCGTCGTGCACTTGTCCCACACGACTTCGGCTTCGTAGCCGCGAGCGTCACCCCAATCGCCGAGCGCCTGTGCGTACGCCATCTGGTTCGCTTCGTCGTCGCGTTCCATCAAGGCGAGTTCGGTGTCGTCGACCGCGCGGGCGGCGGCGCGGAGCGACTCCGGCGACACCGACACGAGCAGATCCCGTACCGTCCGTTCGTCGCGCACGGAGCCGACGAACTGGGGCATCACCCCGAGCCCGCCACTGATGGTCACCGAGCCGCCGGTGGGGGACAGCTCCCCCGAGATCAGCCGGAGCAACGTCGTCTTGCCCGCCCCGTTGGCCCCGACGAGCGCGCAGACGCTGCCCTCTCCGACCCGGAACGAGACGTCGTCGAGGAGCAGTCGCCCGTCGGGCAGGTGGTACTCGACGTGCGCGACCTCGACGTGACCCATTTCGACAGACTGCCCGCGTCCTCGGGAATCACGCAACGCAATATCTCCGGTAGTGTCGGTGACGTGGAGCGAACCTACTTCGGCGTGCGGCTCAAGCTGATGCTTGCGCTGTTCCTGCCCGAGTTGTTCGTCGTGCTCCCGGTCGTCGGCGGGATCAACCCGCTGAGCCTGGCCACCGCGCTGACGGCGTCGGTCGCGGTCGCCAACCCGCTCGGCCTCGCCGCCGCCCTGACCGCGTCACTCGTCGCCGTCCTGCTGGCGCTTGCGGCGCACTTCCGCCTGGAACCGGCGGCCGCCGCGATGCGGGTGCGCGCCGTCAGCCTGCGCGAACGCGCGCAGCTGTTCTTGAGCCTGCGCGATCCCGACGCGCGTGGCCGCGTGCGGCCCCGAGCTCCGTCACTGGGCATCGCGGCTGCCTGACCTTCCGTTCGAAGGTGAGGCAGTCACTCCTGCCCACACACCTTCGACCGACGGAGTGACCTGGTCATGTTCGATGTCTTCCTGTACCCCGTTTCCGCCATTCTCTGGTTCTGGCACACGGTTTTCGGCGCCATTGCGAGTCCGGACTCCGGCGTGGCCTGGGTGCTTTCCATCGTGTTCCTCGTCTTCACCCTGCGCCTGCTGCTGGTCAAACCCGCCCTCGGCGCGCTGCGCGCGGGCCGCCGCATGCAGGCGCTCGCTCCGCGGATGCGGCAGCTCAAGGAGAAGTACGGCAAGGATCGCGGGCGGATGGCGGAAGAGATCCGGAAACTGCACACCGAAACCGGGGCGAACCCGCTGGGCGGTTGCCTCCCGGCGCTGATCCAGCTGCCGGTGTTCCTGTCCCTGTACTGGGTTTTGCGCGATTTCACCCCGGGTGCGCAGTCGAATCACGTGTTCGACCACGCCGGGGTGCGATCGTTCTTGAACGCCGACCTCTTCGGCGCGAAGCTCGGCAACTGGCTTTCCCAGCCGGCGGCGGAGCTGGCCGCGTTCGGCACGGATCACGTCCACATGATCGCCGTCGGGGTGCCGCTGATGCTGGTCGCGAGCCTGGCCACGTTCTTCTCCCTGCGCTCGGGACTCGCCCGGCAGACCGCGGCCGCCCCCGAGACGGCGGGGATCACCAAACTGATGATGTACCTGGCGCCGGTCGGCATGCTGGTCTCGGGAGCGTTCTTCCCGGTGCCGATCGGGGTGCTGCTGTACTTCCTGGCCACCAACGTGTGGACGCTGGGACAGCAGCATTTCCTCACCAAGATCGTCGACAGGGAGGAGGAGACCGGTAGCCGGGCCGCGATCGAGTAGCGGACTGTCGGCCAGATCACCCGGAACAAGGCGAAGAACTGTTCGGTACCGGCGTGTCGGGCAAAGCCCGATGGGGAATCATCGCGCTCGCCCGGGAACTGTTCCCGGGCGGGTGGGTGTTCCCGGCGCCGTCCGGCGCCGGGAACGCGTTCGCAGATGACGCCCGGTGATCGACGCGGAGTCCTCGGCCAGTGCCGACGGCGTGCCCTCGAACACCACCGTCCCGCCCTCGGCTCCCGCGCCCGGCCCGATGTCGATGACATGGTCGGCGTGCGCGATCACCCGTTGGTCGTGTTCGATCAGGACGAGCGTCGCGCCGCCGTCGACGAGTTCGTCGCAGAGGGCGAGCAACCGGTCGACGTCGCTGCCGTGCAGTCCGGCGGTGGGTTCGTCGAGGACCAGGCGCAGCTCGTCCGCGGGGCCGGCGTCGGCGAGATGGCGGGCGAGCAGCAGCCGCTGCCGCTCGCCGCCGGACAAGGTGTCGAGGCTCTGACCGATGGTCAGGTAACCGAGCCCGACCCGGTCCAGCCAGCGCAACCGCTGAGCGGTCGCGGGGTGTTCGCCGAAGAGCGCGGCGGCGTCCGCCGGGTTCATCGCCAGGACGTCGGCGATGGTCCGCCCGTTCAAGCGGGCGGCGAGCGCGTCCGGGTTGAACCGGGTGCCGCCACAGGCGTCGCAGCCGGTCTGAACGTCGTCGAGGAACGCCAGATCGGTGATGATGACGCCCTTTCCCTTGCAGACCGGGCACGCGCCGCGGCCGTTGGCGCTGAACCACGACGGATGTTTCCCGGTGGCCTTCCCGAAAGCTTCGCGAATGGGCTCGGCGACACCCAGCACCGTGGCGGGCGTGGAACGGATGCCACCGCGCAGCGGGGCCTGGTCGACGACGACGAAATCGGGATGTTGCCGGGGGAGTTCGCCCGTGATCAGGGTGCTCTTGCCGGAACCGGCGACCCCCGAGACGACGGTCAGGACGCCGAGCGGCACGTCGACGGTGACGTCACGCAGGTTGTGGCTGCGGGCGCCGGAGATCGTCACGACGCCGCGCGCGGCGCGCGTCTGATCCCGGAAGTGAAGCGGGGTACCGAGAATCCGCCCGGTCTCGGTGCCGGCCGCGACGAGTTCTCCGGGACTGCCTTCGAACTGGATCCGCCCGCCGCCGTCACCGCCGCCGGGCCCGAGATCGATGACGTGATCCGCGGCCGCGATGACCGCGGGATGGTGCTCGACCACGAGGATCGTGTTGTGCGCGTCCCGGAGTTCGGCCAGCAGTTCGAGGAGACGGTGCACGTCGTGCGGGTGCAGACCGGTGCTGGGCTCGTCGAACACGTAACAGACGTCGCTGAGCGCGCTGCCGAGATGGCGCACGATCTTGACGCGCTGGGCTTCGCCGCCGGACAGCGTTCTCGACTCCCTGGACAGGCTGAGGTAACCGAGACCGACCGAGTCCAGGGCGTCGAGCCGTTCACGGATCGCCTGCAGCAGTGGTGCCACCGACGGATCGCACACTTTCGCGACGACGTCCCGCAATTCGCCGATCGGCAGCGCCGACCAGTCCGCGATGGAGCGCCCGTCGATCAGGCTGCCGCGCGCCGCCTCGGAAAGGCGGGTTCCCGCGCACTCCGGGCAGACGCAGCGGGTGACCACTCCGGCGAGCCCTTCCTGTTCCTCGGCCGTGAGCCGCGACGGCGTCTTGCGCAGGTACGTGTCACGCAACCGAGGGACGATCCCGTCGAAGAGACCGTGCTTGGGATAGTCGGGACCGGGGGAGTCGAGGGGGAGTCCTTCGGCGTGCAACAGGGTTTCGACCGTCGTCGCCGGTAGGCGTTCCCAGGTGACATCGGGGTCGACGAGTCCGGAGTGGACGAGCCGTTTCCACCGATACGTCCCGGGAGCGAACGTCGGGAAGCGCACGGCACCTTCGCGCAGGCTGCGCGAGCGATCGATCAGCCGGTCGAGATCGATCTCGTCGACCACGCCGAGCCCTTCGCAACGCGGGCACATCCCGACCGGATCGTTGAACGAGTAGGCGGGCGAAAACCCCGCGTTCGGTTCGCCGACGCGCGAGAAGAGCAGGCGGAGCAGCGGCGCGATGTCGCTCGCCGTACCCACGGTGGACCGCGCGTTGCCGGTGAACCGCCGCTGATCGACGATCGTGGTGAACACCAGCCCGTCGATCCGGTCGACGTCGGCGGGCGGATGCTGGGGCAGCCGGTTCCGCACGAAGGCGGGGTAGCTGCCGGTGACCAGCCGTTCGGCTTCGGCCGCGATCGTGTCGAAGGCCAGCGACGACTTCCCGGACCCGGACACGCCGGTGAACACCGTCAGCCGGTGTTTCGGCACCCGCACCGAAACGTCGCGGAGGTTGTGCGTGCGGGCGCCTTCCACGGTGATCCACCGGCCACGGTCAGCTTGAACTTTCACCATGAACCGAGGTTACGATGAGATGTGGCCGGTTTTCGGCCACAACTATCTGGAGGCGTCGTGACGGCACCACGGGAACGGATGCTGCGGCTGTTGTCGCTCCTGCAGTCCGGCCGGGCGTGGCCCGCCGCCGAACTCGCGACGGCCATGGAAGTCCCGCCGCGCACGCTTCGCCGGGACATCGACCACCTTCGCGGTCTGGGCTACCCCGTGGAGAGCAGCCGAGGCCCTGGCGGCAACTACCGGTTCGTCGCGGGAACCGCGCTGCCGCCGCTCATGCTGGAACACGACGAGGCGATCGCCACCGTGCTCGGGTTGCGGCTCGCCGCGGCGGGCGGCACCGGAGTCGACCTGACCGCCGAATCGGCCGACCGCGCCGCGGCGAAACTCCGGCGCGTCCTGCCGGCGGCACTGCGCAGGCGGACCGACGAAATGCTCGCCGCGGTCGAGTTCGGGAGCGGAGAGCAGCCGCGGGTCACCCAAGATGTCCTGAACGTCCTCGCCGCGGCGATCGCGGCTCGCCGGTGCCTTGAGTTCGCGTACACGGCGAAAGACGGCCCGTCGTCACGGACGGTCGAGCCGATGCGCCTCGTCCAGCTCGGCAAGCGGTGGTATCTGTACGCGTGGGACCTCGGCAGGCGGGACTGGCGGAGCTTCCGCCTCGACCGCATCGCCGGGCCGAAGACGACGGAGGTGGCGTTCGAACCGCGTGAGCTCCCGGTCGACGACGTCGCGGCTCACCTCCAGGACCGCTTTCACAGCCCGAAATCGCTCCGGATCACGCTGACCCTGGATGTCGGCGCGGACGAGGCCGCGGCCCGGCTGCATCGGGTCGACGGGAGTCTCGAAGCCTTGGGCGACGACAGGTGCCGGTACGTCGCCCATGTCGACTCCTTCGAGTGGCTGGCCGTCGTTCTCCTGCTCACCGACATCGGGTTCACGGTGGAGGAACCCGCGGAATTCGGCGAGTACCTCGCGCGGACGGGGGAGCGGCTGATGCGGGGGAGCGGCGCGTCTCGTGAATGGTAAGGACGGTTAGAACCGTCCTTACCACTCACGAGGGGTGGGGCCACTGCTGGCCGCGCGTCCAGGAGTCCAGCACCATGAGCGTCTTCGTGCCCGTCACCTGGTGATGCCGCCGGATCTCGTCGATGGTCTGCTGCAGGTGGCCCATGTCCCGCACCCGCAGCCAGACGAGCGCGTCGGGATCGCCGGCGATGGTGAACACCGCCTGGGCCTCGGGCATCCGGGTGGTGGTGCGGACGATCTCGCCGACCTTGGTGGTCCCGGTGAACCGCAGTTCGGTGAACGCCTCGATGGCCCAGCCGAGTTTGGCGTGGTCGATCTGGACGGTGTAGCCGACGATGACACCGTTCTCCTGCATGCGGTCGATCCGGCGTTTGACGGCCGCGGTCGACAGCGTGACACGGGCCCCGATGTCGCCCAGTGTGCGCCGGGCGTCCTCCCGCAGCAGTTCGAGGATCTCGCGATCGGTCTCGTCGATGAGCTGGTCCGCCATGGGCCAGGATGGTACGCAGACGCAACGGATCTCGGCTACCGGAGAAGATGGGCCGGATTTTTTGCGTGCCGGGTGCCAATAGACTGCCGCCTGTTGCGGCGGCCCGCGAGGTCGGGTCTCCTGTCGTGACGTCGTGGGGGTGCCGAAGGAGGCAGGTCTGGTGGAGCAGTTCACGTTGGAGGACCGGTATCTGCGGGAGGACGGCACCGTCTACCTCAGCGGCGTCCAGGCCCTGGTCCGGATGCTGTTCGACCGGGTGCGGCACGACCGCGCCGCCGGGGCCTCACCTGCCGTGTTCGTCTCGGGTTACGAAGGATCCCCGCTCGCCGGGTACGACCTCGAGCTCGGCCGCCGCTCCGTCCTGCTCGAGAAGCACGACGTCGTGCACCGCCCCGGCCTGAACGAGGAGATCGCCGCGACGGCCGTCATGGGCAGCCAGCTCACCGCGTCGGTCGGCTCGTCCCGCGGCGGGGTCACCGGATTCTGGTACGGCAAGGCACCCGGCCTGGACCGCGCGACGGACGCCCTGCGGCACGCCAATCTCGCGGGCACCGATCCGGCGGGCGGCGCGGTGGCGCTGGTCGGCGACGACCCGAACGCCAAATCCTCCTCGGTGCCGTGCGCCTCGGAGCTCGCATTGGCCGACCTGGCCATGCCGGTGTTCTTCCCGTCCGATTCCCAAGACGTGCTGGACTTCGGCCTGCACGCGGTCGAACTGTCCAGGGCGAGCGGGCTGTGGTCGTCGATGAAACTCGTGGCGAACGTGGCCGACGCCGCGAGCACCGCCCACGTCCGCCCGCGGTGGACGGCGCCGGAGCTGGCGCTGCCCGCGTACCGGCACAAGCCCAGCTCCCGGCTGCTCGGCACCACGCTGATGGCGCTCGAACGCAGCCTGTACACCGAACGCCTGCCGCTGGCCGTCGAGTATGTGCGCGCGAGCGGGGTCAACCGGATCGTCCACGAAGGACCCGCGGACCGCGTCGGCATCGTCACCGCCGGAAAGTCCTATTTGGACCTCATGCAGGCGCTGCGGCTGCTCGGCCTGGACGCCGAAGCGTTGTCCCGGCACGGCATCCGGATCCTCAAACTCGGCGTGATCCACCCACTCGAACCGTCGATCGTCCGCCGGTTCGCCGACGGCCTGAGCGAGATCGTCGTGGTGGAGGAAAAGCGTTCCTTCGTGGAGTCGGCGATCAAGGAGGTGCTGTACGGCACCACCGGCGCGCCCGCCGTGTACGGCAAGACCGGCCCGGACGGCCGCACGCTGTGCACCGAACTCGGCGAGCTCGACCCGGACGCCGTCGCCAGGGTGCTGGCCGCCCGGTTGAGCGACCACCACGAGATCCCCTCGGTGACCGCGTGGCGGCAGCGGCGCCGCCGTGAACGCATCTCGGTGCCGTTGCTGACCAGGACGCCGTATTTTTGCTCCGGCTGCCCGCACAACTCGTCGACCAAGGTGCCCGAGGGAACCGTGGTGGGCGGCGGGATCGGTTGCCACGCCATGGCGCTGTTCATGGAACCGGAACAGGTCGGGGACGTGGTCGGCCTGACCCAGATGGGTGGCGAGGGCGCGCAGTGGCTCGGGATGGAGCCGTTCGTCGACGCCTCGCATTTCGTGCAGAACATCGGTGACGGCACATTCACCCATTCCGGCAGCCTCGCCGTCCGGGCGGCGGTTGCCGCCGGGGTGAACATCACCTACAAGATCCTCTACAACGCGACCGTCGCGATGACCGGCGGGCAGGACGCCGTCGGCGGGCTCTCGGTGGACCGGCTGGCGTCGTTGCTGCTGGTCGAAGGCGTCGCCAAGGTGATCATCACCAGTGACGAACCGAAGCGGCTCCGCGGTGCCCGTCTGCCTGACGGCGTCGAGGTCCGGCATCGCGACGAATTGCTGGCCACACAAGAGGAATTGGCCCGCGTTCCCGGCGTCACGGTGCTCATCCACGACCAGGAATGCGCCGCCGAGAAGCGCCGCAAACGCCGTCGCGGCAAACTGGAAACCCCCGCCACCAAAGTCGTGATCAACGAGCGGGTGTGCGAGGGCTGCGGCGACTGCGGCGAGAAGTCGAACTGCCTGTCGGTGCAGCCGGTGAGCACCGAGTTCGGCCGCAAGACCACGATCCACCAGTCTTCGTGCAATGTGGACTATTCGTGCCTGGCGGGGGACTGCCCGTCGTTCATGACGGTGGTGCCCACCGGGCGCAAGCACCGGGCGCGGCTCGCGGACATCACCGCGGCCGAACTGCCCGAGCCCGAGACCTCCGGCACCGACTTCACCGTCCGGATCACCGGGGTCGGCGGGACCGGTGTGGTGACCGTCGCGCAGATCCTCGCCACGGCCGCCGTGATCGAAGGCAAGCAGGTCCGGACACTGGACCAGACGGGGCTCGCGCAGAAGGGCGGCGCCGTCGTCTCGGATCTGAAGATCACCGCCGACCCGACGCCGCAGGCCCCGAAACTCGCGGCCGGGGAATGCGATCTCTACCTGGCCTGTGACGTCCTCGTCGGCGCGGACCCCGCGAATCTGACGGTGACCGACTCCGGCCGGACCACGGCCGTGGTCTCCACGACCGAGGTGCCGACCGGCCGGATGGTCGTCGACACCACCGTTTCGTTCCCCGACGCCGCGGCGGTGCGGAGCGCGATCTCCGACAGCGCGGCGCGGACCGTGGCGCTCGACGCGCGGGCACTGGCGGAAACCCTGTTCGACGACGACCAGTTCGCCAACATCCTCCAGCTCGGCGCGGCTCACCAGACCGGCGCCATTCCGCTGGGCGCGGCCAGCGTCGAACGCGCGATCGCACTCAACGGGGTCGCCGTCGCGGGCAACCTCCAGGCGTTCCGGCGCGGCAGGCAGCTCGTCGCCGATCCCGACGGGCTCCAGGCCGCGATCGCCCCGCCCGCCGTCGCCGCGACCCCCGCCCCGTCGGCCGCCACGCTGCGTGCCCGCGCGCTCGTCCAGGCCGAGCCAGGGTCGGAACTCGCGCGGCTGCTGGACATCCGTGTGCCCGAACTCGTCCGGTACCAGAACGTGCGGTATGCGCGGGAGTACGCCGAGTTCGTCGAGCGGATTCGGGTCCTGGAAGGGGATTCGACCGCCATCACCGAAGCGGTGGCGCGAAACCTGCACAAACTGATGGCCTACAAGGACGAGTACGAGGTCGCCCGCCTGTCGCTCGATCCCGCCGTGCTCGCCGGGATCGAGGCGGAGTTCGGCGTCGGCAGCCGGTACGCCTACCGTCTGCACCCGCCCGTGCTCCGCGCGCTGGGAATGAAGCGGAAGATCGCGCTGGGTCCGAAGTTCCGCCCGGTGTTCGTCGCGCTGCGTGCCGCGAGGAAACTGCGCGGCACCCGCTGGGACCCGTTCGGCAAGGCCCATGTCCGGAAGGTGGAGCGGGAACTCGTCTGGCAGTACCGGGAAACGATCCTCACCGCTTTCGGCGCCGAGGGCACGGACCGGGGCAGGCTCCTGGCGCTGGCCGAACTGCCCGATCTGGTCCGCGGTTACGAGGACGTCAAACTGGCGAACGTCGAGGCTTACCGGCGGGAACAGACCGCGCTCCTCACCGACCTCGTGCAGGGGGAACGGCTCGGCGCGAGCACCTGACGGCCGGAATTTGTCGCCGTGGTGCGCTTTTTTGTATTTCCGGACGACGTTTCCGGCGGCGAGACCGCCGGGTCGTTCGGGTGCATTACTGTCGCTTCGGGGTCCGCGCATGACACACCACTGATCGGGATCGGGGAGTCATCGTGATGAGGAATCGTGTGCCCGTGGCGCGAAGACGGGTCTTTTCGCTGGTAGCGGCACTTGTCGTGGTCGCCGGCGCGGCGACGGGGACCGCGCAGGCCACCCCGGTGGGGCCGGTGGATCTCGGGACGTTGCCCGGGGACGACGAGAGCACGGTCCTGGCGGTCAACGAGGTGGGGGAGATGGTCGGGCTGTCACTGGCGGGCCCGGCCCCGAAACGCAGTCATCCGGTCCGGTGGGACGCCACCGGCCAGATCATGGCGCTGCCGACGCCGGGCGGCACCGAGGGGCAGGTCCGTGCCATCAACGGCCTCGGGGTGTCCGCCGGTTACGTACTGACCGCGACCACCGCCGTGCCTGCCCGCTGGGACGCCGCGGGCCAGGCGACCCTGTTGCAGCTTCCGCCCGGCTATCACAACGCCACCGCGTGGGCGATCAGCGACACCGACGTCGTCGTCGGGAGCTGGCTGACGCCGGACGACCGATACCACGGGTTCCGCTGGGATCCGGATGGCGTGGTGACGGACCTCGGGACGTTGCCCGGCGAGACCTGGAGCATGGCCGACGGCATCTCCGCCGACGGCACCATCGTCGTCGGCAGCGCCGTTCGCTCCGCGGCGAACCAGGCCGTGCGGTGGGTGGACGGCGGGCCGATCACCGAACTGGCGCCGCAGAGTGTGAGCAGCGGGGCGAGCCGGATCAACGGGGACGGCGTGGCCGCCGGATCCTTCCGCGTGACCAGTAGCGGGCCCCCGGTCCCGGCGAAGTGGGATCGGGACGGCGTGCTCCATCCGCTGGACTGGCCCAGCCCTCACTCCGTCTGGATCTACGGGATCGGCTCCACCGGCTATGTGGTCGGTTCCGGCTACCTGAACCCGCCTCGCCGATCGGCCCTGATCTGGGACCTCGACGGCGACGTCGCCGCGCTGCCTGACGACGGGCTCGGCGCCGACGCCGAATCGGTGAACGCCCACGGCACCGTGGCAGGCACTTTCCGGAGCCAGGCGACTGTCTGGTTCCTCGACGGCGAACGCAGGCAGCTCGGCACGCTGCCCGGCGGCACCCGCTCGCAGGGGTACCGGATCACCGACAACGGCCGTGTGGTCGGAACCGCCTCCAACGCCGCCGGAAAGTCCCGCGCGGTGTACTGGACGCTCGGCTAGCGGCCCGGAGCCGCCGAATATCCACTGGACGGCACCACGAGACTCGGTGTGGGAACACCTCAATCGAGCGAAGGAAGCCGTCTTGGGCAGTACGCCGGATCTCGGCCCGCCACCGCGGCGGATCACCGTCGACGTGGCACAGGTGCGCCGTCTGGTCGCCGAGCAGTTCCCGGACTGGGCCGGTCTCCCGGCCCGGCCGGTGGCCGAGTCCGGTTGGGACAACAGGACTTTCCGTCTCGGCGACGAAATGGTGGCGCGGCTGCCGAGCGCCGCCGAATACGCCCTGGCCGTGGACAAGGAGCAACGATGGCTTCCGGTGCTCGCTCCGCGGCTGCCGCTGCCCGTCCCGACCCCGCTGGCGAAGGGGAATCCCGGCGCCGGCTACCCGTTCTCCTGGTCGATCAATCGGTGGCTCCACGGCGAACCCGCGAGCGCGGACGGGATCTCCGACCCGGTGCGCTTCGCTCTCGAGCTGGCGGGTTTCCTGGAGGCGTTGCGGAACATCGATGCCGCGGACGGCACTCAGCCGGGTAAGCACAACTGGTTCCGCGGTGGCACCCTGCGCACCTTCGACCCGCTCGCCGAGCGCGCGCTCACGGCGCTGGACGGCGAAATCGACGTCGGCCCGGCCCGCGACCTCTGGAAGTCGGCGCTGGACGTTCCCTGGGACGGCGTCGATCGGTGGTTCCACGGCGACGTCGCGCAGGGGAATCTTCTGCTCGACGGCGGGCGACTGGCGGCCGTGATCGATTTCGGTACCTGCGGAGTCGGCGATCCGTCCTGCGACCTGGCCATCGCCTGGACCTTGCTGACAGCCGACGGCAGGCGGGCGTTCCGAGAGCGGCTTTCGATCGACGGCCCGGAATGGGAGCGTGGGCGTGGTTGGGCGCTGTGGAAGACCCTGGTCACCTGCGCTCGGACGCGGGGCCGCGCCGACGGCGAAGCGGTGAACGCGCGTCGCGTCTTGGCCGGGATCCTGGCCATTCGCTGATGGCCCGTCGTCGATCCGTGGTTGGATCGGCGGATGTCCGCCATCGTCGTCGCCGTGATCGCGGCCGTCGCGTCGGTCTCCGCGGCCGTGGTCGCCGGGATGTTCGCGCTGGCCGCGCGCCGTCTCGAAGCCCGAGTGCAGAGCGCCGACCAGGTTCGCGAACGGATCTCCGAGCAGAAGCGTGCCATGTGCGAGCCCGTCGTCGACATGCTCGACCGGATGTTCACCAGCGACGACCTGCCCACGGAAGAAGAGTTGACGCACAAGCGCCGCTTCGACACCTGGGTGAACGTGTACGGCTCCGACGGCATCGTCCAGGCGTACTCCCGGCTCATGCAGGCACTGCCGGCCGGGGCGCCTGCCGACATCCAGTTCCGGCTCTACGCGGACTTCCTGATCGAGGTCCGCAAGGACATCGGCGATCCGGGTACCGCGGTCGACCGGATGCAGATCCTCGGACCGCGGTCGGCGAACCTCTCCGACCGCCGGAGCCTGACCGATCCCGACCTCGACACGGTCTGCAGACGGCTCGGCTGGGTCCCGCCCTGGCGCGCCAAGTAGGCCGACTCGACCGCGGCCATGTTGGCCAGTAACCACCCCCGTCGAAGTGAGGTCGGTCGTTTTGGGGGTGCGGCTGACAGATTCGCGAACGGTGAATCGACCGCGTATGACAAAGACCAAGAATGGTCACGCGGTCTCTGTGATTTTGCTTGCCTGGTGTACCTCACAGGTGTGTTAATTCCCTGTGGCATACCCGTGAATATGTGCACGCGCCTGCCGGGAAGAGCCCGCGAAAGCGGGCATTAATCGTTTGTCCGGTGGTTTCGGCGGGCGTGGTCCATGTGTTGGAGAGGTACCTGTGAAACACAGAAGACGTAGTCGAAGACTGGCCACTGGGGGCATCGCCGTCGTCAGCACGGCGGCCTTGGTGGCACTGGGACTCGCGATAGGGTCGGGCACCAGCGCCGCGGCTCCGGGAGAGCTCACGCAGAATTACTCGTGTCCGTTTCCGTTGATCGGAAATCAGAACGTCTCGGTCACCATCAAGACCACGCAGCCTTCGACGATCGAGACCGGGAAACTGACTCCCGCCATCGAGATCACCGCCGTGTCCAACGCGGGCAAGACGGCGACGGAAGGTCTTCGGCTCGTCGGTGCCGAGTCCATCAAGGGCACCGCGAAGGCGACCTCGACCGTGACGATGCCCGGCAGTCAGGGCACGATGACGGTGAAGGTCGACTCCGACGTGCCGAACCAGCCCATCCCGCCCGCGGGCAACGACCTCGTCGTCAACGCCACGGGCAGCGCGCCCGCGCTGAGGTTCGACCAGCCGGGCACCGCGTCGCTCGCGGTGACCGGGCTCCAGCTGGTGATGACCCCGCTGAAGGCGGACGGCACGCCGACCGGTCTCGGCACCTTCACTGCGGACTGCACGCTGGCGGCGGGGGCCGAGACCGTTCTGCAGACCTACACGGTGACCGGCTCTCCGGTCGCCCCGGAAGCCGTTGTCGGCACAGGGAACCACCCGCCGCTGCGGCAGGTCTACAGCTGCCCGTTCCCGTTGATCGGGAACCAGGACGTCACGGTCGACATCAACGCCACGCTGCCCGACACGATCCCGGTCGGCCAGTTCACGCCCAAGATCGACATCACGGCCGTCTCCAACGCGGGCAAGACCGCGACCGAAGGGCTCCGGCTCGTCGGCGCGGAGAAGATCAAGGGATCGGCGCTGGCCACCTCGCTGGTTTCCAGCCCGCAGGGACATCTCGCGGTCGGCGTGCCGACACCCGTCCCGCTGCAGCCGATCCCCCCGACGGGCAACGACCTGATCGTCAACGCGAGCGGTGCGGCGCCGTCGTTGCGCTTCGACAAGCCGGGGACGGCGACGCTTTCGGTGCACGATCTGGTGCTCACGATGACGCCGTTGACGGCTTCCGGCGCGGAGACCGGCCTCGGCACGTTCGTCGCGGACTGCACTCCCGCGAACGGCCAGGCCAACGTGCTGCACACCTTCACCGTCACCGCGGCCGCGGACACGACCCCGCCCTCGGCTCCCGGCGCGGTGACGGTCGGCGAGGTCACCCAGAACAGCGTCGCGTTGTCCTGGGGCGCCGCCACCGACGAGGTCGGCGTGACCGGCTACGACGTCTACAACGGCGCCACGCTGGTGAAGACGGTGACCGGAACGTCGGCCACGGTCGACGGTCTGGCCCCTGACACGGAGTACTCGTTCACGGTCAAGGCGAAGGACGCGGCGGGCAACGTCTCGCCCGCCACCGCGCCCGCCGCCGCCCGGACCGCGAAGGCCCCGGACACGCAGGCGCCGACGACTCCCGCGAACGTGCACTCGACCGGAACCACCCAGACCAGCGTGACGCTGGCCTGGGACGCGTCGAGCGACAACGTCGGTGTCACCGGCTACGACGTCTTGCAGGGCACCGAGGTCGTCAAATCGGTGGCGGAACCGCGAGCCACGATCGACGGTCTGACCGCCGATACCGAGTACACCTACACGGTGGTCGCGAAGGACGCGGCGGGCAACGCTTCGGCGGCCAGTGCCGCGGTCACGGCGCGGACGCAGACCGCGCCCGACACGCAGGCTCCCGGTGTGCCGGGCAACCTGCGCTCGACCGGTACCTCGGCCTCCAGCGTCGGCCTGGCGTGGGATGCGGCGAGTGACAACGTCGGTGTCACCGGGTACGACGTCTACAACGGCTCCACGCTGGTGAAGTCGGTGACGGAAACCAGCGCCACCGTCGACGGTCTCGCCGCCGACACCGAGTACGCCTTCACCGTCGTCGCCAAGGACGCGGCGGGCAACAGGTCGGAGCCCAGCGCGGCGGTGACCGCCCGAACCGCCACGGCCCCCGACACCGAAGCGCCCAGCGTTCCGGCCGGGCTCGCCACGACCGACGTCACCCAGTCCAGCGTCGCGCTGTCCTGGAACGCGTCGAGTGACAACGTCGGTGTCACCGGGTACGACGTCTACAACGGCTCCACGCTGGTGAAGTCCGTGACCGGGACTTCGGTCACTGTGGACGGTCTCGCGCCGGACACCGAGTACTCATTCACCGTGGTCGCGAAGGACGCCGCGGGCAACGCTTCGGCGGCCAGCGCCGCGGCGACTGCGCGGACGCAGACCGTGCCCGACACCCAGGCGCCCGTGGCGCCGGGCAACCCGCGCTCGACCGGGACCACGCAGACCAGCGTGAGCCTCGAGTGGAACGCGGCGACGGACAACGTCGGTGTCACCGGCTACGACGTCTACAACGGCTCCACGCTGGTGAAGTCCGTGACCGGGACTTCGGCCACTGTGGACGGTCTCGCGCCGGACACCGAGTACTCATTCACCGTGGTCGCGAAGGACGCGGCCGGCAACCTCTCGACCCCGAGTGCCGCCATCACCGTCCGGACGCAGGCCGCGCCCGACGCGGTGGCTCCCAGCGTGCCGGGCAACCCGCGCTCCACGGGAACCACGCAGACCAGTGTGAGCCTCGAGTGGGATGCGGCGACGGACAATGTCGGTGTCACCGGGTACGACGTCTACAACGGCTCCACGCTGGTGAAGTCGGTGACCGGGACTTCGGCCATCGTGGACGGTCTCGCGGCCGACACGGAGTATTCGTTCACCGTGGTCGCCAAGGACGCCGCGGGGAACAAGTCGGCCGCCAGCGCGCCGGTCACGGCGAAGACGCGGCCGAACACCTCCCCGGTCGTCAAGTACAGCTACGACCTGACCGGCAAAACGCAGCTGAAGAAGCTCGCGGGCCCGATCGACCTGCGCGGCGGCATCAACGCCGCGATCACGCTGGCGAACGGGACCTTCGACGCCGACCTGACGCTGAACCCGACGAGCGCGAACCTCACGCTCTGGGGATTCGTCCCGGTCAAGACGAAGATCGAGTTCGCTTCGGCGGGCAAGACCACGGGAACCCTCGCCAACGGGGTGCTCAAGTCGACCTCGGCGGTGACGGTCAAGCTGCCGCGGATCAGCGTCTTCGGCTTCCCGGTCTCGGCGAGCCCGGCCTGCCAGACGAAGACGCCGGCCCAGATCCCGCTCCAGTCGAAGGCCGGTTTCGACCCGCTGGCCGGTGGCAAGCTCACCGGTTCCTACACCCTGCCGCCGTTGCAGGGCTGTGGGTTCCTCAACGACATCGTCAGCGGTGTCGCCTCCGGCCCCGGCAACACGGTGGAGGTGAATCTGAAGCCGCGTCCGGTGGGTTGATCCCACGAAAACCCTGATCCGGCCCCGTCGCACACGCGGCGGGGCCGGATTCATGACCGGACCACCGGCGCGAGTGGTCCGGGTTACTCCGATCGGCCCTGCCGGTGAAGATGGCCAGCGAATAAGTTGCCGCTAACAACAAATCCTGCCGTCGAAGAAGCCTGTGGGAAGGATCGACATGAAATCTCCGAAGCGGCGTCGCGCGACAGTCGCGCTGCTGACCGCGGCGGCGCTCCTGGCATCCACGCCGGTGAGCGCCGCACCGCCGGCGGACGCCCCCGGCGCACCGGGTACCGGGGCGGCCTGGACGACCGGGGGCAAAGAAGGTTTCGGCACCGCGACCAACGCGGCGTCGAAGGTCTGGTTCACCCTCGGCCAGGGCATCAATCACGAGATCTACTACCCGACCGTGGACGTCGCCAACGTCCAGGACCTGCAGTACGTGGTGTCCGACGGTGCCGGGTTCACGCAGCTGGAACGTGACCACACCACCAAACAGCTGATGCTCACCGACCCGCGCTCCCTGAGCTACCGGCAGGTCAACACCGCGACCAACGGTCGGTACCGGATCACCAAGACCCACACCGCCGATCCGGCCCGGTCCACCGTGTTGATCCAGACCAGGTTCGAGGTGCTCAGCGGTGGTCCGTTGCAGTTGTACGCGCTGTACAACCCGTCACTGAACAACAGTGGCATGGGGGACACCGGCGCCACGTCCGGCGGGCAGCTGGTCGCTTCGGACGGGCCGGTCTCCACCGCCTTGGCCGCCTCCACCGGTTTCGTCAAGGCGACCAGCGGCTACAGCGGGACCGCGAGCGACGGCTACGTCGACTTGAGCGGTGATCACGTTCTCGGCACGCAGTACGACTCGGCGTCGACGCCCGGGAATCTGGTGCAGCTGGGGCAGATCCCCGTGGGGACCGACACCACCTTCACCCTCGCGATCGGGTTCGGCGGTGATCGCGGCGCCGCGTCGGCGAACGCGTCGGCCTCGCTCACGAGCGGTTTCGGGGCGGCGGACACCGCGTACCGGTCCGGCTGGAGCGGCTATCTCTCCTCGCTGGCCGCGGTGCCCCGTTCGATCACCGGCGCCGACTTGACCACGCAGTACAACGTGGCGCTGATGACCCTCAAGGCCCACGAAGACAAGACCTACTCGGGCGCGAACGTGGCCTCGCTCACCAATCCTTGGGGTGAGGCGAAAGACGCGAACGGCACGGGGGACTGCGGGTACCACGCGGTCTGGTCCCGTGACCTCTACCAGGTCTCGACCGCGCAGATCGCGGCGGGCGATTCGGCGGCGGCCCACCGTTCGGTCGACTACCTGTTCACCGTCCAGCAGCGGCCGGACGGTTCGTTCCCGCAGAACACCCGGCTCGACGGCACCAATTGCTGGACCAGCCTGCAGATGGACGAGGTCGCCTTCCCGATCGTGCTCGCGTGGCAGCTGGGCCGGTCCGACGCGGGGATGTGGGCGAAGGTGAAGAAGTCCGCGGACTTCCTGGTCGCGCACGGTCCCTCCACCCCGCAGGAACGCTGGGAGGAGAACGGCGGCTACTCGCCGTCCACCATCGCCGCGGAGATCGCCGGGCTGATCTGCGCCGCCGACATCGCCGAACGCAACGGCGACACGACGGCGGCCGCCCGGTACCGCGAAACCGCGGACCGGTGGCAGGCGCAGGTCAGCGCCTGGACGTTCACCACGTCCGGTCCGCTCGGCGACGGCCGGTACTTCCACCGCATCGACGGCAACGGCAATCCCAACGACGGCCAGAACGTCTTCCTGCAGAACGGCGGCGGGAACCACGACGAACGCGCCATCATCGACGCCGGTTTCCTCGACCTGGTCCGCCTCGGCGTGAAGCCGGCGGCCGATCCGGACGTCGCCGCCTCACTGTCCGAAGTGGACTCCACGCTGAAGGTGAACACCCCCAACGGTCCGATGTGGTACCGGTACAACCACGACGGTTACGGGGAAACCGCTTCCGGCGGTCCGTACACCGGCGCCGGCGTCGGACGGCTGTGGCCGCTGCTCACCGGTGAGCGCGGGGAGTACGAGCTGGCCAACGGACGCCCGGCGACGACGCATCTGGCGGCCATGGCCGCCTCGGCGAATCCCGGTTTCCTGATCCCGGAGCAGGTCTGGGACCGGCAAAGCGCCGGTGGCTTCACCTTCGGCGAAGGCACCGGCTCGGCGACGCCACTGGCCTGGTCGATGGCGCAGTTCGTGCGGCTGGCGCATTCGATCGACGCGAGTGCCCCGGTCGAGACGCCGTCGGTGGTCAAGCAGCGCTACAGCGCGGCGTGCTCCGCCGTTTCGGCGAAGTTCACGGTGAACGCCGCGACTTCGTGGGGCCAGAACATCTTCGTCGTCGGCGACCGGCCCGAACTCGGTGCGTGGGACCCGGCGAACGCGGTTCCGATGGGGGCGGCCGACTATCCCTTGTGGACGGCGAACGTCACGCTGCCGAAGGGAGCCGCCTTCCAGTACAAGTACATCCGCAAGGAGGGCGGCGCCGTCACGTGGGAATCGGGCGCCAACCGGGCGGGTACCGCTTCGAGCGGCTGCACGATGGCCTTGAGCGACACCTGGCGGCCCTGAGTCCTCGTGAGTGGTAAGGACGGTTCTAACCGTCCTTACCACTCACGACCGGCTTGACCGGCTCGGTGTCGTGTACTTGCCCGCTCGAGTACGTGAAGGCCCCCTTCCTTGCGCCAGGCGCAGTGAAGGGGCCTTCACGTACTTCGTTGTCCTGCAGCCGGGTGCCGGGCCTGGCCGGAGGTGTTGCGAAAGCCACTTTCGCAACCTTCAACGTTGCGAAAGTGGCTTTCGCAACCCAGCCCCATCGGAGACCAAGCCCCGTGGGCCTCGACGAGCGTCGCGAAAGTGGCTTTCGCGACGTCGTGAGGCAGGCGTGCTCCCTGCTGCCCCTCGGCGAGGCCGGACTTGTCGTCCGGCACCATCTTCCAGCAGTCCCCGGGCGACTTGATCTCCTGGTCGGTGGCCTGGGCCACGCTCCCCAGCGGGGCCACTGGGCAAGCGAAACCGCCCAGAACGGGACGCTGGGAGGAGATCCCGCCGCTGACCTGCGGTGACGTCGAGCCGGGAGACGTGACCTCGCGAATTCGCGCGGCGACCGGCCCGCGATGGGACACTGTTGTCCGTCCGGGACATGGCGCGGAGGGGGCGCAGTGGGATGGCGAGTGAGGCGGCTGCCACGCTGGCGGCACTTCTCACCGAGTACAAGGAGCGGAGCGGGCTGAGCTACGAACAGCTCGGGCGCAAGGTGCATTCGAGCCGGTCGACCGTGCACCGCTACCGATCGGGGCGCACAGTACGCGGTCCGGTTCTTCCTTTCCGGTCTCTACGCGCAATACCGCCGCATGTACTTCTACAACTGGGGCAGCGCCAAGATCCCCATCGTGCTGCAGCCCGCCGGCGGTCCCCAGACCAAGGCGGCACGACATGTGGAACGCCTGCACACCTGGCTGGCGGGCAGCCGGATCCATTCCTGCGGGCAAGGGCGCGCGGCCGGATTGCCCGATCACCTGTGGCAGTGCCGCTTCGATCAGGGTGGCAAGGCCTTCCTGATCTGGTGGGCCATCGACCGGTCCGAGCGGATCCCGGCGGCTCAGGGCGCCACGTCGGTCGAGGACCTCGACGGAACCGTCACGCCGGCGCAACCCGGTGCCGAGGTCACCGTCACCGGCAGTCCGGTCCTGCTGAAACTGGGCTGAGGCTTCAGCCGCTGTTCAAAGTGGACACGACCGCCGCCACGGTCACCGTGTTGAACACGAAGGCGATCACCGCGTGGGTCGTCACCGTCCGGCGCATCTCCCGGGAGACGACGTCCACATCGGTCGTCCCGAACGTCGTCATCACGGACACCGCGAAGTAGATGTAGTCCGACCACTCGGCGGATCCGGCGCCGGGGAACCGCAGGGCGTCGCCGTGCTCGACCACGTCGTCCGCGTGGTAGGCGATCGCGAACGAGACCAGGACACAGATCCACGCGACGACGACCAGCGCCACCGCGACTCCCACGCGCGCGCCCGACGGCAGGCTCTCGCCGCCGAGCCCCGGCATCCACGCCATCGCCACCGCCAGCGCGGCCGCCGCGATGATGATCGACACCCCAGGCCCCGGGGCGGTCCCGAAGACGTACCGCTGCGCGAACGTGCCGCGCCTCTCCCGGCTCGCCCAGTCCTCGATCTGCTCCGAGGTCGCCGCACCGAACGCGGCCACCGTCACGACGAGGTAGCCGACGAGATACGCGAGAAGAACCAGAACACCCGCGTCGACCATCGCGATCGACAGCACGTCCTCTCGGAACACCACCGCAAACGCGGCGATGACCAGCGCGAACGCGAAGCTCAAGCCGCTCCTGCGGCGCTCGGACAGCCAGATCCGAGCCGTTGGGCGAGACAGCGTGATCTCCTTTCGCCGATGATCGGGTCAGTTTCGCACGCGGTACTCCATTCCAGTGATGTGACATTTCGTGGCAACCTGTCAGACTTCGGGAGCGTCGGAGAGACGCTTCCGAAGTACGAGGGGGACGAATGGGGCAGGGATTCTCGGTCGAGCCGGACGCGGTACGCGCGCTCGGTGACCTGGTCCTGCGGGCAAGCGCGGGCGCGGACAGCTATCGACGGTGGTTCGACCGGCTGGTCAGTGCCGGGGCGGGGTTCGACACCGAACGCGGCGAGGGTTTCCTGGCCGCCGCCTGGTCGAAACTGGACGAGTGGCAGCGCGCGGGGTTGAGCCAGTCGCGGTTCGCGGCCGATCTCGCCGGGGGCGGCGGGCACGAACTGCGGTGCGTCGCGCACTGGTACGGCGTGGTGGACGCACGCGCGGCGGAGTTGCTGGACGGACTCAATCCGGAGCCGGACGCCCCGCGGATCCCGGTGGACGAGGTGCGCGACCCGGCGGCAGCCGCGGTGTTCCGCGACGCCGTCCCGGTCGGCTACGGCGGACCCGACCCGAATGCCATCACCGACCCGGCCTGGTGGCCGGTGAAGGCCGAGCAGGAGCGTGAGAAGCTGCTCGACCTCGGTGGGTCGCTGGGCGACGTCGCCGAGGTGATCAAGATGCTCACCGGGTCGGACAAGGACTTCATCACCATGCTCGCCGACCTGCTCGTCGGCGACTGGACCGTGCTGCAGGAGCAGGCGGTGCTCTACCACGACGCCGCGATCGGGCTGGAGAACATCGCGGCCAACATCAACCAGGGCCGGTTCGGGATCCAGGGGGTGTGGAAGGGCGAGGCCGCGGACCGGGCGAAGAACTGGCTGGCCGACTACCGTGCCTGCGTGCTGCAGCTGGCGCAGTACTTCCACGGAGCGTGCCGGGCGATCCAGGCGCTGGCGAAGCTCGCGTACCACATGATGCAGGAGATCAGGCACGGTTACAGCTCGGCGATCGACATCGTGCTGCTGATCCTCACCAAGGGCAAGAAACTCGGGCTGGAACGGGGGGTCCGTGTGGCGGAGGTGATCAGCGAAGCGCTGTCCCAGCTGGGACAGCGAGGCAAGCTCATCAACATCTTCCAGGACCCCGAGCTGCGCGACATCATCCATCTGGTGCTGTCCTTCAACGAGATCGTCGGGATCATCCAGACCTGGATCAGTGCCGCGCTCGGGCTGGCACACGCCTTCGCGGGGGAGAAGACGCTCGACGAACTGCTGGAAGCCACCATCGCGATGGGCGAACCGCCGCAGTGGCCGCAGGGTTACGAGCACCGGGACGCCGAGTGCCCGGCCAAGAGCAGGAGGGTGAAGCTGTGACGGGACACGAGCTCTTCGGCTCCGAGCAGGGCGAGCGGGCACGGCAGACGGCCATGCGGCTGCTGGCGGCGACCGGCGGCGCCGCCGGGGACTTCGCGGGGGAGGTGCTCGCCGGGCGACGGCGGCCGCACGAACTGCTGGCCCACGGCCCGGTCCTGGACGAATTCGTCCAGGAGGCGCGCGGCTGGTGGCGGATCATCGACGCGTTGCCCGCCGAGGAACGTCAGCGGCTTGCCGGCGAAGCCTGGTCGTCCTTGGAACGGCAGGTCGGCGAGCTGGCCACTTTGGACGCCGACGAGGCCGTCGCGGAGCTGGAGAAGCTGTCCGCGCCCGCGCAGGATCCGCCCCCGCGGACCCGTCGTCCCCGTGACGACGAGGACGACGACTGGTCCGAGCGGTCCTATCTGGAGCCGCTCTGAGCGGGGGAGTCGTCCGCCATCGCGTTGGCCTCGTCGATCCGGGCCATATGCTCTTCGGCCCAGTTCCGGAGCGCCGCCAGCGGGACGTCGAGCGACCGGCCCAGGTCGGTCAGCCGGTAGTGCACGCGCGGCGGCACGGTGGGCTCCACCCGGCGGGTGACGAGGCCGTCACGGACCAGGCTGTGCAGGGTCACCGACAGCATTTTCTGGGACACGCCGGGAATCCGCCGCCGTAATTCGGCGAACCGCACCTCGTCCGGAGCGGCCTCCGCGAGGACCTTGACCGCCATCGACGTCCACTTCGTGCCGATGCGGTCCAGCAGACGGCGGGTCGGGCACTCGGGGTCGAACAGGTCACCGCGCTTCTGCCGGGAGGTCACCTGGAGCTCACCACCTGTGGGGAAAGTGCCGTCTTGGCGGCACGCCGGAAGTTACCTACGGTTTTCTGGTAACCAATGGTAACCACTACGGAGGCGACGTGCCCCAGCTACGCCGGATCGGCATCAACGGCATCGAGGTCACCGTGGCCGTCGCGGGCAGGGGGCCCGCGGTCCTGCTGTTGCACGGCTTCCCGCACACCTGGCGGCTCCGGAGCGAGATCATCGGCCCGCTGGCCGAACACCATCGGGTCATCGCGCCGGATCTGCGCGGGCTCGGCGACAGCACCCATGCCGTGGACGGCTATGACGCGAGCACGCTGGTCAGCGACGCCGAAAGCATCCTCGAAGCCCTCCGCGAACCCGCTGCGGACGTCGTCGCCATCGACGCCGGCACGCCGGTCGCCGTCCTGCTCGCCTTGCGGCGGCCGGAGCTGGTGCGGCGGCTCGTCGTGATGGAGTCGCTGGCGGGTTCAATACCCGGCGCGGAGGACTTCCTGGCGGGCGGCCCGCCTTGGTGGTTCGGCTTCCACGCCGTTCCCGGCCTCGCCGAGAGAGTCCTGGTCGGACACGAGGCGGAGTACATCGACTGGTTCCTCGCGGCGGGAACGCTCGGACGCGGCGTGCCGCCGGAGGTCCGCGACGCCTTCGTCGACGCCTACACCGGACAGAACGCCCTGCGCTGCGCCTTCTCCTACTATCGCGCCCTGCCGGTCACCGCGCGCCAGATCGGTGATGCGGTGGCGGCCGGCAGGCTGACGATGCCCACGATGGCGATCGGCGCCCACCCGGTGGGTCGCGCGCTGGAAAGGCAATTGCGTCCCGTCGCCGACGACCTCACCGGTCACCTCATCGAGGACTGCGGCCACATCATCCCGCTGGACCGGCCCGCGGAACTGCTCCGCCTGCTGACCCCGTTCCTCGCCGCGAACCGGAGCGGGCACGATCAGGCACATGACGCATGAGACAGAGGACGGTTCGTTGTACGGCACGATCTTCCGGCGACGGGACACCAGGGGCGAGTTCACCGGAGAGCCGATTCCGGAAGAGGTGCTGCGCCGAGTGCTGAGCGCGGCGCACGCCGCGCCGAGTGTGGGCCTGTCGCAGCCTTGGGATTTCGTCGTCGTGTCCGATATGGACCTACGAAAGCGGTTTCGCGAGCACGTGCTGGCCGAACGCGAGGTGTTCGAAGACCGGTTGGACGTCGAACGGGCCCGTGTCTTCGCGAACATCAAGATCGAAGGCATCGTCGAATCCTCCGCCGGGATCGTGGTCGGCTACGACCCGGCACGCGGCGCGCCCGACGTGCTGGGGAGGCACGCGATCGCCGACGCCGGCCTGTATTCGGTATGCCTGGCCATTCAAAACCTGTGGCTGGCGGCGACCGCCGAAGGGCTCGGCGTCGGCTGGGTCAGCTTCTACCGCGAAGAGTTTCTGCGGGATTTGGTGGGATTCCCCGGAAACGTCCGTCCGGTGGCGTGGTTGTGCGTCGGGCCGGTGCGGGATCTGCCCACCGTCCCCGATCTGGAGCGGCACGGCTGGCGGGAACGGCTTCCGCTCGACGCCGTGGTGCACCACGAACGGTACGAGCCGCGTGGATGAGCAAGCGCCCGATTCAGGTGATTGACTCAGGGGTAAGGCAAAGGTGGCGTGTTACGAAAGTGGCTTTCGCAACGTCAATGGACTGCCGAGGCCGCGCTGGCGGACATGGTCACCTTCAACGGCGCGCCGATCCGCTGCTTCTCCTGACACGCTCCTGCTGCCACTCTTGCCGTTTCGCCGCTCGGGTGTTCCCAATGTCGCATTAGAGACACTCAGCGTCCCGAATGCGACATCGGGAACACCTGAACCCAGCGCGCCGCCGCAAGCGCCGCGTGAGCCGGCGGGGCCACGGGCAGACCGCATGAAGTGTCCCTTGTGGACCAGCAAGGCCGCTATCCCTCAACAGGCCGGTCCCGGCCGGCGAGGGCGGACGCGACCAGCGCGACCGCCGGATCGGCGTCCCCGGCGAGCCGCTTCAGCATGCCGCCCGCCTTGGCCCCCGGAATCTCTGCCAGGGCTTGGACCACGCGGATCCGGACCGCGGAATCCCCGGCATGCGCCGCGAGCGCGTCGGCCAAGGCGGCCATGATCCGTTCCTCCGAGTGTGGGTTCTCCACCAGCGCGCCCAGGACCTCCGCGGCTTCGACGTCGTTCGTGCCGTCGACCACCATGCCGACGAGGGCCGGGATGGCCGCCGTCGTGCCCCTTCCGCCCAAGGCGAGAGCGGCGGGCCCGCGCACCCTCGCGTCGGAGTCCCCGAGTGCCTCCGTGAGCGCCTTGCCCGCTTCCTCGCCGGGGATCTCGGCCAGAGCCAGCACCGCGCGCTGCCGGATGTCGGCGTCGTCCGCACGCAGTCCCGCCGCCACCTCGGCCACCCCGTCGCCGCCCGCCCGCGCGAGAGCCCAGCGCAGGGCTCCGGCGACGTTCGGGTCGGCCTCGGTCAGGATCGCGCCGGCGATCCGGTCGGCGGGAACCGGCAGGTCTTCGGCCGGATTCAGGACGGCCTGCTGGCGGCGCGCCGCGTGAGGCGAAGTGAGCCCTCGCAGGAGTTCCACGATGCGGAGGGCGTCCTGCCAGTCCGAGGGCGCGGACGCGTCGACCGTGCGAAGCCGCGAGAGCAGCTCCTGCTCCCGGTTCAGCCGGTCTTCCGCCTGGCGGATGAGGTCGCCGACCAGCGTCGACGGCGTGAAGGTCGGGTCCTCCAGCGCGCGTGAGATCTGGCGCAGCGACAATCCCAGCGAGCGCAGGCTCTCCACATGGAAGATCCGGCGGATGTCCTCGTCCTGGTACTCCCGGTAGCCGCCGACGGTGCGTCCCGTCGGCCGCACCAGCCCGAGGGAGTCGTAGTGGCGCAGCATCCGGGAGCTCACTCCCGAACGCCGCGCCACCTCGCCGATCAGCACGCCGATCCTCCGGCCTGCTGCGGGCCGAGCGCCATGATCCGCTTCGCCTCGTCCGCGGTCACGTCGAAACCCGCTTCCGGGTCGCGCCGGAGCCGCTCCGTGGCGAAGGCGTGCGCACGCACCGCGTCATCGCGGCTCTCCGAGGCCTTCCGCAGGGCAGGCTCGCAGGCGTCCCCGAGCGCGACGAGCGCCCGGCTGAGACTCAGCCGCCTGTTCCGGTCACCACGGCCGAGCTCGATGGCCAGTTCCGCGGCCAGCCCGGCTTTCTCCCCCTCCGGCACGAGGATGACGGCCGCACGCCAGGCACTTCGCGCTACCTCGTCGTCGGCGTCGTGCAGCAGGGATCCGGTGATCGCGGGCCAGGCGGTGCGGTCCCCGATCTTCGACAGGGTGTGCAACGCCTGGCTCCGTGCCTGCGTCCGCTCGGACCGAAGCTCCGTCAAGAGCCTGGGCACCGTGTTCACGGGCGGGAGCCGGGTCAGTGCCCAGGTGAGCATGTCGCGGACGAAGAAGTCGGGCTCGACAGCGCAGCGCGCGACGAGTGCGTCGGTGAAGCGCGCGTCGGGCCGGGTGCCCGCGGCCATGGCGGCCTTGAGCCGCGTCGACGAGTCCTCGGCGCCGAGCGCGTCGAGCAGCGTTGTGTCCGTGGTCGGGTTCATGGGGAACCACCTCCTGCGCTTCAGTGAAGACCTTGTCACGATGTCAAGGTCAACCCCCTTGTCGGCCTCAGCGCAGCTTGTCGACCTCGGCGATCCGCTCCCAGCGGGCACCGAGCGCGTTGAGCAACGCCGCCATGTCCACGTCGTCGTCGCCGTCGAGGAGCGCCTTGTCCAGGCGGCGGGCGCGGCGGTTCACCTGGCTCAGGACCGACTTGCCCTCGTCGGTGAGCGAAAGCAGTTTGCGGCGCGCGTCGTGCGGGGATTCGACGCGCTGGATGAGACCCCGCCGTTCGAGCCTGCGGCACAGATCGGCCATCGTCGAGGTGTCGAGCGCGACGGCGCCCGCGAGGGAACTCTGGTCGCTGCCGGGATAGGCGCGGACCGCCGACAGGACCGCGAACTGCGGGCCGGTCAGCACCGGATCCACATGGCGGTTCCACGCGGCGAGGTACGCCTGGTACAGCCTGCGCGCGCCGTAGCCGGGAGCCGCCAGCAGGTCCGACGGCGTCGCGGGAGTGACGGCCGGCGTGTCGTCCCTGCGCCGGCCCGTGCGCGCCGATTCACCCATCGTTGCTCCTTGTCGGCTCCAACCCGCTGCCCGGGCCCCCGCGGTGATCCTACGTGTCCGGACGGTCGCTCACGGGCAGGCCGCCGAGATCTGTCCGCGGTCACCTCTTGCGTATCCGGATAGTACGTGTTCGTATGAAGGCCGGTCTTCCGTACCCGGATAGTACGTGCTCGGATCAATATGGAGGTGGTCGGCGATGGACCGGAACCTGTTCAACGACATCTGTTTGCGCCAGTTGACGTTCTCGGGGGTGCACGAGGGCGAGACCGTGGTGGTGCTGACCCGCGGCGGGGAGCGCGCGGAGTACGCAGACGCCTTCCTGTGGGCCGCCCAGCAGCTGGGTGCCTCGGCGTACCACATGCGGCTGCCGTCGCCGGTCAGCGCCGCGGGCGCGTGGGCGGTCGGCGACTCGGGGCTCGGGAACATCCCGCTGGCGGTCGAGGCGCTCAAGAGCGTGGACATGGTGGTCGACTGCACGTTCCTGTTGTTCAGCAAGGAACAGTTCGCCATCCAGGACGCGGGCACCCGGATCCTCACCGCCGTCGAACCGCCCGAGCTGCTGGCCAGGCTCATGCCGACGAAGGAACTACGCGAACGGGTGGAGATCGGCGCGGAACTCCTCGCCAAGGCGGGCACGATGCGGATCACCAGCCCGGCGGGCACCGACGTCACCTATCAGCTCGGCGTGTACCCGACGCTGTCCGAATACGGCTACACCGACACCCCCGGCCGCTGGGACCACTGGCCGGCGGCGTTCGTGTTCACCGGCGGGGCCGACGACGGCGTCGACGGGAAGATCGTGCTTTCGCCGGGGGATGTCCTGCTGCCGTTCAACACCTACGTACAGACGCCGGTGGAGATCACCATCGAGCAGGGCTTCATCCGGGACATCCGCGGCGGCGCCGGATCGTCCGGGCTGGACGCGGATCTGCTGCGCTCGTACATCGAGAGCTTCGAGGACCCTCGCGGCTACGGCATGAGCCACGTCGGCTGGGGGCTCGACGAGCGCGCCCACTGGCACGGGCTGACCCAGTTCCCCGGCGGGATGGGCATGGAACTGCGGAGTTTCTACGGCAACGTCATGTTCTCCATCGGCCCCAACAACGAGCTCGGCGGCCCGAACGACACGCCCTGCCACTTCGACATCCCGATGCGCGGCAATTCCCTTTACCTCGACGACGAACTGATCGTCGACAACGGTGAGCTGACCGTCGCCGAGATGCGTCCGGCGGCCCGACGATGAGCGACCACCACATCGGGATGATCGTCCCCAGCTCGAACCTCACGATGGAGACCGAGCTGCCGCGGATGCTGCGGGCCAGGGAGGAGTCCGAGCCGGCGGACCGGTTCGTCTTCCATTCCGCGCGGGCCAGGATGCGCCACGTCGAACCCGAACAGTTGCGGGCGATGAACGCCCAGGCCGGACGCGCGGCGGCCGAACTCGCCGACGCCAAGCCCGACGTGGTCGCCACCGCGTGCCTGGTGGCGATCATGGCCCAGGGGCCCGGCTACCACTGCACCGCCGAGGACGACATCACGCGCGTGCTGCGCGAAGAAGGTTGCGAGTCGCCGGTCGTCTCCAGTGCCGGTGCGCTGCTGTCCGGGCTCGGCGCGCTCGGCGCCCGCAAGGTCGCGATCATCACGCCGTACATGAAGCCGTTGACCAAGGCGGTGGCGGACTACATCGAGGACGCCGGGTTCGAGGTCGCCGACGCGCTTTCCCTCGAGGTCCCCGACAATCTCGCCGTCGCCCGGCTCGACCCGGCGGGACTGCGGGAGCATCACCGGAGACTGAATCTGTCCGATGTGGACGCACTCGTGCTTTCCGCCTGCGTCCAGATGCCTTCACTGTCCGCGATCCAGCCGGTGGAGGACGAGATCGGGATCCCGGTCCTCTCGGCGGCGACGGCGACGACGTACCGGATCCTGTCGGAGCTCGGTGTGGAGCCCCGGGTGCCCGGCGCGGGCAGTTTGCTCAAGGGCGCGAAAGCAAGGACGAAGACGGGAGGCGGGCATGGCCGCGAGTCAGTCGTTTGAGGTCGTTGTCGTCGGCGGCGGGCTCGGTGGGCTCTGCGCCGCGTTGTCCCTGCGGCAACGGGGTCTGCGTGTCACCGTGGTCGAGGCCGCCCCGGAGCTGGGCGAGATCGGCGCCGGCATCCAGACCGCGCCGAACGCGAGCCGGATCCTCATCGGGCTCGGGCTGCGCGCCCGGCTCGAGCGGGTGCGGACGGAGCCGCAGGACCAGGTGCGCCGTCGTTGGGCCGACGGGAGCATCATCGCCCAGCTGGCGCTGGGCAGGCGCGTGACCGACCAGTACGGCGCGCCCTACTGGCATTATCACCGCGCCGACCTGCACGGAGTCCTGCTGGACGCCTGCCTCGATCCGGAGGTGCCCGGTCCGGTGGTGCGGGTGGCGACCGGTGCGCGGGTGGTCGACCTCGACCGGACGGTCCCGGAGCGGCCCACCGTCATCACCGCCGACGGACGGCGGTTCACCGGTGACATCGTGGTCGGGGCGGACGGCATCCGGTCTTCGGTGCGGGATCTCGCCGGCTTCGACGACACCCTCGCGTTCTCCGGCGAGATGGCCTATCGGGCCCTGATCTCCGGCGACCTGATCGCCCAGGACCCCGCGACGCGGTTCCTGGCCGACCGCTACCACTCCACGATCTGGTACGGCCCCAACAAACACCTGGTGCACTACATGATCCGCGGCGGGGAGTACCTCAACGTGGTCGCGATCGTGCCGTGCACCGAAACGGTGGCCAAGGACTGGAGCGGCCCGGCCACCGCCGCCGAACTCGCCGCCGAGTACCACGACTGGGACGATCGGGTACCGACGATGCTGGCCAAGGCGAAGGACGAGGACGTCTCGGTGTGGGCGATGTACCGCCGCCGCCGCGATCCGGTCTGGGTCGACGGCCGGGTCGCCCTGCTCGGCGACGCGTGCCACGCGATGCTGCCGTATCAGGCGCAAGGCGCGTCCCAGGCGATGGAAGACGCCGCGGTACTGGCCGAGGAGCTGGGGCGCGTCACCCGCGACGGGATCGACGGTGCTTTGATCCGCTACGTGGACCGGCGCGCCAAGCACGCGGGGATGGTGCAGGACGCCTCGCTGCAGAACATGGACTTCTATCACCTGCCCGACGGTCCCGAACAGCGCGAACGGGACGAGAAGCTGCGGCGGTTCGACGGCGAATCCGACGTGTCCTACGACTGGCTGTGGAACGGCAGCCCGCTCACCGACCCCGACACCGAGTCCATCCACTACCAGTTCGCCCGCTGAGGCGCGCTGGCCGTCAATCGCAACGGAGCGGTTCATGCGTACTGGTGATCAGATCGTCCAGGACCTGCCCTGGCGTTGGAGCGTGCAGGGAAAGATCTTCCTCATCGGCGGGCTGGGCTACATGTTCGACGCCTGGGACGTCGCGCTGAACGGATTCCTCACCCCGCTGGTCGGGACGGAATTCGGCCTGTCCGCCGGCGGGAAGGGCCTGGTGGCCACCGCGAACCTGATCGGCATGGCCGTCGGCGCGGTCGTCTGGGGCACGATCGCGGACCGGATCGGCCGGAAGCGGGCGTTCAGCGTCACGCTGCTGCTGTTCGCGCTGTTCTCCGTGTTCGGGGCGTTCGCCCCGAACGTCGAGACGTTCCTGGCCCTGCGTTTCCTGGCGGGGATCGGCCTCGGCGGCTGCATTCCGGTCGATTACGCGATCGTCAGCGAGTTCTCCCCGCGCAAGCATCGCGGCCGGGTCCTGTCCGCGATGGACGGCTGGTGGCCGATCGGGACCACGCTGGCCGCCGTCACCGCGACCCTGCTGCTCCCGGTCGAGGGGAACTGGCGCTGGATGCTGGTGCTGATGATCCTACCGGCGCTGCTGCTGTTCTGGGTGCGGCGCGGCGTCCCGGAATCACCGCTGTATCTGGTGCGCAAGGGCCGCGAGGCGGAGGCGCGGGCCGTGATCGACGACCTCGTGCGGCGTACGGGCGCGACCCCGGAGCCGTACTCGGTCCCGCCCGCGGTGGTCGAGGACACCCGCGGCGGCGCGGTCGCGGCCGCGTTCGACCAGCTGCGCCGGGTGTGGGCGTTCAACCCGCGGATCACGGCGGTCGCGTGGTCGCTGTTCATCAGCGTCATGCTGGTCTACTACGCCGCGCTCAGCTGGATGCCGTCGATCCTGCGGGCGCAGGGATTCGGCGAGATCGCCGCCTTCGCGTCGACCGCGCTCATGAACGCGACCGGCATCGTCGGTGTCGCGGTGGCCGTGCTCCTGGTCGACAAGGTCGGCCGCAAGCGGATCATCATGGTCGCCGGTCCGCTCACCGCGTTGTCGCTCGTGGTGTTCTCCCTGCTGCTCGACACGCCTGCCGCGGCGGTCGTGGCGATCGGCGCGTTCGGCCTGTTCGCGCTGGTGGTCATCCCGGTGATGTACGCCTACGTGTCCGAGCTGTACCCGACGGAACTCCGGGCCTCGGGGTTCGGCTGGGCGTCGTCGTCGAGCCGGGCGATCACCGGTTTCGCGCCGCTGCTGTTCGGGAGCGTGCTGTGGCCGGTGCTCGGGTTGCCCCTCACCTTCGCCGTGCTGGGTGTCCTCGTGGTGGCCGCGGTCCTGTTCATGAAGGTGGGCGCGCCGGAGACCCGCGGCCGCGAACTCGACCGGATCGTCGACCCGGCCGAGCCATCCGCCGAGACCAGGCCGGCTCTGTGAAGCCCGCCGCGTTCCGGTACCACCGGGCCCACGACGTCACCGACGCCGTCGGCCTGCTCGGTGAGCTTGCCGCGGCGGGCGAGGATCCGAAGCTCATCGCGGGTGGGCAGAGCTTGATGCCGATGATGAACTTCCGGCTCGCCCGGCCGACGGCGCTGGTGGACCTGGGACCGTTGCGCCGCGAACCGGCGTTGAACTCCTTCCGGCGTAACGGTTCCAGCCTCACGATCGGCGCGCTGCTCACCCATCGGGCGGTCGAGGTCGCCGAGCTGGGACCGGATTTCGACGTGCTGTCCCGCGCGATGCGGTGGGTGGGGCATCTGCCGATCCGGTCCCGCGGCACGGTGGCGGGCAGCGTCGTCCACGGCGACGCGACCGCGGAATGGTGCCTGCTCGCCCTGCTGCTCGACGCGGTGATCGTCGCCGAAGGCCCTCGCGGGCCCAGGGAGATCCCGGCCGAAGAGATGTTCCACGGCTTCTACACCACGGCCGTCGAGCCGGACGAAGTCGTGACCGCGGTGCGCTTCACCCGTCCGTCGCCCAGGGCCGCGTTGACCGAGTTCGCCCGCCGTCACGGCGATTTCGCGATCGTCGACGCGGCGGTGAGCATCGACGCGGAGCGCGGGGGCCGGGTCGTGCTCGGCGGTGTGGCTCCGGCGCCCGTCCGGGTGCTCGAGGCCGAGGCGCTGCTCGACAGTGGTGTCCCCGGACCGGACCTGTTCGCCGAATGCGGGGAGGCCGCGGCGGCGGCCATCGATCCGCCGGACGACGCGGCGGGAAGTGCCGCCTACCGACGGCGGCTGGCGCGCACCCTCGTCACCCGGGCTCTGCACGAGGCCTGGGAGAAAGGAGAAACGCGATGACTCCGCGGTTCGATGGGCGCAACGGCCGCTGGGTCGGTGCGTCCGTGCCCCGGCGCGAAGACCCCCGGCTGCTCACCGGCCGGGGCCGCTTCGTCGACGACATTCAGCTGCCCGGGATGCTGCACGCGGCTTTCGTCCGCTCGACGGTCGCGCACGGCACGGTCACCGGGATCGACCTGTCTGCCACTTTGGCGGTCGACGGCGTTGTCGCCGCCTACGCGGCGCGGGATCTCGATCTCGGCGACATCGTCGCCCTGCTCGACCGTCCGCCCGAGGAGTTCTCGCCGACCGCGATGCCGATCCTCGCCAGGGAGAAGGTGCGGTTCACCGGCGAACCGGTGGCGCTGGTCGTCGCGCGAGATCCGTACAGCGCCGAGGACGGCGTCGAAGCCGCGGTGGTGGATTACGAGCCGCTCGGCGCGATCGTGTCGGAGGAATCGGCGTTCGCCGCGGACGCGCCGCTCGTCCACGACGAGGCGCCCGGCAACGTGCTGGTCGACGTGTCGATGTTCGACACCCCCGGTGTCGACGCGGCGTTCGAGGCGGCCCGCGCGGGCGGCGGCCGGGTGGTCGAGGTCGTCACGAAGAGCGGACGGCAGAACGCGCTCCCGCTCGAAACGCGGGGAGTGGTCGCCTCCTGGGACGATCATGACGACCAGCTGCTCGTCCAGATGTGCACGCAGGTGCCGCATCAGGTGCGCACGGCGATGGCCCGTTCGCTGCGGGTCCCCGAACGCACCGTGCGCGTCACCGTCCCGGACATGGGCGGGGGTTTCGGCCAGAAATGCGTCGTCGGCCGTGAGGAGATCGCGGTCGCGGCGGCGGCCAGGCGGCTGAACCGGCCGGTGAAATGGATCGAAGATCGGCGCGAGGCGCTCACCGCCGGATTCCTTGCCAGGGAACAGCGTTACCGCACGCTGGCGGCGTTCGACGAGGACGGGCGGATCACCGCGCTCGACGTCGACGTCGTCTGCGACATGGGCGCGTACTCCTGTTACCCGTTCACGGCGGGGATCGAGCCGCTGATGGCGTCGGCCGAGATGCCGAGCGTGTACCAGGTGCCCGAATACCGCGTCCGTGCCCGCGCCATAGCGAGCAACAAGGCACCGACGGCGCCGTACCGCGGCGTCAGCCGTCCGCAGTACGTGATGGCGATCGAACGGATCATGGAACGCGCCGCCAGGGAATTCGGCCTCGATCCGGTCGAGATCCGGCGGCGCAACGTGATCACGCAGTTCCCGTACACCGGCGTCAACGCCATCACCTACGACCCCGGCACCTACCGCGAATCGCTCGAACTCGCCGAAGCGGTGATCCGGGACGAGGGCTGGTACGAGATCCGGGACCGTGCCTCCGCCGAGGGCAGGCATATCGGCATCGGCTACTGCTGCTTCTCCGAGCGGACCGGGTACGGCTCGGGCGCCTTCGCCAAGCGGAAGATGGCGGTGGTCCCCGGTTTCGACATCTCCGAGATCAGGATGGACACCACCGGCTCCGTCGTGGTCACCAGCGGCACCATGAACCACGGCCAGTCCCACGAGACGACGCTGGCGCAGATCGTGGCCGACCGGCTGGGGCTGCACCTCGACCAGGTCAAGCTCCGCCAGGGCGACACCGAGCGCATCGCCTACGGATGGGGGACCTTCGCCTCCCGCTCGGTGACGATCGGTGGCTCGGCGGTGTCCCTGGCGGCCGACAAGCTCGGCGAACTGCTGTGCAAAATCGCCGCGCACCTGCTCGAAACGAGTCCCGACAACGTTCGGCTCGACGGCGACGGGGGCGTCGTCCAGATCGACGACCCGGAGCGGCGCGCGTCGTTCGAGGAGATCGCCGACGTGGCCTACCTGCGCAGTCACCTGCTGCCCAAGGACGTCGAACCGACGTTGACGGCCACGGCGAGTTTCGACGTGCCCGGCGACGGCACCTTCTCCAACGCCACGCACGCCGTGGTCGTCGAGGCCGATCCGGGTACCGGCCAGATCAAGATCCTGCGCTACGCCTGTGTCGAGGACTGCGGCGTGGTGATCCATCCGCAGGTGGTCGACGGCCAATGCCGTGGCGGGATCGCGCAGGGCATCGCCGGCGCGTTGTTCGAGGAGGTCACCTACGCGGGCAACGGGGAACCGTCGGCCGCGAGCTTCATCGACTACCTCGTCCCGACCGCGACGGAGATCCCCGACATCTCCGTCACCCACCTCGAAACCCCTTGCGCCTTCACGGAAAACGGCGCGAAGGGCGCGGGAGAGGGCGGCACCATCGGCGCGCCCGCCGCGGTGCTGAACGCGATCAACGACGCGCTGCGCCGGACGGGGGTCGAACTCGACACGACCCCGGTCCATCCGCAGACCGTGCTCGCCGCGCTCGACGCGGGGATCCACCAGGAAGTGAGCGTCCCATCATGAGTGACCGGCACCTGATCGTCCTCAACGTCAACGGCGAGGCGCACGAGGCCCTCGTCGAACCGCGCAAGACCCTGCTCGACGTCCTGCGTCACGACCTCGGGCTCACCGGCACCCACGTCGGTTGCGAGCACGGGGTGTGCGGCGCCTGCACTGTTCTCGTCGACGAGGAACCGGTGCGGGCGTGCCTGATGTTCGCCGTCCAGGCGGAATCGGCCGAGGTCCGCACGGTCGAATCGCTGGGGCAGGACGGGGAACTTTCCGATCTGCAGCGGTCTTTCAGCGAGCACCACGGCCTGCAGTGCGGGTTCTGCACGCCCGGATTCCTCATGCTGGCCGAAGGATTCCTCGCCCAGCGGCCGGACGCGGGGCGCGAGGAGATCCGCGAGGCCGTCTCGGCGAACCTGTGCCGCTGCACCGGTTACCAGACCATCGTGGACGCGATCGAGGCGACCGCGACCCGCCGGTGCCACGCCGCGAAGAAGGAGGCGACAGCGTGATCCTGGAGAACCAACTGTCCGTCCCGGCCGGACCCGACGCGGTCTTCGCCTTGATCAACGACGTCGAACGGGTGGCCGGTTGCCTGCCGGGCGCGACCCTCGACGGGCGGCAGGACGACGCCTATCTCGGCCGCGTCAAGGTCAAGGTCGGCCCGATCACCGCCGCCTACTCGGGCACCGTGCGGTTCACCGACGTCGCCCCCGCCGACCGCAGCCTGCGGCTCGTGGCCAGGGGAGCGGACGCCCACGGCAACGGTGACGCGGAGGCCGACGTCACGCTGACCGTGCGCGAGGCGCCCGGCGGCGCCACCATCGAGTTGCGGACCGATCTGTCGATCCGCGGCAAGCTCGCCCAATTCGGCAAGGGCGCGATCGGCGCCGTCTCCACCCGGCTGCTCGACCAGTTCGCCCGCAATCTCGCGGACCAGTTGGAAGGCCGGCCCGCGCCGGTGGCGAAACCCGCTCCGGCGGACGGCGGCGAGGCTCTCGACGGTCTGGCGATGCTGGTGCCCGACAACGTCAAACGCTATGGCGTGATCGCGGCCGCCGCGGCCCTCGGCTTGTTCCAGGGCTGGCTGCTGGGCCGGATCCGTACTCAGGACGAACTGATCAAGGAGTTGCAGCGTGCCCGTCGATGAAGGCCTCGACAGCGTGTACGACCGAGCCGGTTTCGGCGCGAGCGTGCCGCGCGGATCGCGCCCGGCCCTGGTCGTGGTCGACCTGACCCGCGGGTTCACCGAACCCGGCTTTCCGTCCGGAGCCGACCTCACCGCCGAAGTGACCGCGACCGCCGCTCTCGTCGCCGAGGCGCGCCGGCGGGGCATACCGGTGATCTACACCGCGATCAGCTACACCCCCGCCGAAGCGGACGGCGACGCCGTCGCGTGGCTCCGGAAAGCCCCCGGGATGCGGGCGCTGCGCGAAGGAAGCGAGGCGATCGCCCTCGACCCACGGCTCGAACAGCGTGAAAGCGACCATCTCATCCTGAAGAAGGGCGCGTCGGCGTTCCACGGGACCTCGCTGGCCGCGCTCCTGACGAGTCTGGGCACGGACACCGTTGTCGTCTGTGGCGCGACGACTTCGGGATGTGTCCGCGCGACCGCGGTCGATGCGGTCCAGTCCGGCTTCAACACCCTGGTCGTCAGGGAAGCCTGTGGTGACCGTGCCCGAGGTCCGCACGATGCCGCTTTGTTCGACCTGCAAGCGAAATACGCGGACGTCGTCGGCCTCGACGATGCCTTGGCGTACCTTTCGGATCAGGATCTCCGCACGGTCGGTCGACCCGCGTTGGCGGATCTCGGCGACGTTCCGGCGACCAGCCGGTGGGTACGCTCGGGGCCGGTCCGGCTGCACGTGCTCGACTACGGGCCGTCCGACGGGGCTCCGGTGCTCGTGCTGCCGGGTATCACCAGCCCGGCGGTCACGATGGACTTCGTGGCCAGGGAACTCACCGACCTCGTTCGCCCGCTCGTGCTCGACGTCCGCGGGCGCGGCCTGTCCGACGACGCGCCGGATTACGACCTGGCGAGCTACGCCGCGGACGTCGAGGCGGTCGTGGACGGGCTCGGGCTGCGCGACCCGATCCTTTTCGGACACTCCATGGGCGCACGGATCGCCGCACGGGCCGCCACCAGCCGGCCGTACCGGGGCACGGTGCTGGCCGACCCGCCGCTGAGCGGCCCCGGACGGGCGCCGTACCCCACCACCCTCGACGCTTTCCTCGGGCAACTCGCCCAGGCCCGCCGGGGCACCGACGCCGACGAGGTCGCCCGGTCCTGGCCGCGATGGCCGCGCCGGGAACAGGAACTGCGTGCTCGCTGGCTTTCTTCGTGCTCCCGTTCCGCGATCGCCGCGACCCACGCCGGTTTCGAAAGCGAGGACTTCTTCGCCGACTGGCCGAAGGTGCCCGCTCCGGCCTACTTCCTGTATGGCGGCGCGAGTCCGGTCGTCACCGCCGCCGGTGCCGCCGAAGCGGCCGAGCGCAATCCGTCGGCGGAACTCGTCGAGATCGCGGGGGCCGGGCACATGATCTTCTGGGACGAGCCCGAAGCCGCTCTTGGCGCTTTGCGGGAGGCGTTGCGGAAACTGTTGTGAGCGGGTTGCGAAAGCCACTTTCGCAACGGGTCGGTGCGCGGTCGCGAGCCGAGCCGCGCCTCACGCGGCATGCGCCAGCGTCAGCGCGCCACCCGCCGCCGAAAGCACCAGAACGGACCAGCGGACGGACCGTTCGCCGACCCGGCGGCTCAGCGCCCGTCCCAGCAGATCACCGGCGAGGGCCGCGCCCGCCACCGCGAGGAGCACGCTCCCGGGCACCTCTACCCAGCCGAGACTGGGCAGCGCGACCAGCCCGAGCAGGAAGAAGTAGATCGACAGCGTTCCGCGTGTCTCGTCCGCGCCCCAGCCCGCGCTCGCCCCGTACACGGCCACGGCGGGACCGGACAGCCCGGCGACGGAGTTCATCGCCGCGCTCAGCACGCCCGCGCCGACGGCGCCCGTCCTGCCCGCCAGCCGTTTGCTGGTGATGCCGCTCGCCAGGATGCCGACCGCGAGGAGGCAGCAGCCACCCGCGGTGAGCAACAGCGGACGCGCGGGAACGCCGCGCACCACGAACGCGATGACCGGGGTGAACACCACCGCGGGCACCGTCAGCCACGCGACCTGCGCCCATCTGATCGCACGCCAATGGGTGATCGCGACCGCGAGATAGACCGGGAAGCCGAGCAGCAGGGTGAGCCGGACGGCGTCGAGCGGGCCCAGGGCCAGGGCAAGGAACGGTACGCACAGCAGGGAAAGCCCCATCCCGGAAAGGCGCTGGGCGACGACCCCGGCCGCCGCCGCGAGCGAGGTCATGGCCAGGGTTCCCACCGGTCCATTGTGGAGCGAGTGCTCGAACGCCGGTAGCCGTCATCCGGGAAGGACGTCATAGCTCACCACTATGACCCGCTGACTGGACCCGTCGATCGCGCGGGTTCTGGCACTTCTGGCCGTTCCAGCCGTGCCGCACGCTCAGCGTCATTGTCTTGGGAACAGACGGGAGCGTGAGATGAAGATCGGTGTCCCTCGTGAAGTCAAGAACCACGAGTACCGGGTCGCGGTGACGCCCGCGGGCGTGCACGAATTCACTTCGGCCGGGCATGAGGTGTTCGTCGAGCGCGGAGCCGGCGAAGGGTCCTCCGTACGCGACGAGGACTACGCCGCAGCTGGGGCGAAGGTGCTCGACAGTGCCGACGACGTCTGGGCGGCCGGAGAGCTCGTGCTCAAGGTCAAGGAGCCGATCGCGGAGGAGTACCACCGCCTGCGCCGCGACCAGCTGCTGTTCACGTACCTGCACCTCGCCGCGAGCGAGCCGTGCACGCGGGCGCTGCTGGACGCGGGCACGACGTCGGTGGCCTACGAGACCGTGCAGCTGCCGAACGGTTCGCTGCCCCTGCTGTTCCCGATGAGCGAGGTCGCCGGACGGCTGGCCCCGCAGGTCGGCGCGCAGACGCTGATGCGCGCCAACGGCGGCCGGGGTGTGCTCATCGGCGGCGTCTCCGGGGTGGCCCCGGCGCGGGTGGTCGTCCTCGGCGCCGGTGTCGCGGGCATGAACGCGGTCGCCGGCGCGGCCGGGACCTGGGCCGACGTCGTCCTGTTCGACAAGAACGTCGACAAGCTCCGTGCCGCCGACCGGATGTACCAGGGCCGGATCCGCACCGCCGCGGCCAACGCGTACTCGATCGAAGAGGCCGTGCTCGAAGCAGACCTCGTGATCGGCGCGGTCCTCGTGCCCGGAGCCAAGGCGCCGAGCCTGGTCTCGAACGAGCTCGTGTCCCGGATGAAGCCGGGCAGCGTGCTCGTCGACATCTCCGTCGACCAGGGCGGTTGCTTCGAGGACACGCGGCCGACCACGCACGCGGAACCGACGTTCACCGTGCACGACTCGGTGTTCTACTGCGTCGCCAACATGCCCGGCGCCGTGCCGCACACCTCGACGTACGCGCTGACGAACGTCACGCTGCCGTACGCGCTGGAGCTGGCGAACAACGGTCTCTCCGGCGCCCTCGCGCGCTGTCCGGAACTGCGCGGCGGGGTCAGCACGGTGGACGGGCGGCTGACGTCCGCGCCGGTCGGTGACGCGCTCGGAATCGGCTCCGTTTCGCTCGACGACGTGCTCGGTTAGGTGGTGCGGGCCGGGATCTGGAGCTAGGTTCAGATCCCGGCCCTGACGCCGAGAGGGAGGTGCCGTTGCCGCGAACGTTGATCGAAATCGACCGGACGTCCGCCGAGCCGCTCTACCGGCAGGTGCGGCGCGCGATCGAGCACGGTATCGCGATCGGCACCTTCGACCCGGCGCACCGGCTGCCGAGCTCGCGTGAGCTGGCCGCCGAACTGAGCGTTTCCCGCAACACCATCAACCTCGCCTACCAGGAGCTGGTCGCCGAAGGGTTCGTGGAGAGCCGGGAGCGCAGCGGGCTGTTCATCAACGCGGAGATGCGGCCGCATTGCGCGGTGCAGGAACGCGGCACCACCCCGGCCATCGACTGGAGCGCGCGAGTGCGGCGGTACCCGGACGCCGGGGTGCCGCATATCGAGAAACGCCCGGACTGGCACACCTATCCGTACCCGTTCCTCGCCGGCCAGGTCGACGTCACCGCGTTCCCTGCGCGGTCGTGGACCCGCTGCCTGCGCGACGCGCTGTACCGGCCGCACGTGTTCCCGAGCCTGCAGGACAGCGTCGGCTCGGACGACCCGATGCTGGTCGACCTCATCTGCCGCCAGTTGCTCACCGCACGGGGGATCGAAGCCGACCCGTCCGAGGTGCTGATCACCGTCGGTTCGCAGCAGGGGCTCGACCTGCTCGGCCGCGCGCTGCTCGGCCCGGACAGCGTCGTGGCGATGGAGAACCCGGGCTACCTCGACGCCCGGCACATCTTCCTGCGCACCGGCGCCGGGCTGCGTGGCGTCGACGTCGACCAGAGCGGCCTGCGCCCGCCGGAGACACTCGACGGCGTCGACCTGCTCTATCTCACGCCGAGCCACCACCATCCGACGAACGCGACGCTGAGCATCGGCCGCCGCCGTCGGTTGCTCAGCCTCGCCGCGAGTGCGGGCACGGTGCTCGTCGAGGACGACTACGACAGCGAATTCCGGTACCACGGCAGCCCCACGCCCGCGCTCAAGGCGCTCGACGGCACCGGCGACGCGATCTACCTCGGCACCTTCTCCAAGTTCCTCTCACCCGGCCTGCGGCTGGGATACCTGGTCGGCCCGCGCGAGCTGGTGCGGGAGCTGCGGGAGATCCGGCGGTACGTGCTGCGGCATCCGCCCGGTCACCTCCAGCGGGCGCTGGCTCTCCTCATCGACAGCGGCGAGTACCACCGCTCCCTGCGGCGCTACCGCACGAAGCTGATGCGGAAATGGGAGGCGACCTGCGCCGCGGTCACCGAACACCTGCCGTGGACGCAGACGGCGTACCCGCCGGGCGGGGTCAGCCTCTGGATGACCGGGCCGTCCGAACTGGACTGCCGGGCGCTGATCGAACGCGCCGAGCGCGACGGCGTCCTGATCGAGCCCGGGGACATCTTCTTCGTCGGGGAAGACCCGCCGCGCAACCACTTCCGGATCGGCTTCGCGGCGGTGCCGTTGCGCGACATCGACCCCGGTATCCGGCTGCTCGGCGAGGCCTGCCGCGACCTGCTCGGCGGCTGAACCCGCATCTGGTACCACCGCGCCGGAGCGTTCTGGACCTGTTCAGGCGGCCAGACGTGCCGCACTGTCTGGGGATCCCTCGTGAGCCCGGGAGGCCTGTGTGGAGTTCCTTCGAGAAGATCCCCAGCGGGTAGCCGATTTCGTCGCGCTCGGCGGCACCGTCCTCACCCTCGATGCGGTGGGGAGACGGATCCGCGCGCTGGCCGCGACCGGCGGGCGGATCACCGCGCTCGGTTCCGAACGGGAGATCTCGCGGCTGATCGGCCCGGAAACCACCGTGCTCGACCTGGCCGGGCGCACGGCGATCCCCGGCTTCGTCGAGTCCCACAACCATCCGGCGTTCTTCGGGATGACGCTGGCCGCGCCGGTCGACGCCGGCAGCCCGCCCAACGACACCATCGCCGACATCGCCGGCCGGGTCGCCCAGGCGGCCAAGGACCTCGGTCCGGGGGAGTGGATCCGCGGTTTCCGGTACGACGACACGCTGCTCGCGGACGGGCGTCATCCGACGCGCGCGGACCTCGATCCCGTCTCTGCTCGCAATCCCGTGGTCCTGACCCATGTTTCCGGGCATTTCTGCACCGCGAACTCGCTCGCCCTGCGCGAAGTCGGAATCACCGCCGCGACCCCGGATCCGCCCGGCGGGCTCATCGTGCGCGACGCCCGCGGCGAGCCGACCGGGGTGCTCGTCGAGACGGCGGCCTTCCTCGTCACGTCCCGGCTGCCCGGCCAGAGCGCGGGAGAACTGGCCGAAGCCCTGCTCCTGGCGGACGAGGAATACCTCGCCAACGGCGTGACTTCCGTGCATGACACCGGGATCGGCCTCATCGGCGGAGCAGCGGAACTCGAGGCGTACGCCTTGTTGCGGCGGGCCGGAAAACTGCGCGTCCGGGTGCGCGGCTACCTGTTCGACGGTCTTCTTCCTGGGCTCGACGAAGGTGAACCGGAGGCTCCGGAAGGCACCGCGGACGACAAGTTCGCGATGACCGGGGTCAAGATCGTCGCGGACGGGTCGATCCAGGGCAAGACCGGTTGCCTCGCGGAGGGCTACACCTGCGACCCGGACGAGCACGGCATGATGCTGCTCGAACCCGCCGACCTCGGCCGCCGGATCGCCGCGCTCGACGCGGCGGGCTGGCAGGTCGCCGTGCACGGCAACGGGGACGCGGCGATCGACGCGATCATCGACGGCTATTCGCGGCTGGGCTCGCCGCGCGGCACCGGCAGGCGGCACCGGATCGAGCACTGCCAGACGGTGCGCGAAGACCAGCTGGACCGGATGGCCGCCCACGACGTCCTCGCGTCGTTCTTCGTCAAACACGTCTACTACTGGGGAGACCGGCATCGTGACGTCTTCCTCGGCCCCGAGCGGGCCCGCCGGATCAGCCCGCTGGTTTCGGCACGCTCGCGCGGAATCCACTTCGGACTGCATTCGGACACCCCGGTGACCCCGGTGCCGCCGTTGGAAGGGATCTGGTGCGCGGTACGCCGGATCACCAGGCAGGGCAAGGTTCTCGGCCCGGAACAGGCCGTGGACGTCGACGCCGCGCTGCGCGGCTACACGATCGACGCCGCGTACCTGGCGGGCGAGGAGGACGTCAAGGGCAGTTTGGAAGTCGGGAAGCTCGCCGATCTCGCGGTGCTGTCCGGTGACCCGACCACGGTCGACCCGGACCGGATCCGCGAGCTGACCGTGGACGTCACCGTCAGCGGCGGCGAGGTCGTCTGGCGGCGCGAGACGACGGGAGCGAGGCGATGATCCGCAGCTGGCCGAGTGTCCTCATCGGACTGTTCGTCCCCGCTTTGGCTCTCCTGGCGGGAATCCTGCTGCTCTCCGGATCGACGGCATCGGTGCTGGGCATCCCGGTGCTGTTCTTCTGGGTGTTCTGCTGCTGCCCGCTGACCACCCTGTGCCTGTGGATCAGCTGGCGTTTCTTCGACCGCGCCCACTACCCGGAGGACGACTGATGCTGATCGCGATCGTGGCGGTGGTGATGGCGGGTTCGATCGGGCTCGCGGTGTGGGCCGGTCGGTCGACGCGCGGCGGCGGGATCTCCGAGTTCCTCGTCGGCGGCCGGTCGTTCCCGGCGTGGCTGGTGTACTTCCTCGCGGTCGGCGAGGTGTACAGCATCGGGACGATGATCGGGTTCCCGAGCGGCATCTACGCGCACGGCGCGAGCTACGGGATCTGGTTCCTCGGCTACATCCTGCTCGCGTACTCGCTGGGCTATTTCCTGGCGCCGCTGGTGTGGCGGGCGGCGAAACGGTACGACGCGATGACCGTGCCCGACGTGTTCGGACGGCATTTCGGCAGCAGGCGGCTGGAGTTGATCACCTGCGTCACGATGCTGATCGCGCTGATCCCGTGGGGGCAGTACCAATTCATCGGTCTCCAGGTGGTGCTCGGCAATCTGGGACTGCCGCTGGATCCCGTGCAGTGCGTGGTGCTGGCCGGCATCGTGGCGTTCGTCTACATCGCCGTCTCCGGGGTGCGGTCGCCCGCGTTCGTTTCGATCCTCAAGGATTTCTTCATGCTGCTCGGCGTCGTGCTCGTCGGGGTGGCCGTGGTGATCGCCGCCGGCGGCACCGCGAAGGTCAGCGGACCCGAGGTGCTGAGCGCGGCGCAGACCACCATGGGCGGTTCGGAACTCACGTTCGCGATGACCACGATCCTCTTCCAGAGCATCGTGTTCTACCTCGGTTTCGGTGGCGCCTACGTGTTCCCGGCCCGTTCCGAACGTGCGGTGAAGAGCTCGACCGTGTGGATGCCGATGTACATGCTGATCTACCCGTTCCTGGTGCTGGCCGCCTATTACGGCGTGCGCGCGCATCCGGATCTGGAGAATCCGAACACGGTGTTCATGGTGACCGCCAAGGGATTGCTGCCGGATTGGCTGCTGGGCCTCGTCGCCGCCGGCGCCGCGCTGTCGGGCGTGCTGGTGCTCGCCGCGACCGCGCTCACCATCGGTGGCATGGTCTGCCGCAACATCGCGCCGAACGTCCCGGCCGCGGCGCAACGCCGGTGGACGGTCGTCGCGGTGGCGAGTTTCCTGGTGTTGGCGGCGGTGCTGACGCTCGTGGCGTCGACGTTGATGCTCACCATCCTGAACCTGACCTACAACCTGCTCGCCCAGGTCGTCCCCGGCTGGCTCGCCATCCTGTTCGTGCGGCGGGTGCGGACCGCCGCGGTGGCCGCCGGGATGATCACCGGAGTGCTCACGGCGATCGCCCTCTACGTCACCGGCGTGACGTTCGGCGGTTTCAACGCGGGTCTGGTGTCGCTCGGGGTGAACCTGGCCGTGGTGGCGATCTGGAGCCTGGCGGCGCCGGACAAGGCCCGGGTTCCGGTGGCGCGGTCGGCCGACAGCACCCCGGACGCCGAGGCGGTGCCTTCGCTCAGCGGGTGACACGGCGTATCTCGCGTGATCAGAGACGTAACTCGCGTGTTCGGAGGCGTAACTCTCGTACCGCGTGAGTCACGGCTATCTCGAAGTCGAATCGCGTCCAGCCCGAGCCGAAGCGGTCGGTGAGCGATCGGATGGTGACAAACGCGGGTGGGCGGATCGCTCCGCCCACCCGCGTTTCCGTCGAAGGTCACTCCGCGACGGTGATCTGCGTGTCCAGCGCCTTGTCGCCTTGCGCCTTTTCGTTGCCGGTCGCCTCGGTCTTGACGCGGTCCTTGGCCACGCCCGCTCCTTCGAGCGCGGTGGTGATCGCTTCGGCGCGCTTTTCGGAGAGCGCCTTGGACTTTTCCGCGTCGGGGTAACCCGCGTGGGTGGCGACCATGATCTTCACGTCGTTGCCCTGCATGGCCTTGGCGACCTCGCCGAGTGCCGCCTTGCTCTTCTCGGACAGTTCGGCGCTTTCCGTGGTGAAGGCGATCGGTGACTGCTGGAGAGCCTGTTGGATCGCCGCGGTCACCTTCTGCGCCGCCTCGCCACCCGCCTGAGCCGCGTCTGCTCCCGAGGAAGCCGGGGCCCCGTCGCCGGATGACGGCGCGGCGGCCGCGCTTGAAGCGGTTCCGTTCGCGCCAGATGTTCCAGCCGCACCGTTCTCGCCTTCGGAGCCGCACGCGGCGACCAGGCCGGCCACGATCGCCACGCCCGATACCGTCCGGGCAATATTCCTGCGCATGAAGTTCGAACTCCCTTTGGCCGTGTCCGCATTGGCTGACCCCAGGGATACGAACACGAAAGAGCTAAAAGCGCCAATCGTGGTTCGGTGGAGCGGTGGCGAATACACCCGAGTGAGCTACTTCGGCGATGCGCGTTCCCGGTGGTCGAGTCCGATTTCCTTGGCCGCAAAGGGCAAATGAGGTGAAGTTCACGCGACTCACCCAACCGTCCGGCTCAAGTTGCGATTGAGCGCGAAGGGACTTTGATGGGTGTCATGCGCCGGTAGCCGGCGTATTCACAATAGGTGAGGAGTTCTCATGGGTATCGACTTCGAAGGTATGAAGGACAAGGTGAGCGGGGAGCACGTCGACAAGGCCGCCGATTTCGCGAAATCCCGCTTCGGTGATCACTCGGACAAGATCGACTCGGCCGCCGACAAGGCGAAGGACTACCTCGGCGAATCCGGTGGCGAGCAGCAGGGTGAAGGGCAGCAGGATTCACCGCAGGGTCAATAGTCCGAGGACGTCCCGGAACGGTGCGTACCCGGACGTGACGGACGTGTCGAGAACCCGGGACCGGCGGTAGAAGGGGCTGAGGTCGAGCCCTACGCCGACCCCGCGGATCTCGACGGTGTTCTCCTCCCGCAGCACCGTTTCCCGCAGATGCTCGTCCAGGTAGTGCGGATCGTTCGCCAGGCTCGTCGCGCCGTCCATGGGGCTGCCGTCGGAGAGGACGAGCAGGATCCGGCGTGCCGCTGTTCGCGCGCGCATCCGCTCGCAGGCCCAGGCCACCGCTTCGCCGTCGATCCCTTCCCGGAACAGATCGGCTTTCAGCAGTGCCGCGAGATCCGGGCGCGCCCGGCGCCACGGGGTTTCGGCGTCCTTGAACACGAGGTGCAGGCGTTCGTTGAGCCTGCCGGGATGGCGCGGCCGTCCCGCTCGTCTCCACTCCCGCCCGGGGCCGCCGCCGTTCCAGGCGCCGGTCGTGAAGCCGAGCACCTCGCAGGACGCACCGGCGAGCTCGATCGAGCGCGTGAGGAGGTCGACCAGCGCGGCGACGGGTTCCGCGTGCGCGGTCATCGAACCCGAGCAGTCGAGCAGGAACGTCACAAGGGTGTCCGCCACCGGCTCGATCCGCTCGGTGCGGAAGATCCGGCGTTCGGTGGGAGAGCTGATCAGCTGCGCCAGGGTGCGGCCGTCGAGATGGCCTTCTTCCTGGCCGGCGTCCCAGCCGTCGCGCGCGGGCTCGGCGAGTACCGCCTGGAGGTCGCGTGCCAGCCGTCCGGCGCCGACGCCCTGCCTGGCGACCCGCCGGTCGAGCCGTTCGCGGAGTTCGGCCAGCAGTCCGGGGCGCACCAGGTCCGACGCACGCCGTTCGCGGTCGTACGCGGTGGTGAAGACCCGGTACGTCGCACCGGATTCGCCCAGGGTTCGGCTGGTGCCGGCGGTCGCGGCGGGAATCTGCTCGCCGAGGCTCGCGTCGAAGTCGATCACGAGGCTGAAGCGCGGGTCGGTGGGATCGGCGGGATCACTGCCGTCCTCGGCGTCCTGTTCGGTCCCGGTGAGCAGGGCGCCGGTCGTCCGGGCGATCGCCAGCGCGTGTTCCGCGAACGCCTTCTGGTCCGTCCGATGCCGACGAAGGCCGGCGAGGTCGTGGCCGAGCGAAGGCGCCAGTGCGAACCTGGTCGCCTCGATGAGGTCCTCGGTCTCCTCGACCACCGGTTCGCCGGTGATCCGCGACCGGCAGATCTGCGCGACCGTGTACAACAGCAGTCCGCGTGCGGTCTCGGTCAGACCGGAGCGGTGGAACTCCAGTGACCAGCGCAGATGACGGAGGCGCAGGTTCCGTCGCATCCCCGGCAGCTCCGCGGGCGGGAGCGATTCGACGCGGAACTGTTCCAGCAGCTCGAAAATCCCGCGTTCCGCCGGGTCGCGTGGGCACAGGGTCCGGTGCAGGGCGGCGTCGGAGGCCGTCAGGCGCAGCGCCATCCCGTCCGCGATGCCGCGGGACGACAGCAGATCGTCGTCGGCCGACGGACGAAGATGCGGTGCGTGCAGGGGGAGCGGTTCGCGTCCGCGGTGCAGCCGCCGTGCCCGGAAATGGAGCGCCGGATCGCCGCTGAGGGCCCGGATCGCGGCCGCGCACAGCTCTTCGACCTGGTTGCGGCGCCGGGTTTCCGCCTGCGCCGTGGTCATGCCGAGAGCAGGTGGAGCTCGTCGTCGAAGCAGCGCTGGAAGTATTCCGCCACCAGATCTCGCTCGGCTTCGTCGCATTTGTTCACGAAGGACAGCCGGAAGGCGGTCGCGGGATCACCGAAGATCTCGATGTTCTCCGCCCAGGTGATCACCGTGCGCGGCGACATCAGAGTGGACAGGTCGCCGGCCTGGAAACCCTTGCGGGTCAAGGCGGCCACCGCGACCAGTGACGCCGCGAGCGGCTCGGAAACGCTGGGGACCCTCGCCCGCACGATCGCGATCTCCTCGGCGGCGGGCAGGTGGTTCAGCGAGGCCACGATGTTCCAGCGGTCGATCTGCGCGTGGTTCAGCCGCTGCGCGCCGTGGTAGAGACCGTTGAGGTTGCCCAGTCCGACCGTGTTGGCGGTGGCGAACAACCGGAAGGACGGATGCGGCCGCAGAACGCGGTTCTGATCCGTGAGGGTGAACTTTCCGTCGCGTTCGAGCACCCGCTGAAGCACGAACATGACGTCCGGGCGGCCGGCGTCGTACTCGTCGAGCACGAGCGCGACCGGACGCTGCAGCGCCCACGGGAGGATTCCCTCCTGGAACTCGGTGACCTGCTTGCCTTCGCGCAGCACGACGGCGTCGCGGCCGACGAGGTCGAGGCGGTTGAGGTGACCGTCCAGGTTGACGCGTACGCACGGCCAGTTGAGCCGTGCGGCGACCTGCTCGATGTGGGTCGACTTCCCGGTGCCGTGCAGGCCCTGCACCAGTACCCGGCGGTCGCGGGTGAATCCGGCGAGCAGGGCCAGGGTCACGTCGGGGTTGAAGCGGTACGCCTCGTCGATCTCGGGGACGTGCTCGCCGCGCTCGCGGAACGCGCCGACGACGAGGTCCGAATCGATGCCGAAGACTTCGCGTACCGGGAGCCGTAGCTCGGGGACCATGAGAACTCCTTACGACGGAACACTTTCCGGTTCGGACGCGCCCTCGGCGTCGACGCGGCTGATCGCCTCGGCCGCGCGCTGCAGCGCGGGGAGTGTCTGGAGCGCCTTGTCCGGCGTCAGCCGCATGACGGGCGCCTGCACGGCGACGCAGAGGTTGGCACGCCCCGGCACGAGGACCGCGACGCACACCAGGCCGGGCAGGAACTCCTCGTCGTCGAGCGCGAACCCGTCGCGGCGGATCCGGGCGAACTCGGCCTCGAGCGCGTCGAGATCGGTGAGGGTCTTGTTCGTGTACTGCTTGAGCGGCGCGTGCGCGAGCAGCTTCCGCCGCTGCGACGGGCTCATCTGCGCGAGGATCATCTTGCCGCTGGCCGAACAGTGGATCGGCACGCGCGAGCCCGGCCGGAGGTAGAACCGCAGCGGTTCCGGCGTCTCGACCCGGTCGAGGTACACGATCTCGTTGCCCGACAACGTGGTCACGTTGCAGCTCTCGCCGAGTTCGTCGACGAGGTGGCGCAGGACGGCGTGCCGGGCGCCGTGGTGGGTCGCGTTGAGGAGCAGGTTCTCCGCGAGCCGTCGCAGCCGGTGGCCGGTGCCGTAGTGGCGGCCGTCGGCCTGGCGGACCAGCAGACCCGCCCCTTCGAGCTGCTGCAACATGCGGTGCAGAGTCGGTTTCGGCAGGCCGGTCTCCTCGACGAGGCCCTGCAGGGAGACCAGCTGGTCTTTGGCGGCGATCAGCTCGAGCAGGGAGAACAGCCGCATGGTCGGCGTGTCCCCGTTGATCGGATCGGGTTCGCGAAGCAGCTCCATGTTCCGGAAAGTAGCACAGGGCGTCTCGGTTTTCAGAATCCGGCGTTGACGCTCGGCGATCCGCGTCCTATCGTCGTTCGCATCCTGATTTCAGGAACGCCACGTATCGTTTTTTGTAATCTCGCCTGTCGAAGGAGCGGAACATGACGGAACGGAAGACGGGTGACGGCCGCGTGGTCGTCAGCGGCCGGAAGAAGATGACCCCGTCCGAGGCCTTCGTCGAGACGCTCGTGGCGAACGGCGTCACCGACATCTTCGGCATCATGGGGTCGGCGTTCATGGACGCGATGGACATCTTCGCGCCGGCGGGCATCCGGCTGGTACCGGTCGTGCACGAACAGGGCGCCGGGCACATGGCCGACGGCTACGCCAGGGTGAGCGGCAGGCACGGTGTCGTCATCGGGCAGAACGGCCCCGGCATCAGCAACTGCGTGACCGCGATCGCGGCCGCCTACTGGGCGCACAGCCCGGTCGTCATCGTGACGCCCGAGGCGGGCACGATGGGCACCGGCCTCGGCGGCTTCCAGGAGGCCAACCAGCTGCCGATGTTCCAGGAGTTCACCAAGTACCAGGGGCACGTCAACAACCCGAAGCGGATGGCCGAGTACACCGGCCGTTGCTTCGACCGCGCCCACTCCGAACTCGGCCCGACGCAGCTCAACATCCCGCGTGACTTCTTCTACGGCGAGATCGAGGCCGAGATCCCTGAGCCTGCCCGGCTCGACCGCGGCCCTGGCGGCGAGCGGAGCCTCGACGAGGCCGCGGCGCTGCTGGCCACGGCCGAGTTCCCGGTGATCATCTCCGGCGGCGGCGTCGTGATGGCCGACGGCGTCGAGGAGTGCAAGGCGCTCGCCGAACGTCTCGGCGCGCCGGTGGTGAACAGCTATCTGCACAACGACTCGTTCCCGGCGAGTCACCCGCAATGGTGCGGACCGCTGGGGTATCAGGGTTCCAAGGCCGCGATGAAACTGATCTCGCAGGCGGACGTCGTGATCGCGCTCGGCTCGCGCCTCGGCCCGTTCGGCACGCTGCCGCAGCACGGCATGGACTACTGGCCCAAGGACGCGAAGATCATCCAGATCGACGCGGACCACAAGATGCTCGGCCTGGTCAAGAAGATCACCGTCGGCATCTGCGGCGATGCCAAGGACGCGGCGGTCGCGCTGACCAGGCGCCTGGCGGACCGGACGCTGGCCTGTGACTCCACAAAGGACGCTCGCGCGGCGAAGATCAAGGCGGAGAAGGACGCGTGGGAGGCCGAGCTCGACGCCTGGACCCACGAGACCGACCCGTTCAGCCTCGACATGATCGCGGAGCAGGAGGGCGAGGAAGGCAACTGGCTGCACCCGCGGGAAGTGCTGCGGGAGCTGGAGAAGGCGATGCCGCCGCGGGTGATGGTGTCGACCGACATCGGCAACATCAACTCGGTCGCGAACAGCTATCTGCGCTTCGAGGAGCCGCGCAGTTTCTTCGCCCCGATGAGCTTCGGCAACTGCGGATACGCGCTGCCGACCATCATCGGCGCCAAGGCCGCCGCGCCCGACCGGCCCGCGATCTCCTATGCCGGCGACGGCGCGTGGGGGATGAGCATGGGCGAGATCATGACCGCGGTACGCCACGACATCCCGGTCACGGCCGTGGTGTTCCACAACCGGCAGTGGGGCGCGGAGAAGAAGAACCAGGTCGACTTCTACAACCGGCGGTTCGTCGCGGGCGAGCTGGAAAGCGAGAGTTTCGCGGGGATCGCCAAGGCGATGGGCGCGGAAGGCGTCGTCGTGGAGAAGCTCGACGAGGTCGGTCCCGCGTTGCAGCGCGCCGTCGACGCGCAGATGAACGAGGGCAAGACCACCGTCATCGAGATCATGTGTACCCGCGAGCTGGGCGACCCGTTCCGCCGGGACGCGCTGTCCAAGCCGGTGCGATTCCTGGAGAAGTACAAAGACTACGTGTAGGCCTCGGGTTTTGCGTGTGAAGGCCCCCTTCCCTCGGCTCAGCCGAGGGAAGGGGGCCTTCACACGCTTTGGGGTCGGGTGTTGATGAAGGAATCGGGACGCTCCATGTCCAGATTCCTTCATCAACGCCTCACTGCTGGCGTCGGATTGGTCGTTGGGCAGGAGCGCGTTGCGAAAGCCACTTTCGCAACGCGCCCGGGGAGGCGCGGCGCCGGTGCCACCCAGGTGCCGACCCGGTCAACTGGACCCATCGAACGCCGCCGCTCTGGTGCTGGGCCGGTGCCGGGCGGATTGCGAAAGTCAACGCACAGACTCGTGTCTCGAAGGAGGTCTCCGGTGGACGTCACCCAGCTGCGAGCGCAGGCTCGACGGCATCTCGGCCCGCACTTCACCCGCAAGGACACCTGGGCCTCGGATTTCCCGGTGTTCGTGCGCGGCGAGGGAAGCTACCTGATCGACACCGAAGGACGCCGCCATCTCGACGGTCTCGCCGGGCTCTTCTGCGTCAACATGGGCCACGGGCGCGCCGACATCGCCAAGGCCGCGGCCGACCAGGTCGGCACCCTGGCCTACGCGAGCAACTGGGGTTCGGCGCACACCCCGGCGATCGAGGCGGCCACGCTGCTGGCCGAGCTCGCACCCGGCGACCTCGGGACGACGTTCTTCGTCAATTCGGGCTCGGAGGCGGTGGAAACCGCGCTGAAGTTCGCCCGGCAGTATCACCGCAGCCAGGGGCAGCCCGAGCGGACGAAGATCATCAGCCGCGACATGGCCTACCACGGCACGACCATCGGAGCCCTCTCGGTGACCGGGCTGGCGAAGATCAAGGAGCCCTTCGGCCCGCTCATGCCGGGTGTCCGGCATGTGCCGAACACGTTGGGGCTGCTGGGAGACTGCGGTCCGGCGGCCGAATTGGACTGTGTGACGGCGATCGAGCGGGTCATCCTGGAGGAAGGGCCGGAGACGATCGCGGCGCTGTTCGCCGAACCGGTGCAGAACGGCCGCGGCGCACTGGTGCCGCCGAAGGGATACTGGCCCGCTTTGCGCGCCCTGTGCGACAAGTACGGCATCTTGCTCGTCTCGGACGAGGTCATCTGCTCGTTCGGCAGGCTGGGGCACTGGTTCGGGCACGGTGTCACCGGGGTCGTGCCGGACCTGATCACCTTCGCCAAGGGATCGACGTCGGGGTACGCGCCGCTAGGCGGGGTGATCGTGCGCGAGAAGCTCGTCACCGAGCTTTACGACTCGCCGAAGGGTGGCGTCTTCACCCACGGCGCCACCTGGGGCGGGCATCCGGTCGCCACCGCCGTCGCTGTCGCGAACCTCACCGCGATGCGGGACGAGCGGGTGCTCGACAACGTGCTCACCGAGGGCCCGGAGCTGTTCGCCGCGCTGAACTCGCTCGAATCCGCGCACCGCTGCGTCAAGGACGTCCGCGGCACCGGGTTCTTCTACGCCATCGAGCTGATGGCCGACCGCGACAGCGGCCGGGAGCTGACCGAGGCCGAGTCGTTGAAAGTGCTTCGCGAGGTGCTCCCGGAGGCGTTCCGGCGCACGGGCGTCATCCTCCGCGGCGACGATCGCGGCGCGACGATGCTGATGATCTCGCCGCCGCTCGTCGCCGATCGCGAGGTGCTCACCGAGCTTCTCCACGGCGTCGACGCGATGCTCAACGACGTCGAGAAGGCCGTCCAGCCCTGATCCTCTTTCACCACGTGGGGGTCGCCGTCTTCCGGCGGCCCCCACTTCGTCCGTGGAGGTACTTCGATGAGCCTGACCACCGAGGTCACGCCGGACGCCACGCTCGACGGCTGGCGGGAGGCGTTGCGCGGCCGGAATCTCCGGCTCGCCTTGCCGGACGGCGACGACGAGCGCGCCGTCCGCGCCGCGATGACGCTCCGGGACGAGGGAGTCGTGCGCCCGCTGCTTTTCGGTGACGGGGCGCGCCTTCGCGCGGCGGGGGCCACGGAAGACCTGGTCGTGGACATCGCGGACGCCCTCGCCGACGACCGGATCGAGACGGCGCTGACGGCGGGATTCGCGCGCCGCCAGGAGAACCTCGACGCCGCCCGGCGAGATCCGGTTTTCGTGGCGGCCGCGGCCTTGCGGGCGGGCGCCGTGGACGCCTGTGTCGCCGGCGCGACCCGGCCGACCGTCGACGTCCTGCGCGCGGGACTGCGGGTGGTGGGCCTCGCACCGGGAGTGTCCACTTTGAGCAGTTGCTTCCTCCTGCTGCTCCCGGACGGTCGGCGGCTGACCTTTTCGGACTGCGCCGTGGTGCCCGAGCCGGGGGCGGCGCAGCTGGCGGACATCGCCCTAGCCGCCGCGGCGACCCATCGCGGCCTGACGGGGGAAGACCCGGTGGTCGCGATGCTGTCGTTCAGCACGCAGGGGAGTGCCGCCCATCAGCGCGTCGACGTCGTCCGCGAGGCGACTTCCCTGGTGCGGCAACGGGAACCCGGCCTCCCCGTGGACGGCGAGTTGCAGTTCGACGCCGCGCTGGTGGCTTCGATCGCGGCGGCCAAGGCACCCGGATCGGCGGTCGCCGGCCGCGCGAACGTCCTCGTCTTCCCCAATCTGGACGCGGGCAACATCGGCTACAAGATCGCCGAACGTCTCGGCGGAGCCGTCGCGCTCGGCCCGATCCTCCAGGGTCTCGCCGCGCCGCTCAACGACCTCTCTCGCGGCTGCTCCGCCTCCGACATCGAAACGCTCGCGCTCCTGACCGCCGTTCAAGCTAGCCGAGCAGGGCAAGGGTGACGTAGGCGATGGTGCCGACGAGCAGCGTGGAGAGCAGGCCGAGCAGCAGCGCCCGGCCGCCGGTGCGGACCAGGGTGCCGATCCGGACCGCGCAGCCCAGCCCGAAGAGCGCTCCCGCCAGCAGCAGCGTGCAGACCACCTTGGCGGCGTCGAGCGCGACACCCGGCAGGATCCCGGTGCTCCGCACCACCACCATCGCCAGGAAGCCGAGGACGAACAGCGGGACGAGCGGCGCGCGCTTGCCACCCGTGGACGGGCGGCGACGGCGTTCGTGCACGCTGACCGCGGCGACCATCGGCGCCAGCAGGACCACTCGGCTCAGCTTCACCACCACGGCGACCGCGACGGCGGCGGTCCCCGCCGGGGTGGCGGCCGCCACGACCTGCGCGACCTCGTGCACGCTCAACCCCGCCCAGCCGCCGATCCGCAGCGCGTCCATGCCCAGCCGGCCGCCGAGCAGCGGGACCGCCGCGATCGCCAGGCCGCCGTAGAAGGTGACCAGGGCGACCGCGGTCGCGACGTCGGAGTCTTCCCGTTCGACGACGCCTTCCATCGCCGCGATCGCCGACGCGCCACAGATGGAGAAACCCGTCGCGACCAGCATCGCGAGACCACGCGGAACGCCGATCAGCCTGCCGAGCCCGAGCGTGCCGAGGAACGTGAGACCGACCGTCAGGACGACCGCGAGCAGTGTGCCAGGACCGAGCGAGAGCACCGAAGGGAGCGCGAGTTGCAAGCCGAGAAGGACGACACCGGCGCGCATGAGCTTCTTCGTCACCTTCGCGATGGCTTGCCGGGTGCCGTCCGAAAGCACCGGCAGCGAGCCGGCGAGCACCCCGAGTACGACCGCGAGTGTGAGGGCGCTGAGCACGGGAACGGCGGTGCTCAGCAGGTACGCGACGGCCACACCGAGGGCGGTGACGGCGAGACCGGTCAGATGCGGCTTCGTCCGCCGCGCATACGTGGTGCTCATGGTGACGAGCGTCGTCCGGAGAGGACAGTGGCGGTAGCCGGGAATACGGCGGGTAGGTCATGCCGTCCGGCTATGACAGCGCCGGAGCTGGACTCGTTGCGCCTGCTCGTCCTCGTCGGCGAACTGGGCAGCATCGGACAGGCCGCAGCCGTCCTCGGGCTCGCGCAGCCGTCGGCGAGCAAACGTCTGTCCTTTATGGAACGACGGCTCGGCCTGGTGCTGATGGACCGGACCCGCCGCGGTTCCGCGCTCACCCCGGACGGTCGCGCGATCGCGGGCTGGGCGCGCCGCGTGCTCACCGAACTCGACGGGCTGCTCGACGGCGCCCAGGCCCTGCGGACCCGGCACGAGGCCGGACTCCGCGTCGCGGCGAGCATGACACTGGCCGAGCATCTGCTCCCGGGCTGGATCGGCGAACTCAACCGCGCGAATCCCGGCCTCTATCTCGGCCTCCAGGTCACGAATTCTGATCAAGTGGCCGTACTGGCCCGCGAGGGCAAGGTCGACCTCGGCTTCGTCGAGTCGCCCGGCGCGCTGCCCGGTCTCGTGTCACGGAAGGTCGCGGGAGACCATCTCGTGGTGGTCGTTTCCGGCACCCATCCCTGGGCGCGTGCCCGCCGGCCGCTGACCCCGGCGGAGCTGGCGACCACGCCGCTCGTGGTGCGGGAACAAGGTTCCGGAACCAGGAAAACCGTCGACGCCGCCTTGCGCGAGGCCGGGGTGGGCCCGGTGAAACCGTTGCTGGAGCTGGGTTCCGCGTCCGCCGTCCGTAACGCCGTGCTCGCGGGCGCCGGCCCCGCGGTGATCAGCGCGCTGGACGTCACCGGACACGATCTCGTGGTCGTCGCGGTGGAAGGTGTCCACTTCGGTCGCGTTCTGCGCGCGGTGTGGCCCGCCGGACGTCGTCTCGACGGCCCGGCGGCGGAACTGCTGGCCTTGGCGACGCGCAAGCCGTCCTGAGTGGAACTGGACCCCTTTCCCACATCGTAACTGGCACTCGCTCAGCGCCCGACTTGTTCCTACGGTGACCGGAACCACAATGGAGCTCCCAGCGCCACCGCCCCGGCGGTGGGTGCGAGAAGGAGGAGACGTGACTTCAGCGTCCGACCCGGCACAGAGCAGCGGCCTGAAACCAGGGCTCAAGCAGCGACATATGAACTTGATCGCCCTCGGCGGTGTCATCGGGGCGGGGCTGTTCGTCGGCAGCGGCGTGGTCATCCAGTCGGCCGGTCCGGCCGCGGTGGTCTCGTTCCTCATCGCGGGCCTGATCACCGTGCTCATCATGCGCATGCTCGCGGAGATGACGATCGCCAAACCCGCGCTCGGCTCGTTCTACGTCTACGCGAGGGAAGCGCTCGGCAACCGCGCGGGCTTCGCCGTCGGCTGGATGTACTGGTACTTCTTCGTCATCGTCGTGGCGGTCGAAGCCGTCGCGGGCGGCCGGATCCTGCAGCTGTGGGTACCGGACGTGCCACTGTGGGTGCTCAGTCTCGGCCTGCTCCTGATCCTCACCGGCACCAACATGGTCTCGGCCCGGTCCTACGGCGAGTTCGAGTACTGGTTCTCCTCGATCAAGGTCGTCGCGATCGTCGTCTTCCTGGTCGTCGGCGCCCTCTACCTGTTCGGTTTCTGGCCGGGTGCCCAGGGTGGCGTGTCGAATCTGGTTTCCCACGGCGGCTTCGCGCCACTCGGGATCGGCGCGGTTCTAGCGGCGGTGGTGCCGTGCATCGGTTTCTACACCGGCGCGGAGATCGTCACCATCGCCGCCGCCGAGTCCGCGGAACCGAAGAAGGCGATCGCGAAGGCCATGCGGTCGATCATCTTCCGGGTGGTGCTGTTCTACGTGGGTTCGGTGTTCCTCGTCGTCGCGATCAAGTCCTGGGACGATCCGGCGACCGCGGTGAGCCCGTACGCGGCCGTGCTGGAGGTGCTCGGCATCCCCGCCGTGGCCACGATCATGAACGCGATCGTCCTGACCGCGGTGCTCTCCTGCCTGAACTCGGCGCTGTACACCTCGTCCCGGATGCTGTTCGCGCTCACCGGCAACGGTGACGCGCCGAAGGCCTTCACCAAACTTTCCCGCAGCGGTGTGCCGCGGCGCGCGATCCTGGCCGGGACCGCGATCGGGTACGTGTCCGTCATCGCCGCCTACACCTCGCCGGACCTGATCTTCCAGTTCCTGGTCAACTCCTACGGCGCCGTCGCGCTGTTCGTGTACCTCTCGATCGCGCTGGCGCAGGTGCGACTCCGCCGCAGGCTGGAGCGAGAGGATCCGGACAAGCTCACGCTCAAGATGTGGCTGTTCCCGTGGCTGAGCTACGCGACCATCGCGCTGATGGCCGCGGTGATCCTGGCGATGGCGCTGCTGCCGTCGACGCGTTCGCAGTTCTGGCTCAGCGCGGTGACGCTCGCGTTGATCCTCGTCGGATTCGAGATCCGCAGGCGACGGGGGAGGCCCGCGGCCGCGGTGCCGTCCGGGCCCGCGGATCCCGAACCCGCGCGGGACGCGGCCTCGGCCGCCGTCCGGGAGTGACCCGGCGGACACCGTGAAGCTCGGCCCGCCCGCGGGTTCTCCTGCGGGCGGGCCGTTCCCGTTCGCCGGCTCACGGTGATCCCCCTCGAAAGCTTCTCGGGATCGTGGACGTGATAGGCGCCGGTGACGCAGCCGTGCGGTCATCCTCCGGACCCGCCGCACGATCCCTCGGGCATGATCGGCTCATGCGCGTTCTGTCGGAGAGTCAGCTCGGTTCCGTCCTCGCGGGCGTTCCCGCGGCATGCCCCCGGGTGGTGGTGAGCGGGAACTTCGCCACCCCTATGCGGGCGCTGAAGGTGCTGGACGCGGCGCTGGCGGAGTACCGGTTGTTCGCGCTGAACGCGCAGGCCGGACTGCCGGACCGCGAAGGGGTGCTGCTGGAGACGCCGTTCGTGGGTGCGGGGATGCGCGGCCGCGCCGGACTGCGGTACTTCCCCTCGCGGTTGTCGCTGGTGCCGCAACTGCTCAAGACCGCGTTGCCGCCGGACGTCGTCCTGGTGCACACCTCGGTGCCGGTGGACGGCGTGGTATCGCTGGGCACGGAGGTGAACATCCTGCCCGCGGCCGTCGAGGCGGTACGGGCGCGCGGTGGCGTGGTCGTCGCGCAACTCAACCCGGAGATGCCGTTCGTCCACGGCGACGGGCTCCTTCCGGTCAGCGAAATCGACTACGCCCTCGACGCCGCCGAGCCGCTCCTGTCGCCGGCTCCGCGGCAGGTGGGGGACACGGCGCGGACCATCGGTGAGCGCGTGGCGGGTCTGGTCGAGGACGGCGCGACCCTGCAACTGGGCATCGGCGGGATCCCGGACGCGACACTGGCCGCGGTGACCGGACGACGCGGACTCGCGATCTGGTCCGAGATGTTCAGCGACGGCGTACTCGCGCTCGACCGCGCCGGTGCACTCGATCCGGCGGTGCCGGTGACGGCGTCGTTCGTGTTCGGTACGGCGGAGCTGTACCGATGGCTCGACCGCAATCCGCGGGTCCGCTTGCTGCGCACGGAAAAGACGAACGATCCCGCCGTGATCGCCCGGCAGCGCGGCCTGGTGTCGGTGAACAGCGCGCTCGAGGTGGACCTGTTCGCGCAGGCCAACGCGAGCCGGGTGCGAGGGGCGATCTACTCGGGGTTCGGCGGGCAGACCGACTTCGTGGTCGGGGCACTGCATTCACCCGGCGGGCGGGCGATCATCGCGCTGCCGTCTTGGCATCCGAAGGCCGACGTCTCGACGGTCGTGCCGCGGCTGGCCGGGCCGGTGACGTCGTTCCAGCACAGCTTCCTGGTGAGCGAACACGGCGTCGCGACCATCTGGGGCAACGATTCGAGTGAACAGGCGCAGCAGATCATCGACCACGTCGCGCATCCGACGGCCCGGGACGAACTCGTGACGCGGGGCAGGGAACTGGGCTTCACGCTTTCGTAGTGCGGTGCGGGATCGCGCCCTGAGCACCGGCGCCCGACCCGACGGCACCCCGCTCGAACGTCAGTTCTGGGCGCCTTCCTTGTCCGGGTCGAGGTCGATCCGGTCCCGCCTCGCGCCCTCCGGTCTGCCCGGCCCCTCCTTTTCCCAGCCGGCGAGCGAGCCGATCGAATCGCCGAGCCGCTCCTTCTGGTCGGCGTCGGTCCGCGCGTATTTCCGGGCGGCCTCCTTGATGCGGTCGCCCGCCGCCAGGTAGCGCGCGGTCGTCTTCTGGAAGAAGGATTCGACGTCGTCCCGCACTTCCTTCAAGGCGTTGTCGCCGTCAGTGGGGGTGACTCCGCGGCCTGCCAGCTGACCGTCGGCGTACGAGGTCTTCGCGAGCTGCCCGAGCAGGCCCGAGTAGACCTCGGCGACTCCGTAGCAGGCTTCGGCGAGCTCCAGCACGATCGCGACGTCCACGGCGAAACGCTGGGAGCCGTCCGGTCCGCCTTTGCCGTCGCTCTTCGCCGGAGGCTGGGTCATGTCGTAGAGCTCGAGGTCTTTGCGGTCGGCCCGGGCGATCTCCTGCGCGATGGTCTTGACGGCGTCGCGGTACTCCGTCTCGGCCTTGTCCAGCTCGCTGTGGAGTGCGCGGACCTCGGTGTCCAGCTGGGCGAAGAAGGTGTCCAGCTGCGGGAATTTCAGGTCCGAGTTCATCGGTGGCGCGGTGACGTTCAGCGCGAAGTCGATCAGGGTCAGTGCCGTGCCGACGCCACCGGGTGTCTTGCCACCCAGAGCGCCGACCACGGTGCCGACGATGTTCCAGACGCCACTGACGGCGTTCACCGCCAGCTTCTCCTTGGGCGCTTCCGTCGACGCCGGGGCGGCCTCGGTGAGCCCTTTGGTGGCCGCCGCGACGAGATGCAGGATGTTGTTCCTGGCGGCGTGGATGGTCGTCGCGCGGAACGAGTAGCAGTTGGCCAGCCACTTCACGATGATGGCCTGGTTCCTCCGGGTGGGTTCGACCGTCGCGAGGAAACCGTCCTTGAGGGTGTTCGCCGCGAGTCCCATCCAGCCGGTCATCCAGTTCCGGGTGGGCGCCTCGTTCCCGCCGGAAAGGCGGGTGATCAGCAGGGAGAAGTCGTGGTCGCCCACCGAACTTTCCGTCCTCATCTGCTTGTCGACGGACACGAAGGCCTGGTGGGCCTCTTCGAGCGACGACAGTTCCGGCCCGCCCGCGAGATCGGGGACCCCGGTCGACAGCTGCTCCCGTTTCCGCCACGCCCAATCCGCGACCTGGGTGAGGACGTCGAACGCCCGGCACTCGGCGTACCTCGCGTCCGGCACGCTCCAGCCGTCGCAGGCGTCCGCCGACGGCCGGTTCGCCGCGGTGCCGTCGTCGACCGCCCACGCGACGATCGGGCAGGTCGTCAGGTGACCTCGCGACTCGACCGGGACCTGCCAGCGAGCGGGCTCCGGCGCCCCGGGGAACTGGCTCGTGCCACCCCGCAGCCAACGGCCGGCGTCGCGCAGCCAGCGTCGTTCCAGTGCCTGCCAGTACTCGTTGAGCGCTGCGGAGAGGGAAGCGGCGTACTCGCTTCCGCTCAGGTACTTGCCGGTCATGACGGCCACCCCGTTTCGCGTCCCGCTGCCGGAGTGCGGGAACGCGGACCACGCTAACAGGGTTGTGTGACGCATGAGGTCAGATTGTCACTTTTCAGGGTGCTGATCAGTTTCGCAGCAGGTCGAAGGCCTCGTCGGCGGATAGGCCGCGGCGAGCCATGAGGATGCCTTTGGCCTGTCCGATCACGTCGCGTGAGTCGATGCGCCGCGTGGCGGCCAGGGAGTTCCTGGCCACCCTTCCCGAGCTTCGCGGGCCGCACCGGCAAGACCTGCCACCGCACGATGGCTCGCTCTCGCGGCCGGCTTGTACCGGGTGCCTGAACCGTCAGAGGCCGTTCAAAGGCATGGCGTCTTCCGGGTACCGCTCGCCCTTCGCGGTGCCCGCCGGTACCGCCGCGTCGAGCAGAGCGATGTCCTCCGGGCCAAGCCGCAGAGAAGCCGCTCGAAGGTTCTCTTCGAGCGTGCGACGGCGCTTGGTACCCGGGATCGGCACGATGTCGTCGCCTTTGGCCAGCAGCCACGCCAAACACACCTGCGCGGGACTCGCGCCGACACGGGTGGCGACGACCGCGGCCACTTCGACGACGGCCGCGTTCGCGGAGAAGTTCCCGCCCTGGAACCGGGGATCCCTCCTGCGGTAGTCGTCGCAGGCGTACTCCTCGGCCGGTTTGGCGGTCCCGGTGAGAAAACCGCGGCCCAGCGGGGAGTAGGCGACGAGACCGATTCCCGATTCGCGCAGGAGGGGCTGGATCTCGGCCTCGATATGGCGCTCCCACAGGGCGTATTCGGTCTGCAGGGCGGTCACACGGGTGACGGCGTGCGCGCGGCGGATCGTGGCCGTTCCGGCTTCGGAGAGACCGAAATACCGGACCTTGCCCGCGGTGATCAGCTCGCCGACGGCGCCGGCCACGTCCTCGATCGGGACCTTGAGGTCGACCCGGTGCTGGGACAGCAGGTCGATACGGTCGGTGCCCAGCCGGACGAGCATCGCGTCGACGGTCCGGCGGATGTGGCCGGGCCTGCTGTTCAGCGCGCCCCGCGTGCCGTCGGGGGCGTACTCCCAGCCGAACTTCGTGGAGATGAACGCTTCGTCGCGCCGGTGGCGCAACGCGGAGCCGAGCAGTTCTTCGTTGCCGAAAGGGCCGTAGACCTCCGCGGTGTCGAAGAACGTGCAGCCGAGGTCGAGCGCCCGGTGGACGGTGGCGATCGACTCGGCGTCGTCCGCGGAGCCGTAGGCCTGGCTCATCCCGAAGCAGCCGAGCCCGAGCGCGGACACGATGGGGCCGTCGGCCCCCAGAACGCGGGTGGGCAGAACATCGTCGTACGGCACCGAGACCCCTCTCTGGTTGGAGCGAACTGAGTGTCTGGCGGGTTCGCACATTCGGTCGTTTCCCCGGCGCACCTGCGGCTCCGCCGCCAGGTTCTGACTCGTCGAAGCGGTCGCGACGTTCTCGGCTGTCCGCAAGGGACGCCTCTGCCGGACCGGCGCCTGCTTTGCGAAGGGGGTCGTGAGTGGTAAGTGCGGTTAGAACGACACCTGCCACTCACGACCCTACGCGAAACCGTACATACAGTCATCAATCGGGCAATAGACCTGCGGAAAGTGTCCTTTGTGGACAGACGGGCATGGTCGGCGCCTTCCGGCCGTCCGAAGGCCTCACTTCCCCGCGTCCGACGCGGGGAAGAAGTCTTCGCCTGGTCATCGGTCCTGCCCGCGAACACGACACCTTTGCCTCTCCCGCAAAGAGAACCACCGTCACCGAGGCGTGGCTCCGTGACGAACGACCGCGTCGAGGAAATCCCCGCGCGAGAGCGCGGCGGCCAGCGCTCCGATCTCGTCGCTCAGGCAGCGGTCCCGGTCCAACGCCGGGACCGTCGCCCGGACCTGGTCGTGGGTGATCCGGCCGAGCGGCCCGAGGCGTGAGTACCGGCCCGACACGTCGACGGCCTGCGCGGCCGCGAGCAATTCGACCGCCAGGATCCAGTTGTTGTTCGCCAGCACCCGGCGGGCGTTCCTCGCCGCGATCAGGCCCATGCTGACCACGTCCTGGTTGTCGGCGTTGGCGGGGACGCTCTGGGCGCTCGCCGGGCCGATCGTGCGGTTCTCGGCGACCAGCGCGCTCGCCGGATACTGCGCTCCGGCGAGCCCGCTGTTCAGACCGGGATCGGCGGTGATGAGGAACTCGGGCAGCCCGTCGTTGAGATGCCGGTTGAGCAGCCGATGGGTCCGGCGTTCGGAGAACACGCCGAGCTGGGTGAGCGCGATGGTGCAGTAGTCCAGCACGAAAGCGACCGGCTGGCCGTGGAAATTCGCGCCGTGGAAGATCTCTTCTTCGCCGGATTCGCCGAAGAAGAGAGGATTGTCGTTGGCGGAATTGAGTTCGACTTCGAGGGTGGCTCCGGCGTGCCGGAGGGTGTCGCGGACGGCGCCGAGCACCTGCGGAATCGCCCGCAGGGTGTACGCCTTCTGCAGGTAGACCTCGCCGTCACCGCGGCGGGCCTGCCGTGCCAGTTCGGCGTGGCCGACCGCGAGTCCGCTGCCCCGCAGCAGCAGGCGCAGGTTCGCCGCGGTGTCGATCTGACCGCGGTGAGGCCGGGCTCGTTCGTGCCCGTCGGCGAGGAACGGGCTCGTCGAGCCACGCAGCACCTCCACGACGAGCGCGGCGACGATCTCGGCCTGCCGCACCTGGTCCAGCGCGCGGCCGACCACCAGGGCGCCGAGCCCGGTCATCGCCGACGTGCCGTTGATCAGCGCGAGGCCTTCCTTGGCCCGCAATTCGAGCGGCACGAGCCCGTGCCGCTCGAGGACGGGGCCTGCCGGTGTCCGTTCGCCGTCTTCGAGGACATGGCCCTCGCCGATCAGGGTGCAGGCGATATGCGAGAGCGGCGCGAGGTCCCCGCTGGCTCCCAGCGACCCGATCTCCGGCACGGCCGGGATGATGTCCAGGTTCAAATAGGACACCAGCCGTTCGAGGACGGCCGGGCGCACGGCCGAGTAGCCCTTGGCGAGCGCGTTGAGCCTGGCCGCGAGCATCGCCCGGACCTCGTCCCTGGCGAACAGCGGTCCGACGCCGGTGCTGTGGCTGCGGACGAGGTTCGTCTGCAACGCGACCTCGTCGCCCGCCCCGACCGGATGGTGCACCAGCTCGCCGTATCCGGTGGTGACGCCGTAGACGGGAACGCCCTGGTTCACCAGCTCCTCGAACGACTTCCGGTTCTCCTCGACGATGGCCAGCGCGGAAGGTGGCACCGCGCACGGCGCTCCGCCCTCGGCGATCAGGCGGACACCGGCCAGGTCCAGGCTTTCGCCGTCGAGTTCGACCACCTGTCGCTCCCTCTCCGTCACAGTTCGGCCGCCGTCCTCGATCGGCCGAGCACCCAGCTCAGCACCGCTGTCGCCACGGCGAGCATCGCCAGCACCGCGCAGGTCACGACGAACGCGTCGCCGAACTCGGCCGCGGGGATCGACGCCGTGTCCTGTGGATTGCGCCCCAGCGCGGCGCGGTAGACCGTGCCGATACCCGCGATCCCGACGGCCATCGCGGCCTGGGTGACGGTGTTCAGCACGCCCGAACCCGCCCCGGTCAGATCGGCGGGCACCTGGGCCATGGCGATGCCGACCAGCGGTGAGACCACCAGTCCCTGCCCGATCCCGGACAGCCCGATGGTGACCGCGAGCGCGATCGCCTGGGTGCCGGCGCCGGTCTGCACGATGAACGGCATCGGCAGGAAGCTCGCGGTCATCAGGAGAGCGCCGGTGATCAGCACCCGGGTTCCGTAGCGCTCGGCCAGCCGGCGTCCGGCCACCGACGCCACCGCGAATCCGACGCCCAGCGGCACGAACACCACGCCGGTGGCCAGCGGGTCCAGGTGCAGCGCGGACTGGAGGTAGTACGTCAGGACCAGGAAGTAGCCCGCGTTGCCGGCGAAGAACACCGTCACCGTCGCCATGCTGGCCGGAAACCCGCGCCCGCGAAGGACACGAGCCGGCAGCAGCGGATCCCCGCCGCGCGCGGCCAGCCTGTTCTCGTAGCGGAACAGGCAGAACGTCAGCAGCGCGGCGGCGGCGAAGCAGAGCCAGATCCACGGCGGCCAGCCGTGTTCCGGGCCGAGCGACAACGGGATCAGCAGGATCGGCAGCACGGACGCGGTGAGCACCGTCCCCACCATGTCCAGCGGCGCGGCGACCTCGCTTCTGCTTTCCCGGACCGTCGACGGTGCGGCCAGCAGGATGAGCAGCCCGATCGGCACGTTGATCAGGAAGATCGTCCGCCATTCCAGCCCGGCGACGTCCACGTTCAGGAGCAGGCCGCCGCCGATCAGCCCGGCGACGACCCCGAGCCCGATCACCGACCCGTAGGCGCCGATCGCGCGCTGCCGGTCCTGTCGCCGGGCGAAGGTGCCCTGGATGATCGACAGCACCTGGGGCATCAGGACGGCCGCCGCCGCGCCCTGCAGGACCCGCGCCACGATCAGGAGATTCGCCGTGGGGCACACCGCGCACAGCACCGAGGCGACGGTGAACGCCGCGACGCCGTACTGGAAGACCTTCTTGCGGCCGAAGCGGTCGCCGAGTTTCCCGCCGGTCACCATGCCGGCCGCGTAGGCGATCACGTAGCCGTCGATGACGAATTGGATCTGGCCGAAACTGGCGCCCAGATCCGCTTGGATCGGCGGGCTGGCCACGTTCACGATGAACATGTCGATCTGGCCCATGAACGTGGCCAGCAGGACCACCCCGATCCCGGCCCAGTCACGAGGACTCGGCACGGTGGAGGGGGAGGTGTCCGCGACGGCAACCATTCTCGTCCTTACCTGGTCGTGTGCGCGCCGCCGTTGACCCCGAGGGTCTGCCCGGTGATGTGCCGGGCGCCGGCGGAAGCGAGGAAGTACACCGTTTCGGCGATGTCGACGGGAATCCCGGCACGGCCGGTGCAGGTCGCGTCGACCAGTTGCCCGGCCCGTTCGGCGGGGAGCTTGTCCCGGAAGAACTCGGTCTCCCGGATGTAGCCGGGCGCGACCACGTTCGTGGTGATCCCGCGGGCGCCGAGCCGCCGGGCGAGGTCGACGTTCCACGACGCCAGCCCTGCCTTGGCCGCGCCGTAGGATCCGGCGCCCTGATCGGCGGCGATGGACCCGATGTGGATCACCGCCCCGCCTTCGGCCAGCCTGCTCTCCACCGCGGTGGTGGTCAGCACCGCGCTGATCAGGTTGGCGTCCAGATTGGCCCGCCAGTGCGCGAGGACTCCGGCGAGCCCGTCCTGGTCGGGGAGATCGAAATCGGTGTTGCCACCGGCGTTGTTGACCAGTACGTCGATCGGCCCGTCCAGCTCGGCGAGCGCGGTGGTCACCTGTTCGGGATCGGTGCTGTCGCAGACGAGCGGCCGGACCGACGAGCCCAGCTCGGCCGCCGCCGAGACCAGTACGTCCTTGCGCCGTCCGGTGATGTGCACGACGGCGTCCGACGCCGCGAATCGCGCCGCCACGGCCCTGCCGATGCCGGTGCCCCCACCGGTGACCAGGATTGTCCGAGTCATCTAGCCTCCTTCGTGTTCGCCGGTCCAAACTCACGTTTAGGCCTAAATGATAGGCTGTGCGCCGAGCAGCCGACAACCGCGGTGGAGGTCTGGGATGAGTACAGCGTCCGAAATGGACCCCACGCCGGACGCCGCGGACGAGATCGAGGCGGCGTGGCAGCGCGAGCGGCCCGGAACGTCGACGGAGTCCATCGGCATCGTGACCAGGGTGTGGCAGCTCGCCAAGTTGTTCGGCGAGGACCGGCGCCGCGTCCTTCTCGACTCCGATGTCGATTCGGCCACCCTGGACCTGCTGAGCGTGCTCCGGCGCAGTTCCCCGCCGTACTCGCTGACGACCAGGGAGCTGGCGAGGTTGACCCTGGTCACGGCGGGAGCGATCTCTCAGCGGGTGGCCCGCGCGGAACGCGAGGGACTGGTCGAGCGGCACACCGAACCGCCCGGCCGGAGTGTGTACGTGACACTGACCCCGGCCGGGCACGCACTGGTGGAGCAGACCGTCGATCGGGTGCTGGAGCGGGAACTCGAACTGGTTTCCGGGCTGAGCGAAGAGCAGCGGGCCCAGCTCGCCTCACTGTTGCGGGTGCTGCTCGCCGAGGTCCAGAGCCGGTGCGACGATCACGGTGTCTCCCACGTCGGCGATGTCGGTACGGCGCTCTGAACCCGCCACGCCGGGGATTCAGAGCAACCGGGTGAAATGCCGGACGACCTGCTGCGCCTGAACCGGGTTCAGCCGGGGATCACAGGCGGACTCGTACCTGTCCAACTCCAGCGCGCCGGTCAGCTCGGCCGCCGTGCCCACGCATTCGGTCACCGGATCGGGGCTCACTTCGAGGTGGAGCCCGCCGGGGTGGACCCCGTGCTCTCGCAAGATCCGGCAGAAGTGCCCGACCTCGGCCTGGATCTCGGTCACCACCCGGGTCTTCTGCCCGGCCGCCGTCTTCCTGGTGTTGCCGTGCATGGGATCGCAGAGCCAGGTCACCTGCCCTGCCGCCGTGCCGAGCGCGGCCACCAGCGCCGGGAGCCTGCCCGCGATCTTCTCCGCGCCCATGCGGACGATGAGGCTCAGCCTGCCTCGGCGATGCCCGGTGGCCAGCCGGTCGACGATCGCGATCAGTTCCTCCGGGGTCGCGTTCGGGCCGATCTTCACTCCGACGGGGTTGGTGATCCCTTCGGCGAACGCGAGATGCGCGTGGTCGAGCTGCCGGGTGCGCTCACCGATCCACACCATGTGGGCCGAGGAGGCGTAGGTGCCGCCGCGGGCCTGATCCTGCCGGAGCAGCGCGTGCTCGAAATCCAGCAGCAGGGCTTCGTGGCTGATGTAGGTCGGCGCCAGCATCGAGCTGATTCCGCTGCCGCCTTCGGAAAGCAGCAACTGCCGCATGAACAACGCGTCCAGGCCCTTCGCCGTGAGGTCGTAGGCGGTCAGCATGCGCGCCGGATCGGCTCGCCTCGCCGCGGCGGTGGGACTCACGCCGTTCACCGCGTCGCCGCGGTAGACGGGGATTTCCGTGCCGTCCGGCAGGACTTCCGTAGCGCAGGAACGGGGTTTGGCGAACTGTCCGGCGAACCGGCCGATCCGGACGGTCGGCACTCCGGCGGATTCGGCGGTTTCGCAGAGGTGGTGCAGCTGGGAAGCCTTGGCCTGGACCCGGTGCCGCGCCGAGTCGGAGAACAGCTCGGCACAGTCCCCGGCCTGGATCACCACGGCTTCCCCGCGGGCCACGAACTCGAGTTCGCCTGCCAGCGCGTAACACGAATGCGCGTCGACGAGCGGCGGCCGGGCGCGCAATTCGTTCCGCACGGCGGCCAGCTCCTCCGGCGCGGACCAGTCGGGTTGGTGGGCGGCGGCGATTTCCAGCACTGCGTGGGGGAGCATCACGGTCTCCTGATGTGGTGGGTGGTGATCACGCGGGACGAAGGTCCGGCGGTTTCAGGCGCCGCTGTACCCGCCGGGCCAGCTCGATCAGCCGTTCTTCGCTGCCGGGCGGGCCGACGATCTGCACCCCGAGCGGCGCGCGGTTCACCCGGCTGAGCCGGGCGGGCACGGCGACGGCGGGCAATCCGGCGAAACTGGCGATCGGGGTGTACCCGATCCGCCGGTCGTAATCGGCTTCGCCAGGGGCGGGAATGGTGGTGGCCACGGGACGGCTGGTCCGCAGATCGGGCGGGGGAGAGGGATCCAGCGGCAGCAGCCAGGCGTGCGTGTGTTCACCGAAGCGGACGGCGTTCCGCTGACGGCAGGAGTGCATCGCGTCGAGGATCTCGGTGTACTGGCCGTCGGTCACCCGTGCGCCGACTTCCAGCGCCTGCTCGGTGCTTTCGTGCACCGGCACGGTGATCCAATGCCGCCACTGCCGGTAGCCGTCCCACGCCTGCCGCGCACACAGCTGCCAGGCGTCGCCGCGGCGCTGCCAGAGCTCGTCGTCCACCCGCAGGTCGGCCAGGTCGTGGCCGTCGTCGGTCAGCGCGGCGCCGACCAGATCGAGGGTTTCCAGCATCTCCGGGGCGCACGAGCCGTCTCGCACGTTGGCGGGCACGCCGATGCGGTACCGGGCAGGCGTTGGCCGCCCGGCCGAGCCGAGCAGGGATCCCATACCGAGGCGCTGCCACAGGAACGCGAGGTCTTCGGCGGTGCGCGCCACCCAGCCGACCGCGTCCATCGGCGGTGACAACGGGAAGATGCCGTGCAGCAGCCCCGGATCGTGGGTCATGCGCAAGCCGACGGTGCCGCAATGCCCGGCGGGCCACCGCACCGAACCGAGGACGTCCGTGCCCATCGCGAGATCACACAGATGGGCGGCGACGGAGACACCCGCGCCGGTACTCGAACCGGCGGGGTCGATATGCGGGAACCAGGGATTCACGCAGCCGGATCCGACGCCGATGTTCAGTTCGGTGCTCACGACCTTGCCGATCACCAGCTCCTCGACACCGGCGAGCCGGGAGAGCGCCCGTGCCGTAGCGGCCGGATGATGCCGGTAATGGCGCAGCCCCAGCGAAGTGGGCAGGCCGGCGACGTCGATGGTGTCCTTGACGCCGACGCGGATCAGCGGCGTGCCCGCGCTCGGCGTCCTCCTCGTGGTGACCGCCCGGTATCGCGCGTCGGCCACGGAGTACCAGGTTTCGTTCTGCTCCGCCCATTTCCGGTCGTCCCACTCGCCCCGGTCATGCAGACCACATCGTTCGGCGAGGGGCAGCTCCAGCAGATCGGGCAGTTCCGGCCGGTCGTCCGGGTAGGTGATACCGGCGTTCTCCGCGTAGCCGTTCAGCGACGAGGCGGGATCGGACGGGAGTGGCCGGGGCGCCGCGCTCATCGGCTCACCCCTTCCAGCGCCGCCACGGGTTCTTGCTGTGTGAGCGCGTACAAGGCGGTGACCGCGATCTTCCCGGTCGCGGTCCGGGGGATGCGCCGGACCTGGTGCATCGCGCGCGGTGGGGTGACGTCGTGCATGACCGTCCGCAGCCGCTCGACGAGCTGACGGCGGGAGAGCTCCCGATCGAGGCTGTAGAACAATTCGTAGTGCTCGGCGCGGACGGGATCGCGTACGGGCAGGCAGGCGACGTCCAGGCCGTCGACCGAGTTCCGCAGCGCGGTCGCGAGTTCTTCCAGGTTCACCCGCTCCCCGTTCACCTTGATCAGCGCCGAGGCCCGCCCGTGGAACTCGAACGAGCGCTCGTCACGGTGGATCACGTCGGGCAGCCGCCACGTTTCCGGCCGGACCGTCATGTCGCTGCGGCGGGCCAGCCGCGGGCTCCGGATGTGGAGCCACTGTCCGGCACTCTCACCGGGATCGGCGAACTCGACGTCGGGCAGGAGCCGCCAGCGCCCCGCCTCGGCGCCCGAGGGCGCGATGTCCCGGTACGCGATCCCGCCGGTTTCGGTCGACCCGAACAGCTCGACCGCGCGGAAACCGGTGCCGGACAACGCGGCCACTACCTCGCCGGTGGCCTGCACCGTCGGCCCGGTCCCGTGCAGGGCGACCGCCGAGGGCAGCTCCTCGAGCTGGCCGAGCAGATGTCGCAGCACCAGCCAGCTCGACGGCAGGCAGACGAACAGCGTCCGCTTCTTCTCCACCTCCGGTGGCAATCCGGTGGGCGCGTGGGTGAGGTGATGCACGGGAACGCCGCGGATCTCCGGCAGGACCTGCGCGAACAACCGGCCGAACAGATGCTCCACCGGCGCGAAGCTGACGATCTGCTCGATCTCGCCGACGAGTTCGTCCGCGATGAGCTCCGCCTCGACCCGCAGCTGGCCGGGGGTGCGCAGCCACACGGCTGGTGATCCCGTGTGCCCGGAGGTGCGGAACTCGATTTCCGTCGAGGTCATCGAGGCCCTCCGAACACGGCCTGGTCTTCCAGCTGGGAGTGGACGAATTCGGCGATGCGGTCCAGCTGCGCGAAGGTGTAGCGGACATCGTGTTCGACGAAGTCGACCTCGATGTCGAATTCCTTTTCCATCGCGGTGACGCATTCCATCGCGCCGAGGCTGTCGTAGCGGTCACCGAGCGTTTCCGGGAGTGGCGCGTCGGCGGGCAGGTCGTCGATCTCCGGGCCGAACAAGGCGGCCAGTACGGCCCTCGTCCGGGTCTGCAGGGTTTCGAGGGTGGGCACGGAGGATAAGGTCATCGGTTTCCCCTCAGTGTGGCGTCCGCGCGACGGAGTCGTCCCTCGGCGCCGAAGTACACGGATTCCTTGGGTGTGGGCCGGAATTCCAGGTAGAAGAACGGAGTTCCGGTGGTCATGCCGAGCGAGTCGGCGAGTACGGCGGCCAGTTCCTCGTAGAAGGCTTCGTCCCGTCCGACGGACACGCAGCAGACGACGCTCGCGTGGTGCAAACCTTCGTCTTCGTGCGGAAGGGCTTCGATCGGCAGGCCGCCGACGAACACCGTGCCCTCCTCGGTCCGTTCGAACCGCACGACCACGTGCCTGCGGTCGCTGTCGTGTTCGGCGAACCACCGGGTCAGCCGGACGGCGATGGCCCGGCGTTCCACAGTGGACAGCGCCGTCGTGCGAATGGTGATGGTGGGCATGTTTTCCCCAGGATGGAAGGATTTCCCTCAGGACAGGGTGAGCGCGGGAAGGTCCGCCCGCCGCCCGGCGCTCCGTTCGCGAAGCAGCGCGCCGAGACAGTCGGCGAGCACTCCGCCACCGGTCGGAGCGAGCGGCGTCCACCCGGTGCCGTCCGGCCGGGTGAGCCGGTCCAGGAAGACGTTCAGCCGGGTGAAATCCACGGGAAGCCGCTGCCGGTCCGCGGTCACCACCGCTTCGTAGGTGCTCAGCAGATCCGGCATCCGCGAACCCTCGTTGGCGAATCCGCCGCTGCGCACCCGGTGCCGGTCGAGCAGGCCGGCCAGTTCGCCGGGCGCGGTCCGGCCCAGTTGTTCCAGGACCCGCGACGCCTGCAACCCGGCCCGGAGCGTGGGAAGCGCGCCCGGCACGTGCCGATACCCTTGTTCGTCACGGCAGCCCAGGACGAACTCCGCCAGCCGCTCGGCGGACAGCACTTCGGCGACCGGGATCCCGAGCAGCCGCAAGGTCTCCACCGCCGCCGCGGTGGAGACCAGATCCGATCCGCGGCCTTCCCAGTAGCCGAACCCACCGTCCGGGTTCTGCAGCATCGCCAGCCAGTCCGCGATCTCGCGCGGCGCGGCGGGATCGGCCACGGCCGCGCCCGCCGCGATCGCCCAAAGCGTGCACCGCACTTCGCTGCCGCGGGCGGGCATGTACATGACCCCGCCCTCGTTCGGCAGACGGCAGCCTGCCAGCCAGGTACGCCACTCGTGCTGTCGCGGGTCGTCACCCGGCGACAGCAAGGCGGTGGCCGCGGTGCTCAGCGCGTCCCCGGCGTGTTCCGGTTCGCGATAGGTGAACCCACCGGAGGGGCAGGCCAGCTCGCGCAGCCGGTGGAGTACCGGGCCGGCGTGCGGGCCGGTGTCCGCGCCCAAGGCCCGCAGCGAGCCGATCGCGCAGAAGGAGGCCCAGACGTCGGCGACGTCGTAACCGGCCCATCGGACGAACGCGCCGTCGGGCGACCGGCGGTCGAGGATCCAGTCGAGACAGCGTTGCCGCTCGGCCGGGGCCGAGCCCAGCGTTTCGAGCGCGGCCGTCGCCCGGTAGGTGGCCCACATGCACGGGGTGTCCGCCGACGGGCCGAACCGGAACCCGCCTTCGGCCTGTTGCTGCTCCCGCAGCCAGCGCACCAGCGCGGGACGGTCCCAGGGAAAGGGCGCATCCGGTTCCACGGCCCGTAAAGCCCGCCAGGACATCACGCCGTAGAAGCAGGCTCGGACGTCGGATGCCATCGTTCCGGCGTGCTCGGGCGACCAGCCGAGACCGCCGTCCGGCGCCTGCAGCGCTCGCAGCCAGCTCACCAGCCGATCCGGGTCGGGCGGGGCTTCCCGGCACACTTCCACCATGGTGCGCACCGAAAAATGCGTGGCCCAGACATCGGGGGCCTGGCCGGGCAGCATGGCGTACGCGGTACCGGACCAGGTCCGGCGCAGCCAGTCGAGTGTCGTGCCGAGCTTGGGGATCTCGGCACCGAGCTCGGCCATCGCCTGGGTGCAGTAGAACGTCGCCCACGCGTCGGACGCCATGCCCTTGCTCCAGGCGTAACCGCCGTCGGTGTTGCGGCGGCCGCCGAGGTAGTCCAGCGTGGCGGCGCGGCCGGGCAGGTCGGCGGTCCGATCCAGCCACGAGGCCGTGCGGACGGCGGCGTAGGTGCACCACAGATCCGCTTCACCGGTGGTGACGGCGCTCCCGATCGGTGCGTGGGGAGCGAGGCGCACGGTCATCCGCGCGCCCCCACTACCCGGAAGTTCGATCGTTTCCAGCTCTTCTGCGACGCCCCGCTCTTGGTACTGGCGGGCAACTGGTTGACGAAGAGTACTTCGTCCCATTCCAGGCCGAGCACCTCGCGGGAAGAGTGCTGGAGCCGGTCGGCCATCGTCGCTTCCCCCGCCCGGTCCCAATGCACGTCCCGTTCCAGGATCAACCGGGCGAACGCCCCCGGCGCGTCGGTCTCCATCAGGTAGCCGGTCGCCTCGGTCTCCCCGTAGACCACCTCTTCGACCGCGCGCACGGTGAGTTTCGCACCGCGTACGGCCACGGCGTCCGAACCGCGCCCGACGACTTCGATCACCGGGGCGTCGTCACCGCAGCCGCAGTGGGCACCCATCCGCACGTCGTCCCCGGTGTCCAGCCGCAGCACGCACCGGGCATGAAGGTTGAGCGGGGTGACCACGAGTCGTCCGGTGCCGCTTTCCGGTAGGGGGCGGACCGTTCCGTCGTCGTCGGCGAGTTCGAAGTAGTTGGTCGCGGTCAGCAAATGCAAGCGATCCCGGGTGCAGCCGGCGGCGAGGGTGCCGGTCTCCGTGCTGCCGTAGCTCGCGTCGAGTACGGAGGCGTCCCACCACCGGCCGAGACGAGTCCGGAACGGCGCGGTGCTGACTTCGCCGAGCAACATCATCCGGTGCACGTCGGCGCTCAGTTCCGCCAATAGCCCGCGTTGTTTGACCAGCCTGCTGAACTGCAGTGCCACTCCGGGCGCGGCGAAAACGGTGGTCGGCCGGAACGACCGGCACAGTCCGATCAGCCGGTCCCAGTCGGAGATCCCGGTCGCGAAGGGATAGGCCCGGGTGTGCGGTCGCCCGAGGTACTCGCAGACACCGACGATAAGGTCCGCCACCGGCACGATGTCCGAGGGCAGCATAATCAATACACGTTCATTTTCCGGCAACAGATCTCGCCATGCTTCCGCCACCGAAACGGTGTTCCAGATTATGTCCTCCGCCAACCTCGGCGTCGGCGTCGGCAGCCCGGTGGTGCCGGTCGTTTCATAATACTTCGCCGCCGCGTCGACCGAGGCCGCAAGGAATTCATGCGGGTTTTCCTTGAGGTGCCGCTTGCTGGTCGTGCCGAGTTCTTCGAACCTGGCGAAGGAGTACGCCGGCAGGCCGTCGTAGGCTTCGGTCTGTCCTGCGCGCCGCCAGGTTTCGGCAAGTTTTCGCAGGTAGAAGTCTTTTTCCGGCAGTCTCCGCTGCTGCTCGCGGATCTCGTTCCCTGCCTGCTCCATCAGCCGCAAGCGATCGCTGCTGTTGATGATCAAGGACAATTCCTCCCCAGGAAATAAAGCAATCGATGATCCGCTCGTGTCCCCATGGCGATTCAATCGCCGGTGGAGTTTAGCACTAAACACCGAACTGTCGCAAGTTGTCCTGCGAGCCATCGCCGGTCGTCCCAATCGCCGCCGACGTCACTCTGGTGGCGGTACGGGCCCTGTTGGGCGCTGAGTACAGTCCTCGCCAGATGAATTACCGGCAGTCGTCGGCGTGCGCTCGTCTGCACTATATCGCCGCCCTGGTCGGTGAAACACCCACTTTCGTTCGCCCGGTCGCGCCGAGCCAATAAGACGTGTCGCGAAGGTGAACGACTCATCGTGGCTGCGTACAGGCGAATCAAACAGACCCAGCATGCCTCTAAGACAGGGAGCGTCATGTGCGGAATCGCCGGCTGGATCGATCTCAGCCGTCCCACCGAGTGGAAGGAAGCGGATCTCGAACGCATGACCCGTACGCTGGTCCGCCGCGGCCCGGACGACGAAGGGCTGTGGGCGGACAGGCATGTGGGACTCGGCCACCGCAGGCTGGCCGTTCTCGACGTGCGCAGGGGCGTCCAGCCGATGATCGCGGGCTCGGCCGAGCAGCCCCACGCCGTGCTCTGCTACAGCGGAGAGGTCTACAACTTCCGTGAGCTGCGGTCGGAACTGGCGGCGCGCGGGCACGTCTTTCGAACCCACGGCGACACCGAAGTGGTGCTCAATGCCTATCTGGAGTGGGGCGAGAGCTTCGTCGAACGGCTCAGCGGGATGTTCGCCTTCGCGTTGTGGGACCCCCGTGCGCGGAGGCTGCTCCTCGTTCGCGACCGGCTGGGCATCAAGCCCCTGTACTACGCCCGGGCCGGCGACGCGGTGCTGTTCGCGTCCGAGCCGAAGGCGGTGCTCGCCCACCCGGAGTTCACCGCCCGCATCGACCACCAGGGGCTCGCCGATCTGCTGGGGCTGGTCAAGACTCCCGGCGTGACCCCGTTCCGCGACCTGTACGAGGTGCCGCCGGGACACGTCCTCACCGTCGACGGCAACGGCAGCCGCTTGTCCCGCTACTGGGCATTGCCGACCATTCCGCACGAAGACGACATCGTGGACACGGTCGCCCACGTTCGGGAGTTGCTCTTCGACATCGTGCGCGAGCAGTTGATCACCGACGTACCGCTGTGCACCCTGCTGTCCGGCGGCCTGGACTCGAGTGCGCTGACGGCCATCGCCACCGACGTCCTCGGCAAAGCGGGGGAGGGGCCGGTCCGTTCGTTCTCCGTCGACTTCGTCGGCAGCGCCGACCATTTCCGGGCCAGTGAGTTCCGGCCGGAACGGGACAATCCGTACGCGCTCCAGGTCGTCGACCATCTCGGTACGGCACACCAGACCATCGAACTGGCGGACGAAGCCCTTACCGAGGACCGGAATCGCGACGCCGTCCTGGGCGCGCACGACCTCCCGCTCACCTTCGGCGACGTCGACACCTCGCTGTACTTGCTCTTCTCGGCCATCCGCGAACAGTCGACCGTCGCACTGTCCGGCGAATCCGCGGACGAGGTGTTCGGCGGCTACAACTGGTTCCACGATCCGCGCGTGGTCGGTACGGCGGACTTTCCCTGGCTCAGCACCATGCAGTTCGTCCCCGAGCGCATGCTGACCGCCGAGTTCCGCGAGCACACGAGGTTCGGGGAGTACCGGGCCGATCGCTACCGGGAGGCGATCGGCGAAGTCGAGTACCTGCCGGGAGAAGACGCGCAGGACCGGCGGATGCGCGAGTTCGGTCATCTGCACCTCACACGCTGGTTGCCGGTCCTGCTGGACCGCAAGGACCGGCTCAGCATGGCCGCCGGTCTCGAGGTGCGGGTGCCCTTCTGCGACCACCGGCTGGTCGAGTACGTGCACAACATCCCGTGGAAGATCAAGACCTACGACGGCAGGGAAAAGAGCGTGCTCCGAGGCGCGTCGGCGGGGCTGCTGCCCGGCTCCGTCCTGAACCGGAAAAAGAGCCCGTATCCCACCACGGCGGACACCCGGTACGAACGGGATCTGCGCCGGCGAGTGGGCACCCTGCTCGCGGAAAACCGGTCACCGGCACTGGACATCGTCGACGCGGGAGCCCTCCGCGAGTTGTTGAGCAGGCCTGAGGGCTACTTCGACACCCAGCTCCGGCGCAACCCGCTGGAAACCGCCTTGAGCCTCGCCCAGTGGTACCGGGAGCAGTGGAGCTCGTGATCGTCCCGACGGGAGGAAAGATGGAGAACCGGTGGCTCGCGGACGTACTCGCCAGGCCCACTCCGGAGTCGGTGCGGTTCCTGGGCCGGACCGAGGTCGTGGACTGCCTGGCGCGGATCGACGTCGTGGCCGCGGTCAAGGACGCACTGGTGAGTCATCACCACGGCCGGACGATCCTGCCGAGTGAGGCGTACCTGTCCTGGACCAATCAGCACGGCGCCTACAGCCGCTCGATCGGCATGCCGGGCGCGGTGCTCGACCAGGGCGACGAAGCCGCCTACGGCATGAAGATCATCAACGCCAGTGTGTCGAATCCGGAGTTCGGCCTGGAACGGGCCGGTGGCCTCGGGCTCTGCTTCGATCCGCGGACGGCGCGGGTCACCGCGGTGATGGAGGTCGGCGTGCTCAGCGCCGTGCGGACGGCCGCCGTGACCGCGATCGCCGTCGAAGCCACCGGATACGGGTCGGTTCGCTCGCTGGCCGTCGTGGGGTGCGGAACCCAGGCGCGGGTGCATCTCGCCCTGTTGCTCGCGAGATGCCCGGAGCTGAGGCGGATCACCTTGTGCGACGTGCGACGGCCGGTGGCCGAAAGCCTCGCCGGTGAACTCGTTTCCCGGCACCCGGGAGTTTCGTTCTCCGTCGCGGCCACGCCTGCCGAGGCGATGGCCGACGCGGAAATGACACTGTTCCTGACCACCGTCTCCGAGGGGTATGTGCGGCCGGATTGGGTGCGTCCCGGATCGCTTCTGCTCAACGTCTCGCTCGGCGACCTGACCGATGAGGTCCTCACCGGCGCCTCCGCCCTCGTCGTCGACGACGTCCAGCTGATCGTCGAGAATCCGCGGCGGCCTCTGGGGCGACTGATCAACGAGGGAAGGATCGCCGCGAAGGCGCGGGCGGACCGGCCCTCGATCACCGCGACGATCGGCGAACTGCTCGCCGGCGACATGCTCTCGGAGCGGCCGGACACCGGCTACGTCGTCGTGAATCCTTTCGGGCTCGGCATTCTCGATGTCGCGCTGTTCGGTGCGGTACTGCGCCGGGCAAGCAGCGCGGGTATCGGGCAGGTCTTGGAGCTCGTCTGACCGGGCCGTCGTGGCCCGGCGGAACCTTCACCGTCATCGATTTCACAGGGGAGTTCAGGTGCGGTTGCCCAACCATCGTGGCCCGGTGAGCGAAATCCTCATCCGTGCCTTCCAACACCCGCCGGAGGCGGAGGACGAATCGGCTCTGGAGGCGATTCCGGCGAGTGAGATCGAAACCCTCTCCGACGAGGATCTGCAGCTGAGCCTGTTCCTGTGTTACGGGCTCCAGTACTGCCTGTTCGGCGAAACGGCGCAACACTGGGAATGGGAGACCTCCCTGATCGGCTTGCGGAAGCGGCTCGAAGTCCGCTTCGCCCGTGAGCTCAGGGAAACGGCGGGACAGCTCCCGGTGGTGGACGTGGAGAAGCTTCCCGAGTTTCTGATGGACCTCGGGAAGCCGAGCCCTGGCCGCTCTCTTTCGCGCTACCTCAAGCAGGACGCGACGATGGAGCAGTTCCAGGAGTTCCTCATGCACCGCTCCGTCTACAGTCTCATGGAAGCGGACCACCACAGCCTCGTCATCCCGCGTGTCCGCGGCGGCGGCAAACCGGCACTGGTGGAGATCCAGGCCGACGAGTACGGGGGCGGGATCCCTGGCCGCCTGCATTCCCAATTGTTCGAGCTGACGCTGAACGAGCTCGGAATGCTCACCGAATTCGGCTCGTACTTCGAGGACGTCCCGGCTTGTTCGCTGACGACGGTGAACGTGATATCGTATTTCGGGACCTACGGTCGGCACCGAGGTGCGATGCTCGGAAATCTCGCGATGACGGAAATCGGCTCGCACTACGTGAATCGCAATTTCCGGAACGGGCTGCAACGACTGAACGGGTCGGACGATTCGTGGCTGTTCTTCCAGGAGCACATCGTGGCCGACGCCGTCCACGAGCAGCTCGCCGCCTACGACATGTGCGGCCGATTCGTACGGGACAATCCGCGCGAGGTGTCCGACATGGTCTTCGGTGCCGTCGTGACGGCCGAGTTGGGCGCGCGGGCCAACGAACACATGCTGTCGTCCTGGGAACGCGGTGAGTCCTCTCTCCGCGGCGCGGCCTCCGTGGCCGCCGGCTGATGGACGGGCAGGGAGCGCAGCGGCCCGCGCCGGCCACCGTCGTGGTGTGCCAGGACGGCCCGGTCATCATCCGCGGGGACTACGACCTGCGCAGCCAGACCGACGAACCGATCGATCCGCAGCGCAAGACCATCGCGCTCTGCCGGTGCGGACGTTCACTGCAGAAGCCGTTCTGCGACGGCAGCCATATCTGGGCGAAGGGCGTCGGCAATGGAGATCGAACGAACCGGACGTGACCAGTGATCCTGGTACGAGGGGGAGGAAATGACGTTGCCCGCTGAACTGCACGGCCCGGTGCCGGGCAGAACCCCGATGTTGAACGCCGTGACGAGGTATCGCGGCAGAACGACGAATCTCTGGTTGAAACTGGAACAGGAGAATCCGTTCGGGTCCATCAAGGACAGAGTGGCGTACTCGCTGCTTTCCTCGATCTTCGAGTCGGGTGTGCTCTGCGGAGGGATCATCGAGTCGACGTCCGGAAACCTGGGCGTCGCGCTGGCGAGGTATGCCCAGATCTGCGGCGTGGAATTCACGGCCGTCGTCGATCCGCGGACGTCGCGCAAGCTCGTGCGGCAGATGCGGAGCGCGGACGCGAAGATCGTGGAAGTGACCGAACCCGACGAGACGCGCGGCTACCTGCTTTCCCGGCTCGCCTACATCCGCGACCGGATGGCCGTCGAGGATCTGCTCGTGTGGCCGAACCAGTACGAGAATCCGGCCAACCCCCGCGCGCATTCCGAGGGGACCGCGCCGGAGATCTTCGCCACCGTTCCCCGTGGCGAACTCGATGTCTTCCTCGGAGTGTCGACCGGCGGGACCGTTCGCGGGTTCACGGACTACGTCGAGCGGAACAGGCTGTCCTGGCGGTGCGTCGCGGTGGACGAGGTGGGATCCGTCGCGCTCGGTGGTCCGCCGGCGACTCGCAGCCTGAACGGGATCGGCGCGAGCCGGAGCTCGTCCTTCGTGGACGGGCGGGCCTGCCTGAACGTGAAGGTGACCGCCGCCGAAGCGGTGGCCGCGTGCGACTGGGTCGCGAGCGAACTGGGCGTCCGGGTCGGCGGCAGCTCGGGAGCCGCCGTGGCCGGTGCCGTGCGGTGGATCCGCGAGGGGCTCGGCGCGGAGCACGTGGTCGTCGTCTGCCCGGACGGCGGCGACCGATACGAGGACACGATCTATTCGCCGGGCTGGCGCCGAGCGAAGGAACTCACCGCGCGGGCGGAGATGGAATTCCCCGAGGTGTGCTCGGCGCGGGTCGTGGACAATTCGCTGGTCTTGCTCTGAAGACGGGGGTACTTCGCATGGTTGGATTTCTTTCTCTCGATGACGTGGACACCGACGAACTGCACAAGATCGTCGGACGGTCGGCCACAGTGCTCGACCAGCCGGACCCCTTGGAGAAAAGGTTGTCCGGCAAGGTACTCGGTGTCTACTTCGCCAAGACTTCGACGCGGACGCGGACCGCGTTCTCGACGGCCGCATTGCGGCTCGGGGCTTCGATCGTCCAATACGGTCCCGGCGATCTTCAGCTCAACACCGGTGAATCCCTGCACGACACCGGACGGATGTTCGGCGCGATGCTCGACGGACTGGTGATGCGCACCGCGGGCCCGCTCGAGGACATGCGGGTGGTGGCCCGCAGCGGGGGATTGCCCGTCGTCAACGCGATGGCCGCCCAGGAACACCCGACTCAGGGTGTTTGTGACGCCGCGGCGATGCTCCGGCACTTCGGCCGGGTGGACGGCTTGTCGGTGTTGTACGTCGGCGAGGGGAACAACACCGCCGTGGCGCTGGGGAAGATCTTGAGCACCTATCGCGACGTCACGGTGGTTTTCGCCACCCCGAAGGGATATGGGCTCGACGCCGCGCTGCTCGATTCGTTGCGGGAGAAGGGCGCGGAGTCGGGTACACGTTTCGTCGAGACCCACGATCTCGATACGGTCGACATCACGGCCGACGTCGTCTACACGACTCGCTGGCAGACCACGGGAACGGCGAAGCCGAGCGCGGACTGGCGGGAGGACTTCCGTCCGTTCCATGTGGACGACGAGGTCATGGCCCGGTGGCCGGAGGCGGTTTTCATGCACGACCTGCCCGCGCACCGCGGCGACGAGGTCAAGGGATCGGTGCTCGACGGAGATCGTTCGATCGCCTGGGAGCAGGCGCGGATGAAGTACGGCAGCGCGGTCGCGATCCTGGAATGGATCTATCGGGACTCCGGGCAATCGGCTCGGTGAACGTTTTCGGCTGAACAACGCGGGGGGACCGCTTGACGCTTTTCACTTTGCTCGCTTTCACGGCCGCGGCGGCGGTCATCGTCATCGTTCCGGGGCCGGATCAAGCGCTGCTGCTCCAGACGAGTGCCGCCGCCGGGCGTCCGGCGGCGGTGCGCACCGCCGCCGGGGTCCTGCTCGGCATCGTCCTATGGGGTGTCGCTTCGGTGGTGGGGCTGTCGGCGCTGCTGGCCAACGGCAGTGTGGCCTTCCGGATCGTCACCGTGATCGGAGCGGCTTATCTGATGTGGCTCGGGATCATGGCCTTGCGGTCCGCGTTGTCGCCGCCGTCCCCCGCGCCGAAACGGGAAGATCGCGGGAACACGGGTTTCTTTCTGCGCGGGCTGCTCATGAACTGCCTTAACCCGAAGATCGGCCTGTTCTATCTCTCGATTCTTCCGCAGTTCCTCCCGGGCTCGGCGGCCTCGGCCCTCGGCGCCGAACTCGTGCTTTTCGCCATCTATGTCACGGTGAGCGCCCTGTGGCTGTTCGGGTTCGCGTTCGCGGCCGGAAGCCTCCATCCGTTCCTGAATCGGCCGCGGGTCAAGAGATCGTTGGATTCGGTGGTGGGCGTGATCTTGCTGGGACTCGGAGTCATCGCCTTGGTGGGAGTGTGACGGTGTGGTCATACGACAGGATGAGGTAGGACGTGCCCTCGACGCGGTCGAACAGGCACGGAGTGTGCTGAGAGTGTCCGGTGATCCGCTGATGGCCGCGGTCGACAGTGCCCTCACCTGCGCTGTCTCCCTGATCGAACTTCGGCGGCGCGGCACGGAATGCGACGTCGACACGCTCCACAGCGCCCTGGGCGCGGCTCGTGCGCTGGTCGGCGAAGTGACCTTCGCCGTTCGCGACAGCTATCCGGGGCCGAACTCGCGGGGATGAACTGCCACGCGTTCGAGCTTCGTCCAGCCGGTCCAGCCTCGCGTTCTCAACAGCTCGATCAGGCGGCGGGCCGGCGGAGCGGTGTCGAAGGCCAGTGTGTCCATCAGTTCGGCGAACGGTGGGGCGACCTCGGTATCGCCGACATGGGCCTCGTTCCGCTCGTCGGCCATCCGCGTGATGTACATGGCCAGCTCGTCGGCCAGTTCGACCAGTTCGGGATCGTCGCCCGGCCGGTCGAGAGCCTGCCCCAGGGTGAGATAGAAAGCGAGGAGCGGTGGGTCGGTGATCTGCTCCCGCTTGCGCGCCGCCCACTCCGGGACCCGCTCGGGTGAGTGTGCCGCCAGCAGGATCCAGCCGTCCCGTTCGACCTCGACGATCCGCTCGTCGACACCGTGCGCCCGCAGCCGATCGAGGATCTCGACCACCTCCGGGGGCAGTACGAGACCGTCCCCGGAGGCGAGCCGGGCGATCCGCTCGCGATGCAGCTGCCGCTGCCGGATCTCGGCTCGCAACCGCTCGTCGATGTCGGTGACCGCCGCGGCGAATTCCTCCTTCCCGGCCCGGAGCAGGTCCCGCACTCGCGACAGCGGGACCCCGGCTTCGGCGAGAGTCCTGATCCTGATCAGCTCGACCACGGCACCGGCGTCGTACCTCCGGTAGCCGGAGTGGTCGCGTCCGGGCTCCGGCAGCAGTCCCTTGGCGTGATAGTGCCGCACCGCGCGCACCGTCACCCCCGCGTACGACGCCAGCTCACCGATGGTCAACATCCGCCCAGTGTCCTCGACCGGTGTGCTGGTCAGCAGGTCGCCTTGCCGGCGTCGCGGATCAACCGGGCGATCTCCGGAGCGTGGGTGACGACGAGCCGGTGGTGGGCGTCGAGCCACGACGTCGAGAGGTGCGGCCGTTCGCGGGCGAGCCGTTCGGCTCCGGCCCGCCAGTTCTCGTTGCGCCACCGCGCTCGATCGTCGTCGCCGTTCCCGGCCATCGAGGTCGACATGATCAGGTGGATCGGGCAGTCGATCTCCCGGTACCGGTCGAGGATGCCGGAACGCACCGCTTCGATCTCGATGTTCAGGTCGAGGAAGTCCTGAGGGGCCAGCAGCACCTGACGCGCGGTGCCCGCGACCCGCTCGAACTCGTGTCGCAGTCCCTCCGCCATCGCACGGAACTCCGGCAGATCGGCCTCGGTGAGGAACGGTTCGGGCACCGGGTTCGCGCCGTCGACGAGGACGAGCCCGGATACGGCGTCCGGATGGTCGGCGGCGTAGTGCACGGCCAGGTCCGCGCCCAGCGAATGTCCCACGAGCAGGGGCGCGTGGTGATCCGACTCCGCCATGACGGCGCCGAAATCGCCGAGGAACGCTTCGAAGGTGTACCGGTCGGCGGCCGAGGTGAGGCCATGGCCCCTGAGGTCGAAGGCCACCACATCGTGGTCGCGGCGCAGGAGCTCGATCAGCTCGCACAGGTCGGCCTGTGTCGTGAGAAGCCCGGGACACAGGACCAGTGGCCGTCCCCGGCCGCCGCGGGAGACCTGGATCGCGACGCCGTCGTGGTGGACCGTGAAGTGGCTGTCCTGCGTGCTCATGGCAGCATGCTGACGGGTTGACCCTGCGTCAGGGTCAACCCGTCAGCGACGAAGGTGTCACCAGGTGATCGGGACGGTGACGGGGCCGCGGAGGGTGAGGAACATCGGCCGCCAGGCGAGTTCGTCGAACGGCACGGCGAGCCGCAGCCGTGGTGCGGCGGCGAGCAACGCGGTGATACCCACCTGAAGCTCCGCGCGGGCCAGTGCGGCTCCGAGACAATGGTGTGGCCCGTGCCCGAAAGTGAGGTGACCGGGCTTCCGGGAAAGATCGACCAGGTCCGGTTCCGGAAAGCGCCTGCGATCGTGGTTGCCCGCGCGCAAGGGCGCGAGGACGAATTCGCCCGCACGGATCGGAACTCCGCCGATTTCGGCGTCCTCGGCGGCGACTCGCCCTTGGTCCGTGGCCGAACCCTGGTCCTGTCGCAGGAGTTCCTCGACCAAGACGGGGATCCCGGCGGGATCGCGGGGGAGTGCCGGTTCGACGGCCAGCCGCAGTACGGCTTGCGCCAGCGTGTTCGCCGGCGGGACGTATCCGGCGATCATGATCGCGAAGGCGAGCTGCGTGATCTCCTCCGGGCGCAACGAGTCGCCGGAGTCGTCGCGGGCTTCGATCAGGCCGGTCAGCAGATCGTCGCCGGGTGCGTTCCGCTTGGCCTCCACCAGTTGCGCGAAGTAGTCGCCCAGTTTTTGGGCCGCTTCGGCCATTTCCTCGTAGTTCGGCGCGGTGAACACCGCGACGATGCTGTCGGTCCAACCCCGCAGCTCGTCGCGAGCCGCCTGCGGGACACCGAGAAGTTCGTTGAGTGCGGCGAGCGCGAAGGGGATCGCGTACTCGTTCACCACGTCGGCGGGAGGGCCTTGCGAGATCAGTTTCGCGGCCGACTCCGCCGCGATGGCTTCCAGTCTCGGGCGCAACAGCTCGATCCGGCGCGGGGTGAGTGCCTTGGCGGCGATCCGCCGCAGCCGCGCGTGCTCGGGGCCCGACATGGTGAAGAGCAATCCTCCGCCGTCGGCCGAGCCGGTCCCGGGTACCCAGGGGCGGAATCGTGAATCGCCGAGCAATCCCCGGATGTCGGCATAGCGGGTGACGAGCCAGGCGTCCTCACCGGAGGCCAGGCGTACCCGGCCGACGGGCTCCTCGTCCTGACGGCGGATGAACTCCACGGGACACCGCAAGGGTTCCGTGTCCGTGAACGGGTATTCGGCTGCCCCAGTCATGTTCTCTCTCCGTTCCTCGGTCTTCCGGTCGTCTTCTCGGCCAGCGAGTGCAACGGTGTCAGTGCGGCATCCTCGTCCACCCCCAGCGCGCGAGCGGTCAGCAGCCGGTACAGCTCCTCCGCCGCCCGTGTGAGCCGTGCTGCGCGGTCCGCGACCGAGTCCCGGTCCGGATCGAGCTCGGCGAGCGCCGCGGCGAGGATCTCTTCGGCGGCACGTTGCTGGCGCCGGGCGATCGCCTCGACCAACGCGTCGACCGGGACGACCAGGGTGCGGCGGCGATCCGCCGGATCAGGGCGTGTCACCACCGCGCCCTCCGCCCGCATCCTGGCGACGGCTCCGGAGACGTGGCTTTGCGCGAAACCGGTCCGTGCGGTCAATTCCCCGATCGACATGCCCGGCCCCTCGACGAGCACCGAAATCAGCACGTCGTAGATCTCCGGGGTCTCCGGATCCGTGTCGTCACGCATGCCCCGGGCGGCGAGCTCCATCAGATGCTTGCCGAGAAGATACAACTCACTGGCCTTCACATCGATAACGATACATCTAAAACGATGCTTTTGTCTCGATACGTTGCGCGCCTGGGGAACCACCCGGGGTCGCCGGTCGTCGAATCGCCGTCTCGTGTCGCAGAAAAGAGAGGATGCGTCGATGCGCGAAAGCAGCAGAAGGATCGGCTCGGCCAAGCGAGCGCTGGCCATGATCGGAGCACTGACCGTCGCGAATCTCGCCTTGCCCGCCGTCGCGAGCGCCGCACCCGCCGCGGGGTGCTCGGCGTTCCTGAACTCGACGGTCAGTGGTGGCTACAAAGCCACTCTCGCCTGCAACGGCATCGGGCTTTCCTTCATCGACGGGCTTGGCACCACGCTCACCGACGCCGGCGAAGAGGCACGCGCGCTGGCACGGATCGCGCTCGGCGGCGGCGACACCTGCAGCGCCTTCCTGCACGCCACGGCTCCCGGTGGCTACAACGTCACCCTCACCTGCGTTCACACCGGCCTGGTGTCCGGTTCCGGCACCACCTTGACCGACGCCTCGCGAGCCGCTCGCGCGTCCATCTGAGGCACGGGCCCCGGCCGGTGGGGTCGATGGTTTCGGGTGAGGTATCGCAGTCGGTACCGTACTGGCGACAGTGGTGTACCGAGCCGAAGCAGTGCGAGGTGTGGGGTGTCCGTGGCGGGTGGACGGGTTCCGGAGGGTGTCGACATCCGAGTGCCCAGTGCGGCGCGGGTCTACGACTGGCTGCTCGGCGGCAGCCACAATTTCGACGCCGACCGCGCTGTCGGGGAAAAGGTCATGGCGGTCCTGCCCTCGGGCCGTCAGGTCGCCGCGTCCAACCGGGCGTTCCTTCGCCGCGCCGTGCAGTACATGGTCGGGCAGGGCATCACCCGGTTCCTCGACCTGGGATCGGGGATCCCGGCGGTCGGCAACGTGCACGAAATCGCCCAGGACATGGACCCGGAATGTCAGGTGGTCTACGTCGACTACGACAAGGTCGCCGTCGCCCACAGCCGCCTCATCCTGGACGGCAACCCGAACGCCGCCGTTGTCGAAGAAGACCTCTGCGAGCCTCGGGCGGTCCTGAATTCGCCGGCGGTGCGGGCGTTGCTGGACGTCGACCAGCCGATCGGGCTGCTGATGGTGGCCGTGTTCCATTTCATCCCGGACAGCCTGCGCCCCGCCGAGATCGTCGCCCGTTACCGGGAGGCGCTGCCGGCGGGCAGCCTGGTCGCACTGTCGCATCTGACCGCCGACCACGCGCCACGGGAAATGGCGGCGGTCACCGAGGCGATGAAGAACAGCAGGGATCCCATGTACTTCCGCCCCTACGCCGACGTCGCCGCTCTCTTCGACGGACTGGAGTTGGTCGACCCCGGTGTGGTGAGCGCGCCACTGTGGCACCCGGAACCCGGACTCCGAGACATCGAACCGGACGACGTCTACGCCGGGGTCGGACGCAAGGTCTGACCCCGGCGAGCCGATACGACGACTGCTGCCGCGGGCTTTGGTCACCTATCCGACGATTGCCTCGTCCTCCGGATGATCGGACAGGAGACATTCACGCGGTCGAGTCACCACCAGCGGACGCGGCGGTCGATGCAGGTGTCCCACAAAGGATCGGACTGGCAGATCGTCACGATGTCCTTCTTCTTCGGGATCTTCTTGTTGTAATGGGTGCACTTCGGACCTGAAGTCGTGTCCCGGTAGTAAGGCTTCGCCGGTGGCGAGCTCACCGTTTCCTGGAACGAAGCGTATGCCCAGTAATCGTTCGCCTCCTTGTCGCATACGGTGAAATCGCGGTCCTTCAAGTCGACGACGACCCTGGCGAGGAGCGGCCCGCCGACCTCCTGGAGGTCGAAATACCGGTAGCGCTCGCTGTCCTGGGCTACGGAGGCTTCGGTCTGCCCCTCCGGTTCGCCGGCCGGCGCCGATGTCGTGCCTGCCGAAGCCGATCCGGCGCCCAAGGTCATCAGTGCCGCGGCCGCGAAACCGCCATATCGCAGTTTGAACATGGTCGATCCCCTCATCTTTGCGGAATTACGCCCGCTGTTCCGTTGGGCGTGGGAATCATCCTCGTTGAGGGGGCCTGACCGCGTACACGCCTTTTCGTCAGGGCGAAAACCGTGGGGTTTCCCGGCACCCGGCGCCGGGCGTCGAAACGAAGGGCGGGGCACCTTCCGGGTCAAAGACGCTGGGGCGGGCGAAATCGCCACCGTCTTGAAGCCTGTTCGGACGAAAGCGGTGAGCGGTCATGCCGAGTATGGCTGAAAGCACGGTCGCCGAGCGCTACTCTGATCGGCAGGCGCCGCTAACAGCGCGTGGCCCGCTGCCCGGCCGAAAGCGGCGCGGTCCGATCGGCCAGCGGCCCGCCGGTCGTCAGCAGTGCCTCCAGGGTCCGCAATGGCTCGGGGACGATGCTGTACCAGCTCCACGTTCCCCGGCGCTCTCGCTCCAGGATGCCCGCCGTCACCAGCACGCGCAGGTGATGGCTGAGCGACGGCTGCGGCATGTCGAACTCCTCGGCGAGGTCGCAGAAGCACGCCTCGCCGCCCGGTGAGTACCGGACCATGGACAGCAGCCGGATCCGCACGGGGTCCGACAGCGCCTTGAACAGCTTCGCCGCGTGTTCCGCCTCGTCCTGGGCCACGACCGCCGCGGGCTCGGCCATCAGCAGGGTGATGGGCACCGGCTTCCGGGTGCGGCCGTTCTCGGTCGCCATGCGCCCTCCTCGGTTCGTGTGACCTGTGACGACGAGCGTACCCACTGGATTGACAAACGTCGATACAGGCCGTTGAATTGGATTCACGGACTTCGATCCAGTTCTCGCCCCTGCCCTGAGGAGAGCCATGGCCCGCACGCCTGAGGTGTTGTTCGTCTGCGTGCACAACGCCGGCCGTTCGCAGATGGCCGCCGCGTTGTTGCAGCACTATTCGCTCGGGCGGATCGCGGTGCGGTCCGCGGGTTCCGAGCCCGCGGAGAAGGTGAACCCCGCAGCCGCGGCGGCGCTGGCGGAGTGGGGTTTGGACATCACCGCCGAGGTACCGGGCAAGCTGTCCACTGAGGACGTCGAAGCGTCCGATGTGGTGATCACGATGGGTTGTGGTGACACCTGCCCGGTGTTCCCCGGCAAGCGATACCTCGATTGGCCGCTGGAGGACCCGGCCGGGCAGGGTGTGGAGGCCGTTCGCCCGATCCGCGACGAGATCGACCGCCGCGTCCGTGGCCTGGTCGCCGAAATCCTCGACGCCTGATCCCCTCGCTTCCGACTTCTGGAGACCCAGCCCGTGACTCGAACCGCCGACAGGGCCGAGACCGACGTCCTGCACAAACTGTCCTTTCTGGACCGCTTCCTCCCGGTCTGGATCATCGTCGCGATGGGGGCCGGGCTGCTGCTGGGCAGCGTGATCCCTGGTCTGCAGGGTGTGCTCGACGCGGTGAAGATCGGGCAGGTGTCGCTGCCGATCGCGCTCGGTCTGCTGCTGATGATGTATCCGGTGCTGGCGAAGGTCCGCTACGACAAGCTCGACACCGTGACCAAGGACAAGCGCACGATGGTGCTTTCCTTGGTGCTGAACTGGATTCTCGGCCCGGCGCTGATGTTCGCGCTCGCCTGGTCGATGCTGCCGGATCTGCCGGAGTACCGGACCGGGCTGATCATCGTCGGCCTCGCCCGGTGCATCGCGATGGTGATCATCTGGAACGACCTCGCCTGCGGTGACCGCGAGGCCGCGGCGGTACTGGTCGCGCTGAACTCGGTGTTCCAGGTGATCATGTTCGGCGTGCTCGGCTGGTTCTATCTCGATCTGCTGCCGGGATGGCTGGGCTTGGACAGCACCAGTATCGACTTCTCGCCGTGGGAGATCGCGCTCAGCGTGATCATCTTCCTCGGGATCCCGCTCGCCGCCGGCTACCTGTCCCGCCGCGTCGGGGAGCGGAGCAAGGGCCGCGATTGGTATGAGGGCACGTTCCTGCCCAAGATCGGGCCGATCGCGCTCTACGGCCTGCTGTTCACGATCGTGATCCTGTTCGCCTTGCAGGGTGACAACATCACCTCCCGCCCGCTCGACGTCGCCCGGATCGCGCTGCCGTTGCTGGTGTACTTCGCGATCATGTGGATCGGCGGTTACCTGCTGGGCAAGGCTTCCGGGCTGTCCTACGAGCGCACCACGACACTGGCGTTCACCGCCGCGGGCAACAACTTCGAACTCGCGATCGCCGTCGCCATCGGTGTCTTCGGCGTCACCTCGGGGCAGGCCCTGGCCGGGGTCGTCGGTCCGCTGATCGAAGTCCCGGTGCTGGTCGCGCTGGTCTACGTCAGCCTCTGGCTGCGGAAACGCTGGACCACCGAGTGACCGGAACCGCGCAGGTAGTGGTCATCGGCGGGGGACAGGCCGGTCTCGCCGCGGGCTACTGCCTTCGCCGCGCCGGCCTGGACTTCGTCATTCTCGACGCCCAGGCCCAGCCGGGCGGTGCCTGGAGCCACGGCTGGGACTCGCTGCGCCTGTTCTCCCCGGCGCGGCACAGTTTGTTGCCGGGGTGGCCGATGCCGCCCTATCCGGGCCCCGGCTATCCGACCGCCGGGCATGTCGTCGAGTACCTTGCCGCGTACGAGAAACGCTACGCGCTGCCGATCCGCCGCGCGGAGACGGTCACCGCCGTGTCCCACGACGGCACCCGATTCGCGGTGAGCACCGATACGGGGAAGTGGAGCGCCGAGGCGGTCGTGAGCGCGACCGGCACTTGGTGGCGTCCCTTCCTGCCGCTGATGCCCGGCGGGTTCACCGGTCGCCGGCTGCACACGGTGGACTACCGCGGTCCGGAGGAGTTCGCGGGCCAGGACGTCGTGGTGGTCGGCGGGGGCAACTCCGGCGCGCAGATCGCCGCCGACCTCGCCGGAGTGGCGAACCTGACCTGGGTCACCCGCCGCCCGCCCCGCTACCTGCCCGACCACATCGACGGCAAGGCCCTCTTCGACGTCGCCACCCGGCGCCGCCAAGCCCTCGAAACCGGGCAGGCCGACACCGCGGGCGTCGCCGGGCTGGGCGACATCGTCGCCGTCCCGTCCGTCCGCGAGGCTCGTGACGCGGGCCTGCTGCGGCGCCGCGAGATGTTCGCGCGACTCGACAGCGATGGTCCTGTGTGGACGGACGGCACCCGCCGGCACGCCGACGCGGTCATCTGGTGCACCGGCTTCCGGCCCTCGCTGGGCCACCTGGCCCCGCTGCGGCTGCGCACCACCCGCGGCCGCATCCCCACCGAGGGCACCCGCGCCGTCGCGGAGCCCCGGCTGCACCTCCTCGGCTATGGAGACTGGACCGGCCCCGCATCGGCCACGATCATCGGCGTCGGCATGACGGCCCGGGCCGCGGTCGACGATCTCGAAGCCGGCGGTGGACGCCGCGCAATCCTCTGAACGCTTCACGTCACCGCGTCCGGTAGTGAAAGTCGTATTTCTGAATCGATTGTGGAATCGACTCGCGGGTTGTTCGTGAACGAATTCGATGACACGGTGTCGGTTAATATCCGACGTGTCACCGAATGTGATCAACCGAGTGTTGTTGGTGGCCGAACGATGGTCACGAAGTGGTGTCCAGGGAACGGATTTGGTCGTAGGTCGTGGAGAACTGCGGCGTATGGTCCAATATGGATGGATCGTTCGGACTAAATCCGCGGAAATCGTATTCCTCGGCGCGGCCGGCCGTCATAACCTTGCGTGATTCTTCACCTGAATCTGCACTGGGGAGCAAGATGAAGTCCACGCCGTTGTTGTCGCGCGCCCGAAAAACCTCGGAGCGACTGCTCGACGCCCGATGACACAATCCGGCTGCGTCGGCCGATTCGATACGCATGCCCGGCAGTCGCCCGACCGGATCGCGGTCTTCGAGCACGGCACCGAGCTCACCTACGCCCGGCTCGCCGGGCTCGCGGGCGGTCGCGCGCTGCGGTTGCGCGACGCCGGTGTCCGGCCGGGGGAGCGGGTCGGGCTCGTCACCGGGCACGGCAGCGCCGCGATCGCGGCGATCCTCGGCACCCTCGCCACGGGCTGCACGTACGTCCCGCTGGACCCGACCTTCCCCCGGGAGCGGCTCGAGTACCAGCTCGCGGCCGCGCGGGTGACCGCCGTGCTCGCGGACCCGGAGTACGTCGAGCTCGCGGAGTTCTTGTGCCGCACCGGATCCGCGCGGCTGGTGCGTTCGAGTGCGGAGACCGCGCCGCTCCCGGTGCCCGAACCTGATCCGGACGGGTTGGCGTACGTGCTGTTCACGTCCGGGTCCACCGGCAGGCCGAAGGCCGTCGGGCAGACCCACCGCAACCTCCTGCACGTCGTCGACAACCAGATCGACGCGCTCGGCATCACTCCGGCCGACCGGCTCAGCCTGCTCGCGTCGTTCGGCTTCGACGCGGCGATCCCGGACCTCTATCCGGCGCTGCTCACCGGCGCCGCGCTCGTACCGGTCGACCTGCGTGCGCACGGCGTGGCCCACGCCGCGCGCGAACTGGCGCGGCACGAGGTGACCGTCTACCACTCGACGCCCACGGTCTACCGGCACCTGCTCGACGTCCTCGGCGAGACCGGCCTCCCGTCCGTGCGGACCGTGCTGCTCGGCGGCGAACAGGCGACCCACGCCGACGTCCGCCGCGGCCGGTTCGCGCCGGAATGCGTCTTCGTCAACGGTTACGGCGCCACCGAGGTGACTTTCGCCGCGCACTACCGGACGACCGCCGCCGAGCTGGACCCGGACGCCGAGGGACCGCTGCCGATCGGGCGTGCGCTGCCCGGGTTCACGCTCACCGTGCTGGACAGCGGCGAACTCGAAGTGCGCGGACGACACCTCGTCGACGGCTACCTCGACCAGCCGAGCCCGGCGTTCGTGGAGACCGCCGACGGCGGCCGCCGCTACCGGACCGGCGACCTCGGCAGGCTCCTGCCGGACGGGAACCTCGTCTGCCTCGGCAGGCTCGACCGGCAGGTCAAGGTCCGCGGCTTCCGGGTGGAGCTGACCGAGATCGAAGCCAAGCTCGCCGAACAGCCTGGCGTCGCCGAAGCCCGTGCGATCGTACGAGACGGCGACCTGCTCGCCTACGTGACCGCGACAGGCCCGCGTCCGGACGGCCGGGTGCTCCGGGCCGCGCTGGTGGACGCCCTGCCCGGCTACTCGGTACCCGCGGCCGTCGCGGTGCTGGACAGCTTTCCGCTGACAGTCACCGGAAAGCTTGACGAACGGGCGCTGCCGGATCCGCGCTCGGCCGCGACCCTCCCGGCCGAGCGGCTGACCCCGGCCGAGGAACGCGTGCACCGGATCTGGTGCGAAATCCTGGGCCGTGACCGGATCGGCAGCACCGAGGCGTTCTTCGACGCAGGTGGCGACTCGCTGCGGCTCGGGCGGGTGCAGGTGCGGCTGGCCGACGAGTTCGGGGTGGACGTCCCGCTGCTCGCCCTGTTCGAGCGCACGACGATCGCCGGGCAGGCCGCCTGGCTCACGAAGTCCACTTCGGACACTCCGCCGCCGGTCGCCGGGGAGGAGCCTGCCGGGGATCTCATCGCGGTCGTCGGCCTGGCCTGCCGGTTCCCCGGCGCGCCGGACGCCGCCTCGTTCTGGTGGAACCTCTGCGCGGGTGTCGACTCGATCCACGACTACGCCGACGAAGAACTGGCGGCGCTGGGGATCGGACCGCGCCTGCGTGCCGACCCCGCGTACGTGCGTGCCGGAGGCCGGATCGAGGGTGTCGAAGAGTTCGACGCCGGATTCTTCGGGTTCACCGCCGACGAGGCCGCGCGAACCGACCCGCAGCACCGGCTCTTCCTCGAAACGGCGTGGCAGGCACTCGAGGACGCGGGACGCGACCCGGCCGCCGAGACCGGGCCGGTCGGGGTGTTCACGGCCGCCTCGGTGAACCGCTATTTCCTGTTCCACCTGTTCGGCAATCCGGCCGTGACCGGCGACGTCGACCCGGACGACTGGGAGGGGCGGCTGACCGGCCGCCAGCTCACCGACCACCTGCCCGGCCAGGTCGCCTACCGGCTGGGGCTGACCGGGCCGGCGGTGGCCGTGCAGAGCGCGTGCTCCAGCTCGCTCGCGGCGGTGGCGCTGGCCGCGCAGAGCCTCGCGGACTACCGGTGCGACGTCGCGCTGGCAGGCGGGGCGAGCGTGACCTGGCCGCGGTACCGCAGTGGCGGGCTCGCCTCACCGGACGGCCGGTGCCGCGCGTTCGACGTCGCCGCGGCGGGCGCCGGGTTCAGCTCGGGCGCCGGCGTGGTCGTGCTGCGACGGCTGTCCGACGCGCTCGCCGACCGCGACCACGTCTATGCCGTGCTGCCGGGCTGGGCGATCACCAACGACGGCCCGGACCGCGCGGGCTACGCCGTGCCGGGTCCGGCCGGGCAGGCGGCCGCGGTGGCCGAGGCGCTGGCCGTCGCGGAGGTCGCCCCGGACGAGATCGCGCTGCTCGAAGCCCACGGCAGCGGCACCCCGCTGGGTGACGCGATCGAGGTGGCCGCGCTCAACCGCGTCTACGGGGACACACCGCCGGAAACGTGTGCGCTGGGTTCGGTGAAGACGAACATCGGGCACCTCGACGCGGCGGCCGGTATCGCCGGGCTGATCAAGGCCGTGCTGTCCGTGCGGCACGGTGTCATCCCGCCGAGCCTGCACTTCACGGCCCCCCACCCGGAGGTCGACCTGGCGGGCGGCCCCTGGTACGTCCCGGCGAAGGCCGCCGACTGGCCCGTCCGCGAGCGGCGGGTGGCCGGGGTCAGCTCGTTCGGCATGGGCGGCACGAACGTGCACGTGATCGTCGAGGAGGCCCCTGTCGTCCCGCCACGGCCGGCGGCGAGCGGCCCGTTCGTACTGTCGGTGTCCGCCCGTGACCCGAAGGCGTTGCGAGAGGCGGTGTCCCTGCTGCGCGACCGGCTCGCCACGGACGCGCCGGACCTCAGGGACACGGCGTTCACGCTTTCGGCGCGGCGGGCCTTCGCGTGCCGGGCCGCCGTGGTGGCGGACTCGGTCACGTCGGCGGTCGCCGCGCTCGATGCGGTGCTGGCGAACGGAACCGACGTCGAGGGCCCGGCCGGGGCGGAGCGAGACCTGGCCGCCCACTGGGCCGCAGGCGGCGAGATCGAATGGGGAGCGGACGGCGATCCCGGCCGCGTCCCCCTGCCGGGTTATCCGTTCCAGCGGGAACGGCACTGGATCGAGCCACCGCATCACCACACAACCGACCAGGAGATCCCTCGGTGACCGACACCTTGCCCGTCGTGGGAGGCCATGGCCCGCCACTGTCCTACCCGGACACCACGATCAGCGGGCTGATCCTCGCCCAGGCCGCGCGCACCCCGGACGCCGTCGCCGTCCGGCAGGGTGACGCCCGGCTCACCTACCGCGAACTGGTCGCGTCGGCGACCGGCGTCGCGCGGTTGCTGCGGGCCCGGGGTGCCGGGCCCGGCACTCGCGTCGGCATCTGCGCCGACCGGCGGCCGGAGCTGATCCCGACCGTCGTGGGTGTGCTGCTGTCCGGAGCCGCCTACGTGCCGCTCGAACCCGGCGGCCCGAAGGCGCGGCTGGCCGAGATCGCCGCGGACGCCGGGATCTCCCTCATCGTCGGTGATCGCGCGCGGGCCGAATTCGGTGCCATGGCAGGCATCGAGGCGCTCGATGTGCCGCCGCCTTCGGCGGAACCCGTCGAGTGCCCCGCCGGTCCGGACGACCTCGTCCACCTGCTTTTCACCTCCGGCTCCACCGGCCGTCCCAAGGGTGTGCTGACCAGTCACCGCAACGTGGTCGCGTTCGTGACCGGGTTCGCCGCCGCCCTCGGGATCCGGCCCGGCGCCCGGGCACTCGGCATCGCCTCGCCCGCCTTCGACGCCTTCACCATGGACGTGTTCGTCCCGCTGGCGCACGGCGGATCGGTCCAGCTCGCCGGTGCCGCCGATCGGGCCGACCCCGAACGGCTGCGGCGGTTCCTCGTCGAGCACGACGTCGAGTGGGGTTTCGTCACGCCGACGCTGCTGTCCATGGTGGATCCCGCGGCCGTTCCCGGCTGGCGCGTCATCGCCTGCGGTGGGGAGCCGGTGCCCGCGGAACTCGCCGCGCGCTGGCTGCCGGGACGGCGGTTCTTCAACGCCTACGGCCCGACCGAGACCACCGTCGTGGTCGTCACCGACGAGGTCACCGGCATCCCCGCCGATCCGCTGCCGCTTGGCCGACCGACACCGAACCACCGGGCGTACGTCGTGGACGCCGAGCTGCGGCCGGTCGCGCCCGGCGAGATCGGCGAGCTGCTGATCGGCGGCCCGGGCCTCGCGAGTGGCTACCTCGGCAGCCCGGAGCTGACCGCCGCGAAGTTCGTCGACGACCCGATGACGCCGGGGGAACGGCTCTACCGCACCGGTGACCTGGCCCGCGAGCTGCCCGACGGCCGTCTCGAGTTCGCCGGCCGCGCCGACCGGCAGGTGAAGGTCCGCGGCCAGCGGATCGAGCTCGGTGAGGTGGAGGCCGTACTCGCGACCCATCCCGACGTCGACGCCGCCGCCGTGGAGGCCGTCCCCGGGCCGGGCGGCACCCGGCTGGTGGCCTTCCTGGCACCGGCGTCCGCACCGTCCGATGTGGACATTCTGGGGCAGAGCCTGCTCACCGCGGCGATGCGCCCGGCCGCCGTCCGAGTGCTCGACCGCCTGCCGGTCAACCCGGTCACCGGCAAGATCGACCGGCCCGCACTGCGCGACCTGGCCGAGACGGCGCTGGCGGCAGGCCGGGAGGACCTCGGCCCGCTCGGCACCCCGGCCGAACGCGCGGTCGCGGCCATCTGGCGGCGAGTACTCGGCGACGGCGCGGGGACGGATTTCCTGGCCTCGGGCGGCAACTCGATCGCCGCGATGCGCCTGGTCGCGGCGCTGCGGGCGGAGCTGGCCGCGGACGTCGCCACGGAGGACGTGCTCGCGAGCGGCACGCTCGACGGGCTCACCCGGCGGGTCGCGGCCGCGCCGCCGCTGACCGGGCCGGGGCTGACCACGGGGCACGCGGCCGCGCTTTCCCCGCAGCAGCGGCGGCTGTGGTTCCTCGACCAGCTCGCCCCGGACGCCGCGCCGTACAACATCGCGATGGCGTTCCGGCTGACCGGCGCGCTGGACGTCGACGCGCTGCGCCACGCCCTGCGCGCGGTCGCCGAGCGGCACGACGTGCTCCGCTGGCGGATCCGGGCCGTCGACGGCGTTCCGCTGGCGGATCTCCTGGCACCGGCGGATGTTCCGCTGCCGGTGGAGCCGGTGACCGAGGACGGTTTGCGGGCCCGGCTGGCCGCGGACGCGGCGACGCCGGTGCGTCTCGACCGCGAGGCTCCCTGGCGCGTGCGGCTTCACCGGCTCGGCGAGACGGAACACGTGCTCGGCTTCACGCTGCATCACGCGGTGTTCGACGGCTGGTCGCAGGACCTGCTGTGCGCCGACCTGTCGGCGGCCTACCGGGGCGAGCCGCTGCCGCCGCCGGTGGCGTCCTATGCGGACTACGCGGTGTGGCGAGCAGGACGCGACGAACGCCGGGAGGCCGTGGACGTCGCGTGGTGGAACGAACATCTCGCCGGTGCACCGACCACGGTGGACCTTCCGCGGGACCGGCCGCGCCCGGCCGTGCAGACCTACCGAGGCGCCAGCCTGCGTCAGTCCTTTTCGGACGGTGTCGTCGAGTCGGTCCGGGCACTGGCCGCCCGCACCGGCACGACCCGCGCCGGGGTGCTGCTCGCCGCGTTCGGCCAGCTGCTGAGGCGGCTCACCGGCACGACCGACCACCTGGTCGCCACGGTCGTCGCGGACCGGCAGCTCGCCGAGTGCCAGGACATCGCGGGATTCTTCGTGGACATCGTGCCGGTGCGGCTGCGGGCCGACGACGCCGCGGACTTCGCGACGCACGTCCGCGACGGCGGCGCGGAGCTCCTCGCCGCGACCGCGCATCCGGCCGCGCCGGTCGAGCGGCTCGTCGAGGCGCTCGGCGTGCCCCGCGATCCCGCGCACGCCCCGCTCGTGCAGGTGATGTTCAACGTCCTGAACTTCACCGAGCCTCGGTTGGACCTGCCCGGCGTGCGGTCGGCGTGGCTGCCGGTCGACAAACCGGGGTCTCCGTTCGACCTCACGGTGTACGTCCACGACGACGGCGTCGAACTTCTGTACAACCCGGACTTGTTCGACCACGCCCGGATGGCCGGGCTCGCCGAGGACTACGTCGCGCTGCTCGGCGCGCTGGCCGCGGCACCGGACGCACCGGTCGGGACGAGCGTGCCGGAGCTGCCGCGGGCGGACGTCCGCACCGCCGCGCCTGCCGCGTCGACCCGCGCCAGGGCGCGGCCGCCGTCGGTGGCCGCGGATCCGGCGGCGGCCGCGACCGAAGCCGTGATCGCGCGTGCCTGGTGCGACGTCCTCGGCGTCGCCGAAGTCGGGCACACCGACAACTTCTTCGACGCCGGCGGGAATTCGCTCGCCCTGGCCAGGGTGCACGCCCAGGTCAGCGCCCGGCTCGGCCGCCGGATCCCCTTGGTCGACCTGTTCAGCCACCCCACCGTCCGCGCCCTCGCCGCGCACCTGCACTCCGGCGGCGCCGCCGTCCCGGAACTGGCCCGCGCCGCCGAGCGCGTCGCCGCTCGCCGAGGCCGGACCCAGACCAGAAGACCCCGTCGCACCGCCGGCCCGGCCGGCCCCTGATAGGAGCACCACCGTGACCCACCTTCCTGAAACCGGCGCCGGCGATCCCGGAGCCGAACCGATCGCGATCGTCGGACTCGACATCCGCGTGCCCGGCGCGCGTGACGCGCGGCAGTTCTGGCGCAACCTCGTCGACGGCGTCGAGTCGATCGTGCCCGCCACCCGTGACGAGATGATCGCCCGCGGCGCCGCACCGGACACAGTGGACGATCCGAGCTGGGTGAACGCCACCGCGATGGTCGACGGCTTCGACGAGTTCGACGCCGAGCTGTTCGGCATGACCAGCCGCGAAGCCGAGATCACCGACCCGCAGCATCGGCTGTTCCTCCAGTCGTGCCACGCCGCGCTGACCGACGCGGGCTACGACCCGGCCCGGTTCGACGGCGCGATCGGCGTCTACGGCGGATCCGGGGGCACCGGATACCTGAACGAGAACCTGATGCGCAACGAGCGGCTCCTCGCCTCGCAGCACGGCGGCATCGGCATCTCGACCGGCAACCAGCCGAGCTACCTGACGACCTCGGTGTCGTACAAGCTCAACCTGCGCGGCCCGAGCCTCGCGGTGTTCACCGCCTGCTCTACGTCCCTGGTCGCGGTACACCTGGCCTGCGAGGCGCTGCGCAACGGCGAATGCGACATGGCGCTGGCAGGCGGGGTCAACCTGGAGATGCCGCACGGCGTCGGCTACATGGGCGTCGACGGCTTCACTTCGCCGGACGGCCACGTGCGCACGTTCGACGCCGGTGCCAACGGCACGGTCTGGAGCAGCGGTGTCGGCGTCGTGCTGGTGAAGCGGCTGTCCCAGGCGATCGAGGACGGCGACCACATCCGGGGTGTCGTGCTGGGCAACGCGATCAACAACGACGGCGCCACCAAGGTCGGCTTCTCCGCGCCGAGCGTGTCCGGGCAGACCGAGGCGATCGCGCAGGCCGTCGGCATGGCCGGTGTCGATCCGCGCACCATCGGCTACGTCGAGGCGCACGGCACCGGAACCGCGCTGGGCGACCCGATGGAGATCACCGCACTGTCCACTGTGTACGGAGACAGGGTCGCGGACACCGGCTGGTGCGCCATCGGCTCGGTGAAGTCCAACATCGGCCACCTGTCGCAGGCGGCCGGTGTGGTCTCGCTGATCAAGGCCGTACTCGTCATGGAGCACGGGCTGATCCCGCCGACCATCAACTACCACGAGCCCAACCCGGGTATCGACTTCCCGGCGAGCCCGTTCTACCCGGCGCGCGAGGTGACGAAGTGGGAGGCGGGCCAGGCACCGAGACGAGCGGGCGTCAGCTCGTTCGGCGTCGGCGGCACCAACGCGCACGTCGTGCTGGAGGAGGCACCGGCCCTCGAGCGGTCCCGGTCCCCGCACCCGGCGCACCTGCTGCGGGTGTCGGCCATCACCGCGGAAGCGCTCTCCGCCGCGGTCGACCGGCTGGCCGAGCGGCTGGCCGGGGACGTCGACCTCGACCTCGCCGACGTGGCCCACACACTGGCCGCCGGGCGCACCGAGTACCCCCACCGCGCGGTCGTCGTCGCCCGTGACACGGAGGACGCGGTCGATGGGCTGCGGGATCCGCGGCGCCTGGTGTCCGCGCAGGCCGCGGAGACGAACGTGGCGTTCCTGTTCCCCGGCCAGGGTTCCCAATACGCCGGGATGGGCGCCGAACTGTACGAGGCCGAGCCGGTGTTCGCCGCGGCCGTCGACGAGTGCCTGCGGCTGCTCGAATCCGAACTGCCGGAGCTGCGCGAGCTGATCTTCGGGCGCGGTGGCGAGCAGGCGCTGCGGGAAACCCGCGTGACCCAGCCCGCGCTGTTCGTCGTCGAGTACGCGCTGGCGAAGCTGTGGCAGAGCTGGGGCGTGCGGCCCGCGGCGATGATCGGTCACTCGGTCGGCGAGTACGTCGCCGCCACCGTCGCCGGGGTCTTCACCCTGCCGGACGCCCTGAACCTGGTCGCCACGCGCGGCCGTCTGATGCAGTCGATGCCCGCCGGGGCGATGCTGGCCGTCCAGCTCGACGAGGAGAGTGTCGCCACTCGGCTGCCGGGCACGCTCGCGATCGCCGGAGTGAACGGGCCGGGCACGTGCGTCGTGGCCGGGCCGTCGGACGCGATCGCGGATTTCGCTGCGTCGCTCAAGGCCGGCGGCGTCCAGTGCCGCGAGCTGGTGACGTCACACGCGTTCCACTCGCCGATGATGGATCCGATCCTCGCCGAATTCACCGAGGCCGTCGCCGCCGTCACCCGCACCGCGCCCGCGCTGCCGTTCCTCTCGAACGTCACCGGTGACTGGATCACCGGCGCTCAGGCCACCGACCCCGCCTACTGGGCCTCCCACCTGCGTCAGGCCGTCCGGTTCGGCGACTGCGTCAAGAATCTGTTCGCGCGCGGCGGCCGCTGGGCGCTCGTCGAATGCGGGCCGGGTCATCAGCTGTCCGGGCTGGCCCGAGGCCAGGTGCCGAAGGGCATGCCCGCGGCGCAGCCGAGCCTGCCGGGCCGCACCGAGCGGATCGGCGACGTCGAAACCCTGTATGGCGCGGCCGGTCTCTTGTGGACGAACGGCGTTTCCCTGGAACCACGGATGTTCGGCGCGCCCGGCCACCGGGTGCCGCTGCCCGGCTACCCGTACGCGCGCAAGCGGTACTGGGTCGACCCGGACCCGATCACGGCCGTCCAGTCCGCGCGGCGGAGCGGTCCGTTGCCCCTGTCCGAGTGGTTCGCGGTCCCGGCGTGGCGGCAGGCGGAGCCGGACCTGAGACGCGAGCCCTTCGCGAACGCGCTCGTCTTCGCCGCCGACGACGTCTTGCCCGGATTGCTGCGCGACGCAGGCGTGACGGTCACCGAGGTGCGTCCCGGTGAGGGGTTCGCAGCGACGGAGACCGGGTTCACCGTCCGGCCCGGGGCACGCGAGGACTATGACGCGCTCGTGGCCGCGCTGCCCGCCCGGCCCGAGCGGGTCGTGCACGCCTGGACGCTGGCCGGGGAAGAGCGCGGCATGGCCGCACAGGACCACGGTTTCTTCAGCCTGCTCAACCTCGTCCAGGCCTGGGGAGAGCCGGTGCGGATCGACGTGGTGAGCACCGGAACCGCCGATGTCACCGGTACCGACCTGACCCGCCCCGAGCACGCGACCCTGGCCGGGATCGCCCGGGTGGTGCCGCTGGAGATCCCGGGCACCGTGGTGCGCCGGATCGATGCGGATCGCTTGCCGGACACCATCGCCGAACTGTTCCGCCCGGCCGACGCGGCGGCCGAGGTCGCGTTGCGCTCCGGCCGTCGCTGGGTGCTGGACTACACCCAGCTCGAATTGCCCGCGGCCACCGAGCCGGTGTTGCGGGACGGCGGCCGGTACCTGATCACGGGTGGGACCGGCGGCATCGGCATCACGCTCGCCGAGGACCTCGCCCGCCGGGTGCGGGCGAAGCTCGTGCTCCTCTCCCGCGCCGGGCTGCCGCCGCGGGCGGAGTGGGACGCGCACCTCGCCGCGCACGGCGGCGCCGACCGCGCCGGGCGCACGATGCTCGCCGTGCGGCGGATGGAGGCCGCGGGCGCGGTGGTGCACGTCGCCGCCGCCGACGTCACCGACGCGGCGCGCCTGCGCGAGGTGCGTGAGCTGGCCGAGCGCGAGTTCGGCGGCCTCGACGGGATCGTGCACGCCGCCGGGTTGCCCGGCGGCGGCGTCGCCGAGGTCAAGGAGCGGACCGCGGCCGAGGCCGTGCTGGCCCCGAAGATCGCCGGGACGCTGGCTCTGGCCGAGGCGTTCGCCGACCTGCCGATGGACTTCGTCGCGCTGTGCTCGTCGATCACCGCGGTGGCGGGCGGCATCGGGCAGGTCGACTACTGCGCCGCCAACAACTTCCTCGACGCCTATGCGCGGGGCGGCCACGGCTGGCGGGCGCGGCTCGTCTCGCACGCCTGGGGTGGCTGGGAAGAGGTCGGCATGGCCGCGGAAGTGGCCGCGCCGACCACGATCCGCACCGCCCGGTCGCGGGCACTCGGCCCGGTCGAGCATCCGGTGCTCACCACGCGTACCGAGGACGGCGCGCACGGGCTCGTCTCGGCGGCCACGCACTGGTTGCTCGACGAGCACCGGATCGCCGGGGTACCGGTGGTGCCGGGCACGGGACACCTGGAGACCGTCCGCGCGGCGGTGGCCGCGGCACTGCCGAAGCCCGGTGACGGGTACGTCGTCGAGCTGCGGGACGTCGCGTTCCTCGAGCCGTTCGGCGTCCCCGACGGTGCCACCGCGGAGTACCGCGTGGAGTTCGACGGCGACGACTTCACCGTGACCAGCCACGTCGCCGGCGCGAGCCGGACGCACGTGCGCGGTTCCGCGGGGTGGGTCGCGGGCGGTTCGACGTCCACAGTGGACATCGAGGCGGTGACCGGACGGACCGAGCCGATCGACGACGGGAACGGCTTCGGCTCCGGCCGCACCAGCATGGTCACCTTCGGCCCGCGCTGGGCGGCACTTCGCGAGCACCGCATCGGCGCACAGGAGGAGCTGGCCACGATCACGGCACCCGACGCGGCGGCGGGGGACGTCGGCTCGTGGGGTCTGCACCCGGCACTGCTGGACGTCGCGACCGCGTTCGGCCGCGGCCGGGGGAGCGGCACCTACCTGCCGATGAGCTACGGCCGGATCGTCGTGCACGACGCGCTCCCGGCGAGTTTCCGCAGCCACCTGCGCTACCGCGACTCCGGCGGCGACCAGGTGGTGGCGGCCGACCTCTCGCTGTGCGACGAGACCGGCCGCGTGCTCGTCACGATCGAAGACTTCGTGCTGCGGCAAGTGGATCAGGAGGCCGTCGGCGGCGGCCTGACTTCGGTGTCCGCTGGGTCCACTGTGGACACTGCGGTCACGTCGACCGGGATCCGGCCGGTGGACGGTGCCGAGGCGTTCGTCCGGGCGCTGGCCCCCGGGCTCGGTGGTCAAGTGGTGATCAGCACGCTGCCGGTGCGGGAGCTGATCGAGCACCAGGCCACCGTCGAGGAGCTGGACGAACCCGACGATGCGCCGGTGAAGGTGTCGGAGGACGACTACGTCGCGCCGCGCACGGACCTGGAGGCCGAGATCGCCCGCCAATGGACCGAGCTGCTCGGCGTGGAGAGGATCGGCATCCACGACGACTTCTTCGCCCTCGGTGGCAACTCGCTGGTCGCCATCCAGCTCATCGCCCAGGTGCGCAAGGCCACCGGCACGCGGCTGGCGATGAAGACGCTGTTCGAAGCGTCCACAGTGGCCACCCTGGTCGAGCGAATCGAGGAGTTGCGCGCCGACAAGGCCGAGGCGCCTGCCGAATCCGCCCGGACCACCATCCCGAAGCTCGAGCGCTGAGCCGTGGGTCAGGCCTCGTGAGTGGTGAGGACGGTTAGAACCGTCCTCACCACTCACGACCACCTGGACCGATGCGGCACTTTCGCTTGACCTCTCACTGAACAGGAAATCATGAGCGACACGAAGGAATGGACGTTCCCGGCCTCGTTCGGGCAGGAGCGGATCTGGCTGTCCGGCCAGCTCGACCCGGCGTCCCCGGTGTACAACCTGCACTGCCAGGCCCGGCTGGACCGCCCGCTGACCGCGGAGCAGTGGCGCGCCGCGCTCGGCGTCATCGTCGGACGGCATGAAGCGCTGCGTACGTCGTTCCGCATGGACGGCGGCGCGCTCATGCAGGTGGTGCACGCCGAGGTGCCGATCGAGCCCGAGGTGCACGACCTGCGGAACCTGCCCGACGGCGCCCGCGACGACCGGTTCGCCGAACTCGTCGGCGCCGTCACGAGCGGGGCCATCCCGCTCGACTCGCCGCCGCCGTGGCGGGCCCAGGTGTGCCGCATGGCCGACGACGAGTGGGTGCTCACGTTCGTCGTGCACCACACCGTGTTCGACGCCGGCTCGGTGCTGGTGCTGGGGACCGAACTCGGCGAGGCGTGCGACGCCGTGTTCGAGGGCCGTGAGCCGAAGCTGCCCGAGCTGTCCATCCAGTACGCGGACTACTCGGCCTGGCAGCGCGGGCAGCTCGAAACGTCGAGTGATCAGCTGGACTACTGGCGGACGCAGCTCGCCGGGTTGCCGCCGGTGCACGGTCTGCCCACCGACCGCCCGCGGCCGTCGGAGCTGACGTTCGCCGGTGACCAGGTGGACTTCGCCCTCCCGGACGGACTGATCGACCGGGTCGGCGAGCTGGGCCGGGAGCTGTCGGCGTCGCCGTTCATGGTGCTGCTGGCCGGCTACGCGGCCCTCCTGTCACGACTGTCCAGAGTGGACGACATCGTCGTCGGCGTTCCGGTGGCGGGCCGCGAACTTCCCGAGCTCGCCGACCTGATCGGCATGTTCGTCAACCAGATGGCCGTGCGGGTCGACTGCTCGGGCGCACCCGCGTTCACCGAGCTGGTCGAGCGGGTCCGGACCACGCTCCTGGAGGCGATCGACCACAGCCAGGTGCCGTTCCAGGCGGTCGCCGAAGCGGTCGGGGCCGAACGCGACCCCGGCGTGCAGGCGCTGTATCAGCTCGGGTTCAACTTCCTGCCCGATTCGGGGCTGGAGCCGATCCGCTCGGCCACCGCGAAGGACGACATCGCGATCGACCTGACCGCCGTGAACGGCAGGCTCGTCTACCGCACCGACCTGTTCGACCGCGAGACCGCCGAAGCCGTGGCCGAGCGGTACGTGCGACTGCTGACGGCGGCGCTGGCCGATCCCGCTCACTCGATCGCGGATCTGCCGCTGCTGTCGGACGCCGAGCGTGAACTGGTCCTGAACAGCTGGAATCCAGTGTCCACTTCGGACGCCGTGACGGTGCACGCCCGATTCGAGACTCAGGTCCGGCGGACCCCGGACGCGCAGGCCGTCGACTTCGGCGGGGTGCGCCTGACGTACGCCGAGCTGAACACGCGTGCCAACCGCGTCGCGCACCGGCTGCGCGAGCTGGGCGCGGGTCCCGGCACCGTCGTCGGCGTGTGCGTGCCGAACTCGGCGGACCTGCTGACCGGTGTGCTCGGCGTCCTGAAGAGCGGCGCGGCCTACGTCCCGCTCGATCCGGCCAACCCGGCCCCGAGGCAGGCGCTGATCCTCGCCGACGCGGGCGTCCCGTTCGTACTGGTCGCCGGAGAGACCACATTGGACACCAAGACGCTGGCCCTCGACGACCCGGCCGAGTGGTCCGCCGCGGCCACCGAGGATCCGGAACCGGCGGCCGGGCCGGGCGACGTCGCCTACGTGATATACACGTCGGGTTCGACCGGGCGTCCCAAGGGCGTCGAGGTCGAGCACCGAGCCGTCGACACGTACCTGGCGTGGGCGCGTGAGGCGTACCCCGGTCTTGCCGGGCGGGCGTTGCTGCACACGTCGCCGTCGTTCGACCTCACCGTGACGACGCTGCTCGGCACCCTCACCGCCGGGGGCGCGGTGGTCGATGGCGGCCGTCCGACGTTCGTCAAGGCGACCCCGACGCACCTCGCCGTCCTCGCCGAGGAGCTGTTCCCGGCCGGTGAACTGGTGCTCGGTGGTGAAGCGCTGACCGCCGAGGCCGTCCAGCCGTGGCGGGACCGGCACCCTGGCACGGTCGTCGTCAACGAGTACGGCCCGACCGAGGCCACCGTCGGCTGCGTCGTGCACCGGATCGAACCAGGGGACCAGTTGCCGTCCGGACCCGTCCCGATCGGCCGTCCTGTGCCCGGCACCCGTGTGTACGTCCTCGATGAGCGGCGGCAGCCGGTGCCGCCGGGTGTCCCGGGCGAGCTGTACGTCGCCGGGTCGCAGCTCGCCCGCGGTTACCTCGGGCTGCCGGGCCTGACCGCGGAGAAGTTCACCGACGGCCGGTCCGGCCGGATGTACGCGACGGGCGACCTCGTCCGCTGGCGTCGCGGCGGCACGCTCGACTACCTCGGCCGCATCGACGAGCAGGTGAAGCTGCGCGGCTACCGCATCGAGCCCGGAGAGGTCGAAGCGGCACTGCGTGAGCTGCCGGAAGTGCGGGACGCGGCCGTGGCGGTCCGCGGTGACACGCTCGTCGGCTATGTCGTCGGCAGTGCCGAGGGCGCGGCCGATGCCCTGCGGAAGACGTTGCCGGACTACCTGGTGCCGACGCGGTTCGTGACGCTCGACGCGCTGCCGATGGCGGCCAGCGGCAAACTCGACCGGGCCGCGTTGCCGGATCCCGAACCCGGCGAGGCGCCGGCGTACGTCGCACCCCGGACCGCGGCCGAAGAACTCGTCGCCGAGGTGCTCGGCGAGTTGCTCGGCATCGACGACCTCGGCGCGCACGACGACTTCTTCGCCCGTGGCGGCAACTCGCTGCTGGCGATCCGCGCGATGGCCCGGATCCGCAAACAGGTCGAGGTCGACATCCCGGTGCGGGGGCTGTTCACCCTCACCACGGTCGCCGGGCTCGCCGCCGAGATCGAGCGGCGGCTCTCCGAAGACCTCGACCAGCTCAGCGACGAAGAGGTCCAGCGTCAGCTGGCCGAAGGCGAGAACTCATGACCGCGATCGACGAAACCAGTGCGGCCGCGCGCCGCGCCCTGCTCGAACGGCGGCTGCGACGGCGCACGGAGACGGCCGCGACCATCACGCCGCGCCCCGCCGATGCCGTCGTCCCGCTGTCGTATCAGCAGGAACGCGTCTGGTTCATGGAGCAGTTCGCGCCGGGCACCGGGTCGTACCACATCCCGGTGCCGATCCGGCTGACCGGCAGGCTCGACGTCGCCGCGCTCCAGTCCGCTTTGGACACCCTTCCGGCGCGGCACGAGGCGCTGCGGATGCGGTTCCCGGAAGGGGAGGACGGGCAGCCGACCGTCCACATCGAACCTTCGGTATCGGTCGCTCTGTCCATAGTGGACGCAGGCGGTGAGGAAGCCGCCCGCGCCGCAGTCGACGCCGCCGCGGCCGAGACGTTCGACCTGGCAACGGGTCCGCTGCTGCGGGCGACACTGGCCAGGGTGTCCGACGAGGAACACCTGCTCGTCCTGTGCACGCATCACATCGTGGGCGACGGCTGGTCGGTCGACCTGCTGCTGCGTGACCTCGCCGCGCAGTACCACGCCCTGAGCACCGGCGGCACGGCCGAGCTGCCCGCGCTCAGCATCGGGTACGGCGACTTCGCGCACTGGCAGCGCCGCACGCTCACCGGTGGCGAACTCGACCGGCAGCTGGAGCACTGGAAGGCGCAGCTCGCCGGGGTCGAGCCCCTGGAGCTGCTCACCGACCGGCCCCGGCCCGCCAAGCAGAGCTTCGACGGCGCGATCCACGAGTTCTTCGTCGAGCGCGAGCTCGCCGGCGCACTCGGCGAGTTGAGCCGCGGGCAGGGCGTCACGCTCTTCATGACCCTGCTGGCCGCCTACCAGGTCCTGCTGGCGCGGTACTCGGGGCAGGAGGACTTCGCGATCGGCTCGTCGTCGGCCGGCCGCGGCCTGCCCGAGCTGGAGGGCGTGGCGGGCATGTTCATCAACATGCTGCCCCTGCGTGCCCAGCTGGCGGACGACCCGACGTTCGCCGAACTGCTCGAACGCACCCGGCGGCATGTGCTGGACGCGTTCGAGCACGCCGACGTCCCGTTCGAGCGGCTGGTGAACGCGCTCGGCGTGCCCCGCGACGTCAGCCGCTCGCCGGTGTTCCAGGCGATGTTCGTGCTGCAGAACTACGAGATGGGCCGCATGGGTGCGGCCGGACAGTCCGAGGTGGACTTCCGCTGGCTGCCGATGGACCTGCCCGCGACCCGGTTCGACTTCGAGTTCCACGCGATCGAGGTCGAACGCGGGCTGATCGGCAAGCTCGTGTACAACACCGCGCTGTTCACCGAGGACACGGTCGCCGGGATGGCCGGGCGGCTGGTCACGCTGCTGCGCTCGATCGTCGCCGACCCGGACCGGCGGCTGTCCGAACTGGACATCCTCGACGCCGGGCAGCGCGAACTCGTTCTGGAGCGCTGGAACGCCACGACGGCCGAGTTCCCCCAGACCACGCTGCACGCGCTCGTCGAGGAGCAGGCCGCTCGGACGCCGGACGCGCCCGCGGTGACCTTCCGCGGCGCGTCGCTGACCTACCGCGAGCTGGACGAGCGAGCCAACCGGCTCGCGCACCGGCTGCGTGGGCTCGGCGTCGGACCGGGCGTGCTCACCGGAGTGTTCGCGGAGCGGTCGTTCGAGCTGGTCGTCGCGCTCCTCGGCGTGCTGAAGGCCGGGGGCGCGTACGTCCCGCTCGACCCGGAGTACCCGGCCGACCGGCTGGCGTTCATGCTGCGGGACGCGGCCGCTCCCGTCGTGCTGACCCAGGCGGCGTTGCGCGAAACCCTGCCACCGGGTGACGCGACCGTTGTTGTCGTAGACGACACCGCCGACCTCGCCGAGACGACAGGGCCGCCCGAGCCACTCGCCGGCCCGGAAGACCCTGCGTACGTCATTTACACCTCGGGCTCCACCGGCCGGCCGAAAGGCGTGCCCAATGGTCACCGCGGCATCGTCAACCGGCTCGACTGGATGCAGCGCGCGTACCGCCTCGACGGCACCGATTCGGTGCTGCAGAAGACCCCGGCCGGGTTCGACGTGTCGGTCTGGGAGTTCTTCTGGCCGCTGATCACCGGCGCGCGGCTCGTGCTCGCCGAACCCGGCGGCCACAAGGACGCCGCGTACCTGCGGGAGCTGCTCGCGTCCGAAGGCATCACCACCGCGCATTTCGTGCCGTCGATGCTCACGCTTTTCCTTGCCGAACAAGGCGTCGAGAGCTGCACGGCGTTGCGGCGGGTCGTGTGCAGCGGCGAGGAACTGCCGCTCGACGCCGCCCGCGAGTTCGTCCGGCGGTTGCCGGACTGCGAGCTGCACAACCTCTACGGACCGACCGAAGCCGCCATCGACGTCACCTCGTGGCACTGCACGCCCGCAGCGCTCGCCGAGGTCGCGTCGGTGCCGATCGGGGCACCGATCCAGAACATCCGGATCTACGTCCTCGACCGTGGCGGGCGGCCATGCCCGGTCGGCGTCCCCGGCGAGCTGCACATCGCCGGCGTCGGCCTCGCACTGGGCTACCACAACCGCCCGGAGCTGACGGCCGAGCGGTTCGTGCCCGATCCGTTCCACAGTGGACGGATGTACCGCACCGGCGACCTCGCGCACTGGCGCCCGGACGGGACGATCGCGTTCCTCGGCCGGATCGACCACCAGGTCAAGCTGCGCGGCCTCCGCATCGAGCTGGGGGAGATCGAGACGGCCCTGCGCGCCCGGCCGGGCGTGCGCGACGCCGTCGTGATCGTCCGCGAGGACACGCCGGGGGACAAACGGCTGGTCGGGTACGTCGTCGGCGACGCCGAACCCGGCGCGTTGCGGACGGCGCTCAAACAGAGTCTCCCGGACTACATGGTCCCGCCGTCGTTCGTCGCGCTCGACGAGCTGCCGCTCACCCCGAACGGCAAGCTCGACCGCAAGGCGCTGCCCGCTCCGGTCGCGTCCCGGGACGCGACCAAGGAACTGGTCGCACCGTCGACCCCGGTCGAGACCCTGCTGGCCGAAATCTGGCGGGACGTGCTCAAAGTGGACGAACTGGGCGTCGACGACGACTTCTTCGACCTCGGCGGCCATTCGATGCTGGCCACCCAGGTGGTGGCACGGATCGGCAAGGCGGGCGCCGGCCAGGTCGGCGTCATGGACCTGTTCCAGCACCGCACGATCCGCGAGCTGGCGTCCTTCATGGACGGTGACGACGCCGACCGGCCGCGGCATCTGCTGTACGAGCTGACCAAGCCGACGACGCGGCGGACGCTGACCTATGTCTGCTTCCCCTACGGCGGCGGCAGCGCGATCGTCTACCAGCCGCTGGCCGACGCGCTTCCGGAGGGCTACTCGCTCTACTCGGTCGCCATCCCCGGCCACGACGTTGGCTTGTCAGAAGAGGCGCTGCCCTTCGACGACCTGGTCGAGCGGCTGGCCGACGAGATCCTCGAGCGCGTCGACGGCCCGCTGGCCATCTACGGCCACTGCGGGGTCGGCAACGCGCTCGCCGTCGCCGTCGCCCGGCTGCTCGAAGAGCGCGGCCGCGAGCTGGAAGTCGTCTACATCGGCGCGATCTTTCCGTTCGCCCGTATGAAGGGCCCGGTGGGCACGCTGCGCACCCGGCTGGAGAAGCTGCGCAGCAACCGGTACTACTCGAACTGGCTCAAGGGCATGGGCGTCGACACCGACGACCTCGACCCGGCGCAGGCCGACCGGATCATCACGAACATGCGCGCCGACAGCCGCGCCGCCGAGGAGTACTTCAGCGGCCTGCTCGACGCCCGGGTGGCCAAGCTGCGCGCGCCGATCGTGTCGGTGGTCGGCTCCGAGGACCCGGTCACCGACTTCTACGCCGAGCGGTACCGGGAATGGGAATTCCTCACCGACACCACCGGGCTCGTGGTGCTAGACCAGGCAGGGCACTTCTTCCTGCGCTACCGGGCCGAAGAACTCGCGGAGATCGTCACGCGCGTGCACCCAGCGCTGGACGATCCCGGCGAGCTCGACGTCCGGGTCCGCGGCGAGGACGCGGGCTGGGCGGTGCACGAGACCCATAAGGCCACTGTGGACGAAAAGCCCGCGGTGCGGCCGAGCATGGGCCGGTTCGTCACGATCACCATCGGTCAGCTGGTGTCCTCGACCGGCTCGGCGCTGACGTCGTTCGCCGTGCCGATCTGGCTCTACACCCGCACGGGATCGGTCGCCGACCTCGGCCTGCTGTGGGCGCTCGCGCTGCTGTTCGGTGTGCTCGTCCTGCCGGTGGCCGGTGCGCTGGTCGACCGCGGCGACCGGCGGCGGATCATGATCGCGGCCAGCAGCGTCGCTGGCGGGATCCAGCTGATCCTGGCGTTGCTGCTGATCACCGGGCACGTCCAGTTGTGGTTGTTCTACGTGCTGATCCCACTCGGGTCGGTGGCCGCTTCGTTCCAGCGCATCGCCTATCAGTCGTCGGTGGCGCAGCTGGTGCCGAAACAGTACCTCGGGCACGCGATGGGCCTCGCCCAGCTGTCCACCGGATTCGCCCAGCTGCTGATGCCGGTGATCGCGGCCGGGCTGCTGGCGACGATCCAGCTGTCCGGGATCCTGATCCTGGACATGGCGAGCTACGCGTTCGCGATCGTGGGTCTGCTGCTGGTGCGGTTCCCGGACATGCTGGGCTGGCGCCCGCGCGAACCGCTGCTGACCGCGATCGCGGGCGGGCTGCGGTACTCGTGGAACCACCGCGGCTTCCGCACGATGCTGCTGTACTTCGCGCTGGCGAACGTGTTCCTCGCCCCCGCGCTGGTGCTGCTCTCGCCGCTCGTGCTGTCGTTCGGTTCGGTCACCGACGTCGCGCAGGTGGCGCTGGCCGAGGCCGTCGGCGCGGTGGCGGGCGGCATCGGGATGGCGCTGTGGGGCGGCCCGCGGCACCGGCGGATGGTCGGCGTGCTCGTCGGCAACGTCGGGATCGCGCTCGGCAGCCTGGTGATGGGCCTGCGGCCGTCGCTGATCGTCGTCGCGGCCGGCGTGTTCCTCCTCGCCGCCGCGATGTCCGTGTCGCAGGGCATCTACGCGACGCTGGTGCAGGTCAAGGTGCCGCAGCGGTTCCACGGCCGGGTGTTCGCCATCAACCAGACGATCACGTGGTCGACGCTGCCGATCGGGTTCGCCGTGCTGGCGCCACTGGCCGTCGGCTGGTTCTCGCCGCTGCTGGCGCCGGGCGGCGCGCTGACCGGTTCGGTCGGCGCCGTGCTCGGCACGGGGGAGACCCGGGGCATCGGGCTCGCTTACGTCGTCTTCGCGCTGATCCTGCTGCTGATCAACGTGGGTGGGTTCTCGCTACGGCTGCTGCGCCGCTTCGACACCGAAGTGCCCGATTCGCTGCCTGACGACCTGGTGGGGGCGCAGGAACGGGAGCGCAAGCTCGCTGGGAAGGAAGCCTCATGAGTACGACAGTGCTGGTCAGGGAGGCCCGCGGGCACTGGGTCGGCGAGGTCGCGCCCGCGATCCGGGCCGCCGGGCACCGCGTGGTGCTGCTCGCTCCGCCGATGGACGCGGCCGAGCGGGCCGCGCTGGACGGTGTGGTGGACGACGTCGTCGCGCTGGACGACGTCCACGATCCGGAAGCCGTCGCGGCGAAGGTCCGGGAAATCGACGGTGGCGCGTTGGCCGGGATCTTCACCGGCTCGGACGGCGCCATCGCGAGTACCGCCCGTGCCGCGGAGCTGCTCGGGGTGGCGCGCTGCCCGGCGTCGGTGTTCGCCTTGTGCGCGAACAAGTTCGCCGTCCGGGAGGCCCTCGCGGCGGCCGGGCTGCCCGGACCCGCGCACGCCCTCATCTCGTCGGCTGTCGAGGCGGCATCGGTCGCTTCTGCGGTCGGGCTCCCGGCGATCGTCAAACCGGTCAACGGGGCGGGAAGCAACCTCGTCCGCACTGTGTCCACTGTGGACGAACTGGCGGCGGCGTACGAGCTGCTCGCCGCGCGACTGCCCGAGTCCGCGGATCCGCGCTACCACCGTCCACTGGGGACACTGGACCCTTCGGCGACGTTCCTCGTCGAGGGATTGCTGTCCGGCCCGGAGTACGCGGTGGACGTGCTGGTCCGTGACGGGGTGGCCGAGCCGGTCGAGATCCTCGACAAGCCGCTGATCGACGAGCGGAAGTTCGAGCTGGCGCTGTCGTGCCCGCCCGCCGGGCTCACCGCCGACCGGGCCGAGCTGGTCACCGCGGCGGCGGTCGCCGCCGTCCGCGCCCTGGGTCTCGACAACACCTGCGCCCACATCGAGGTGATCGACGACGCCGACCGCGGCCCGACGATCGTCGAGGTCAACGCCGGACGGCCTGCCGGGTCGATCATGCCGCTGCTGGCGAAGCTGCGCACCGGCATCGACGTGTTCGCCGAGCTGGCGGCGCTCGCGGTGGGCGCTCCGCCGCCGGTGCGGGAACCCGCGAAACTGCCGATCCCGCTGGGCATGCTGATCCTCTACGCGGCCGGTTCGGGCCGGTTGACCGGTATCGGCGGGCTCGAAGAGATCGCCGAGCTGCCCGAGGTGATCGACGTCGTCACCACCGTCTCGCCGGGGGAGGTGCTCACCGACGAACAGGAGACCTACGCGGTCAACCTCGTCGTGGCCGGGTTCGCCGATCACGACGACCTCGCCGCCCTGCACGCCGAGGCGAGCAAACTCGTCCGGCTGGAACTGGAGGAAGTGTGAACACCGCGTTCGTGGTCTGCGAGACCACAGGGCAGTGGATCGCCGACTTCGTGGCCGCCGTACGCGCGGCTGGGCTGGGCGCCGAGCTGGTCACGCAGCCCCTGGAGCCGGCCGAGCAGGCACAACTGTCGGAAGTCGTGGACGGCTTCGTTTTCGTCGACGACGTCCGTGACGCCGAAGCCGTCGCCGAGGCGATCCGGGCGCGGACCGCGCGTCCGGCCGGGGTGTTGACCGCCGCCGAGGGGATCATCGCGAGTGTCGCGCGTGCGGCCGAGCTGCTCGGCGTCGCGCGCTGCCCGGCGTCGGTGTTCACCGTGACGCACAACAAGTTCGCGGTCCGGCAGGTGCTGGCCGCGGCCGGGTTGCCGGGGCCGCGCTGCGCGCTGATCTCGTCGGCGGACGAGGCGTCGTCGGTGGCCGCGGCGGTCGGGCTCCCGGCGATCGTCAAGCCGGTGAACGGCGCGGCGAGCAATCTGGTGCGTACGGTGTCCACTGTGGACGAACTGGCGGCGGCCTACCGGCTGCTGGCCGAACGGTTGCCGCTGTCGGAGGACGTCCGGTACCACCGGCTCGTCGGTGGCGGACCGGCTCCGATCGACCCGCTGAAGGTCTTCCTCGTGGAAGGCCTGCTGCGCGGCCCGGAATACGCGGTCGACGTCCTGGTGCGCGACGGCGTCGCGGAGCCGGTGGCCGTGGTGGAAAAGCCGCTGATCGACGAGCGCAAGTTCGAACTGGGCATGGTCTGCCCGCCGCTCGAACTGTCCGAAAAGGACACCGAACGGCTGTTCGCGGCGGCGACGGCCGCCGCGCTCGCCCTGGGCCTGGACAGCACCTGCGCGCACCTGGAGCTGATCGACGACGCCGACCTGGGCCCGACGATCGTCGAGGTGAACGCGGGCCGCCCGGCAGGCGGCGCCCAGCCGGTGCTGCTGAAGCTCGCGACCGGCATCGACGTCATCGCCGAAGCCGTGTCGCTGGCATTGGGCACGCCACCGCCGGCGCGAGGTGTGGGCCTGCCGGTGCCGGTGGGCTACCTGATCTTCTACGCCGAGGGCACCGGGCGGCTGGTCCGCGTCGACGGCACCGACGAGGTCGCCGACCTGCCCGAGGTGCTGGAGGTCGTCACGATCGTGCGCCCCGGCCAGCTGCTCACCGACGACCAGGAGATCTACGCGGTGAACGTCCTCGCCGCGGGGTTCGCTGACACCGAAGACCTCGCCGCGCTGCACGCCGAGGCCGCCAAGCTGATCCGATTCGAACTGGAGGAGTCATGACCGCCGAACTCGCGGCGAACCTCGGTCACATCGAGGGCAACGAACACACGAAGATCACCGTATATGCGGCCACGGGCCTGGACTGGGTGCGCGAGCACCGCGAAACACTGCAGGACCGGCTGCGCGAGCACGGCGCGATCCTGCTGCGCGGGATGCCCGCCGATCTGGCGGTGTTCAACCAGGTCACCGAGGAGATCGGTGGCTCACTGCTGACGTACACGGAACGGTCGACGCCGCGTTCGGCGGTCTCGGGCAACATCTACACCTCGACGGAGTACCCGGCGGCCGAGTCGATCCCGATGCACAACGAGAACTCGTATTCGGCGCACTGGCCGGACCGTCTGTTCTTCCTGTGCGACACGGCGGCCGAAACCGGCGGCGCGACGCCGATCGCCGACAGCCGGGCGATGTACCGCCTGCTGCCGTCGGACCTGCGCGAGCGGTTCGCGGGCGGCGTCACCTACACCCGGGCGTTCCGCGAAGGCCTCGGGCTGACCTGGCAGGAGGCGTTCCAGACCGACGACCGCCAGGTGGTGGAGGACTACTGCACCGGCAACGGGCAGACGTACGAGTGGACCGACGAGGGCCTGCGCACGCGGCACGTGCGTCCGTCCTTCGTCGAGGAACCGCACACCGGTGCGACGGTGTGGTTCAACCAGTCCAACCTGTTCCACGTTTCGAGCCTGGGGGAGGAGGTCAGCGAGGCGCTGCTGGAGCTGTACCCCGAGGAAGACCTGCCCCGCAACGCGTTCTTCGCCGACGGCTCGCCGATCCCGCGGGCGGACCTCGTCACGATCAAGGCGGCGTACGACGAGGTCAGTTACGCGTTCCCGTGGCAGCCGGGCGACATCATGGTGATCAACAACATGCTGATGGCGCACGGACGCGAGCCGTTCACCGGCAAGCGGCGGATCCTGGTCGCCATGACCTGAGCCGGCTCGGCGCTCGAGGGCGACGGGCCGGTGCCGGTAGCCCGCGGGGGCGCGTACAACGCCGGCCGTGACGGCCCGTCGGCGGCGTTGGTGTCGCGAAAGCCACTTGGGCAGGCCGCTGGCGTTGCGAAAGCCACTTTCCCAACGTTGACCGTTGCGAAAGTGGCTTTCGCAACATGCGCTCAACCCCGCCTGGGCAAGCCGCTGAGGTTGCGAAAGCCACGCCGCGGTCGACTCACCTCTCAATGACGGACGTCGACGGGCCAGCGGTGGTGGTTCTGGTCGATGACGAACTCGTGGCTGTGCCGCCACGTGCCGTCGTCGGTTCGGACGGCGTCGGCCAGGTGTGCGGGATCGACGGGCCCGTGGTGGGTGTGTTCGAGAAGAAGGGGGTCGCGGCGCGGCCAGGTGCGGATCGCGACGGCGAGTCCGAGTAGTGCGAGGGCGCCGAGGGAGAGCCAGGTGGTGGTGAATCCGGCGGTGGTGGCGAGCCAGCCGGCGAGGGGGTACGCGAGCAGCCAGCAGGCGTGTGACAGCGAGAAGTGGGCGGCGAAGATCGCGGGCCGGTCGCCGGGGTGGCTGGACCTGCGCAGGACCCGGCCGACGGGGGTGAGGACGAGACCGGTGCCGAGGCCGATGATCGCCCAGACGGTGAGCGCGGCACCCCAGCGCCAGCTGCCGGTCTCGGCGGTGGACAACGCGATCGCGCCGGTCATCCCGGCGAGGAGGGTTCCGCCGCCGGTGAGCATGACGGTGCGTTCGGGGATCCGGTCGAGGGCGCGGGGGAACAGGAGCGCGCCGAGGATGGTGCCGATACCGTTGCCTGCCAGGAGAAGCGCGACGTCGGTCGGGGGTCGGCCGAGGGTGTCCTGGACGTAGTTGACCGTGTTGACCATGACGACGGAACCGACTGCGGCGACCGTCACGGCCAGGCCGAGCGTTCCGCGAAGGCGCGGGGTCGCGGTGAAGATCTTGATCCCGGCGAGGGTGCGGTCCCGGATTCCGCCGCGGTGGCTGCGGGTCGCTTCGGGGATGCGGGTGCTCAGCACGAGCGCGGCGGAGGCGGCGAACCCGATCGAGGTTCCGGTGAACAGCCAAGAGAAGGACACGAGGCTGAGCACGGCGGCGGCCAGCAGGGGACTGAGGAGGTTCTCCATCGTCGAGGCCAGCTGCGAGAGCGAGAGCGCCTTCGTGTAGTCGCGTTCGTCGGGCAGGATGTCCGGCAGGACGGCCTGGAAGGTCGGGGTGAACGACGCCGACGCGGATTGCAGGACCACGATCAGGACGTAGACCTGCCAGACCTGGTCGACGAAGGGCAGGGCGAGGACGACGAGCGCGCGGACGGCGTCGAGGGAAACGAGGAAGAGCCGTCGTGGCACCCGGTCGGCGTAGGCCCCCGCGAGCGGCGCGACCGTGACGTAGGTGATCATCTTGATCGCCAGCGCGGTGCCCAGCACCGCACCGGCGCCGGCGCCCGCCAGGTCGTAGGCCAGCAGGCCGAGCGCTACGGTCGTCAATCCAGTGCCGAACAGCGCGACCAGCTGTGCCCCGAACAGATGCCGGTAGTCCCGATGACCGAACAACGACACGCCCCGCCGCTCCTCCTGGTCGCCCCTCCTTCCATGATAGGTGCTCATGTACGCACATGACGAATCAGGCGACCAGTGGACCCGGCTGCCTCCCGATGACCGGATCGAGGTCGCGTCCACGTCGCTGCGGATGCTGGCCGATCCGACCCGGATGCGGATGCTGTGGTTGCTCAGCGGCGAGGAGTACGACGTCGCGTCCTTGTCGGCCGCGGTCGCCATCGCGCGTCCGGCGGTGTCCCAGCATCTGGCCAAGCTCAAGCTGGCCGGGCTGGTCTCGCAACGCCGGGACGGCCGTCGGATTCTCTACCGCGCTCGCGGCGGACACGTCCGGCGTCTCTTGGCGGAGGTCATGAACGCGGCCGACCATCACCTGCACGGGATCCCCGACCACGATTGAGCCGGCGGGATCAGCTCAACGCGCGGCTGCTCGGGGCTCGCCGTCGATGCGGTCGGCGTGGAAGAGGGCCGGCCGGATGATCTTCGGGCGTCCGGCCGAACAACCTTCCTGGCGGCCGGGGCGTCCACTGATCATGGACTTGAAGCTCGCATCTCGCCGAATCGTCGCGTCGACGGGGATCCTCGCCGTCGTACTGGCCGCCGCGGCCGGGCCGGCGTCGGCGGCCGGCGACCAGGTGGTGACTCGGGTGAGCGAGGCCGATCGGGCCGCGGCGTTGGCTCATTGGACTCCGGAGCGGATGCGCCAGTGGGTGGGTGACGACGCGCTGCCGCCTGCCGAGAAGATCGGCCGCGAATGGGAGCGGCCGGTCCCTGCCGGGGTCGGGCGATTGTTCTTCACCGCGGAACCGGGCGTCGACGGATCGTGTACGGCGACGGTGATCCCCAGTGCCAGCAGGGATGTGGTGCTTACCGCGGGTCACTGCGTCAACGGTGGATTCGACCGCCACGACAATCCGATCAAGATCGTCAACGTCGTGTTCGTTCCCGGCTACTATCACGGCGAGGCGCCGCACGGGGTGTTCGCGGCGCGTGCGTTCGCCTGGTCCGCGACCTATCCCGGGCCGTCCAGCGGAATCGACGATGACGCGGTGCTCGCCCTGGACCCGGTCGGCGGCCGCCACGTCGCCGATGTCGCGGGCACACAGGACATCTCGTTCGAGGCGCCACCGTCCACTGTGGACGCGACGCTCCTCGGTTACCCGGTGTCGAAGGCGGCGGGCGGTGAGGCGTTGTTCTCCTGCGCGCGACCCGCCGCGCTCGACGTGAACTCGGTCAGCACCTCGTGGAAGACCGATTGCGACCTCGCCGGAGGTTCCAGCGGTGGTCCGTGGCTGCGGAACTTCGATCCCGCCACGGGGAAGGGGACCATCTTCAGCGTCACGAGCCGGGGAACGATGAACGAGGAGCTCGTGACCCTGGACCTGAGCGGCGCCGCGCTGAGCGAACCTGTGCGAAAGTTGATCGAGAACGCCCCGGACCTCTGACCTGGTGCGGCCGGTACGGCCGTTCGCCGTAACGCCTCGTCGCGGGTGGACGACAACTCAGGCACGAAGAGCCGATCGGTACAGGCGACCGCGGTGGAGGTCACTGATGCTCACGGACGATGTGACCGGCACCGTCGGGGGACTCCCGATGGGCATGGCGCGTGTGCCCGGTCGTTCGGTGCTCGAGGGTGCGTTCGCGTTGCTCGAGGTGCTCGCCGCCGCCGACGCCGGCGCGGGCCTGGGGTTGACGGAAGCGGCCCACCGGGCGGGCCTGCCGAAGTCGACGGCCCATCGGCTGCTGGAGCAGATGTGCGGGATCGGCGCGGTCGAACGGCTGTTCCGCGGGTACGTCGTCGGCCCGCTGGCCGGCAGGCTCGTCCAGGGCCGGGGCCGGCTGCACGCGAGGATCCGCGCCGCGGTGGGGCGACCGGCGATCCGGCTGGCGAAACTGGCCAGGGCCGACGTCGCGGTATGCGTGCTGTCCGGGTCCGACGTCGTGGTGGTCGCGGCGGTTTCGGGACACTCAGCGAGCGTGCCCGCCGTCTCGCCGGGCACGGTGCTGCCCTCCTCGGCCGCAGTGGCCGGGGTGCTGCTCGGCGGTGTCGAGTACGGTGCCGCGGCGCCGATCCGATGCCCGGAAGGCCGGACCGTGGCCGCGATCGGCTTGCTGTCCATCCCGGGGAGCGACCTCGCGGTGATGCGGCGGCTGGTCGACGCCGCCGCGCTGGAAGCCGGTCGCGAGTTGACCGAACCCGCCCATTGACGGCCGGGAAGTCACCAGTCCGCTGAGTGGACCGCCCTCTTCACGTGGATTTCACGGTTGGTCAGCCTTCTCCGAGTGAACGGCGCGTCGTCGCGCGCCCGTGAACGGGGAGGTGCCCGATGGGCTCACGTGCCGGCTCCAGGTTGCTCGCGTTGGCGACGGCGTTCGTCGTCGCGGTCGGGATGGGCGTGGCGGTCACCCCGGCTCCGGCGCGGGCGGCGAGCCCGGGCGTCGGCACGTTGGTCAACGCGTTGGCCGGGCCCTCGAACAGCTTCGCCACCTGGAGCAAGGGTCTCGGCACGATCGGGCAGCTGGCGAAGGCGCTGCCCGCCGTGCAGACCAGCCCCGGCGCCGCGCTGGGGTTCGACACCCTGGCCCAAGAGGCGTTCACCACCGGCGCCAAGAAGCTCTCCGCCGCGGTCGACGACGCCGATCTGGACATCGATCAGCCGATCACGCTGTCGGCCGACCGGGCCGGGACGCTCAAGACCACGCTGAGCACCGTGGGTGAGGACAAGCGACTCGACCTCACCCTGACCGTCTCCCGCGTACTGCAGAACCAGGCGCTGAACATCCCGCTCCCGATCGGCGAGGGTGGTAACGCCCCTCAGTCGGCGTTCTCCTCCACCGGCGGCGTGCGGCTCACCGTCGGCACCACGCTGAAGCTGACCCTGATCTGGGACAAGGCGCACGACAAGGCCTACATCCTCAACGACGGTACGACGCCGTCGTTCACCGTCGACGCTTCGGCGGGCTTCCCCGACGCGAACGCCATCAAGGCCGTCAACGCCGCCATCGGTGTCCTCGGGGTGAAACTCGTCGAGTCCGACACCTCACTGGACCTCAAGGCGCACTTCGCCGCCACGATCAACGACCCGGACAACGACGGGCGGCTGGCGTTCGTCAACAACGACGGCACCGCGGGCGAGCTGGCCCAGAACGGTTCCCTGGCCGGTCTGGTCAGCTTCGGCTTCGCCAGCCCGGCGGGTTCACTGAACGGCTCGCTGCACCTGGCGGCCGCGCCCGCCGCTTCCTTCTCCCTCGACCTGCCCGCGGTGGACGCCAAGATCGGCCTCAGCTGGCCGGACATCGCCACCGGGTCGCCGCAGATCACGCAGGAAGGCATCGGCACCGTCGGCCCGTTCCTCAACCTGACCCCGCGCGACCTGGCCACCGGCCTCGCGCAACTGGCGACGACGCTGACCTCGATCCAGCGCGCGAAGTGGGGCGACGCAGCGAACCCGATCGGCAACCTCGACCTGCCGTTCCTCAAAGGTACACTCGCCGACGCGATCCAGCTCAACGAGTCGATCAAGAAGTTCCTGCAGGACAACACGAAGTCCGCGGCGGACCCGACTCAGGCAGGCGAGCCGCTGTTCGTGTCGCTGCAGCAGATGCTCGACAAGCTCAACACCGCGGCGAACCTGCCCGGCGGCGGCAAGATCGGCATCTCCGACGTCCACTTCCCGCCGGGTTCGACCAAACTCGACTTCAAGATCACGTTGTCCCGTAAGGCCCCGGCGACGGCGGTGGACCTCAACGCGGCCGCTGCCGCGGCGTCCGGACCGGCGGGAAACCCGGCGAAGACCAGTTACACGCAGGCCACCCTCAAGGACGAGAACCAGACCTGGAAGCCGGGGGAATTCGCGGGACGGCGCGTCGTCGCCGGTGCGGCGGGAGCGACCGTCGAGAACAACGACGGGAACACGCTCTTCCTGCAGGCGCCGGGTTGGACACCGGTGATCCCGGCCGCCAACGCGCCGTACACGATTTCCGGGATGCAGGGTGACGTCGGCATCGTCCAGCTCGGCAACGACCTGAAGACCGGCGGCCGCGGCGTGGGCGAGGCCAACGCCGTCAACGCCACCGCGAAGGTCAAGCCCGGTTACGACGCCGCGGTCACCCTCGTGCTCGACCTGCGGAACCCGACCGTGCACAACCCGCCGATCGAGCAGAAGAACCCGGACGGCAGCAGGATAGTGGTCGGCGCGACGCCGACCGGCCCGGATCGGGTGCTGCTGCGCACTTCCGGCGCTCCGTCGCTGTTCACCGCCGACTTCCCGATGGACGCGGGCATCGACCTGTTCGCCAACGCCGGATTCCTCCAGGTGCAGCTGAAGGGCGCGGCACACGTCTGCCATCCGAACGCGGGTGCCGACTGTGCCGGGACACCGGGCGCGGACGATCACATGGTCCAGGTGAAACTCAAGGACTTGGGTGACCTGACCTTCGGCGCGGTCGTGGACAAATTGCTGCACGACCCGGGAGCGCTGCTCGACTTCCAGGTGCGTGTCCGCGGTGCCGGTGGCGTCGACGCCAGCGCGCCGGGTACCGGCGACTTCCTGAAGGGTGCCACCGCACACGCGGGATTCACCTGGAACGACCTGACCAGGCCGACCGGGCCCGACGGGCCGCAGTTCAGCACGAGCGACCTGTCCGAACTGGCGAACTTCGACTTCGACCCGGCCAACCCCAAGGCGCTCTTCTCGATCCTCCTCAAGACCTTGCAGACCCTCAACGCGTCGATCAGTGACGCCTCGCCGTCGGGCGCCGCGGTGTTCGGGACCAAGATCCCCCTTGTCGGCCGTTCGCTGAAGGACCTGGTGAAGGCCGACCAATCCGGTTCCGGCCCGACCGTGAGCTACGGCCCGAGTTCTGTGAAGGACACCGCGCGCACTGTCGAAAAGGGCAACGCGTTCCCGCCCTCGCTCGTCGGTCGCACGGTCGTCGCCGGCACTCAGGTGGGCATCGTCGGCAGTGTCACGCCGGACACGCTCGTCCTGGCCGGACCATGGGCGAGCCAGCCTTCTCCCGCGACGTCGTACGTGATCCGGTCCGAATTGGACGACGTGATCTCGTTGCTGGAGGCGGCACCGTCCGACAACCTGCAATGTCTCGTCCAGACGATCAACACCCGGTTCAAGGACAGCGTCCCGGTGACGTTCGAGTACGCCGAACCCGGCGGAACGCCGTCCTTGATCATCCGGCTGGACTGGAAGCGCGCGTACCACACCAGCACCCCGGTGCAGTTCGACTTCAGCCTGCCGTCCGGCGGCCAGCGGGTCGCCGGTGTGCAGGGCGACGGCTCGGTGTCGCTCGGCGTCGGCGGGCAGGTCAAGATGGGCCTGGTCGTGCCGCTGCAACCCGGCGCCGGACCGGCCGACGCGAACGCGCTGCGGGTGCTCGACGATTCGAAGATCGGCGTCAAACTCGACGCCACCGTGGAGAACGGCACCATCGCGACCACGCTGGGCCCGCTGAGCGTTTCGCTCGGTGACCCCAAGTCGGCGGACAAGGCGACCGCGAAGGCTTCGTACTCGATCGACCTGGCCAAGGGTGGCGGCACCGGCGCGCCGGTCAGCTTCACCGACTTCCTCGGCGCTGTCGGCCCGACGATCAACGCCGGGAGCACCGCTGTCAACTGTGGTCTCGACGGCGGTACGCCGCTGGCCCTGTGTGCCAAGTTGCCGTTGTACATCAGCGAGGACGGCGGCGCGACCTACAGCAAGGTGATCACCGACGGCACGAAGTCGAACAACTTCGCCTTGCGCCTGCCCAAAGCGACCGCGGCCGACGACTACTTCAACCTCGGCGGAGCGCCGATCGACGGGCATCCCCGGCTGGAGACCCCGGATCCGGCCCTGCTGGCGGACGCGCTCGCGGCCAAGCTGATCGACTTCGGCAGGCTCGACGGCCTCGACAGCTACCTCAACCTGGTGGAGCAGGCCCTCAACACCGCCAGCTTCGGCGGCAAGCTGCCGCTGCTCGGCGACGACCTCCAGCAGGGCGCGGACTTCATCGGCAAACTGCGCACGGCGATCCACAACGCGCTGGACCAGTTGCCGGCGAACGGCCACTTCACCGACATGGCCGCGGTGCGCGGCTGGGTCAACGACCAGCTCGGCGGCAAACTCGCCGCCGCTGGCCTCAACCCGGACACGGTCACCGTGGACACCGTGTGCAAGACGCCGCTGGGCTCCGTCGGCACTCCCACGGTCAAGCTGCACGAAGGCGCCACGGCGGCGGACAAGACCTACCGCTACGTCGTCGCGTCGTACGTGACGATCGACGGTGCGAAGAAACAGGCCAAGGCGAGCGACCCCGGCCAGATCACCACCGGCCCGGCCGCACTGTCCACAACGGATTCGCTCGATATCGCCTGGGAACCGGTCACCAACGCGTCCGGCTATCAGGTGTTCCGCGAAGAAGGCGGCGCCTTCAAACTGATCGCGGACGTCACCGACGCCAAGTTCACCGACGTCGGTGCCGCTTCGATCGGCGGGCCGCCGGAGAACCCGGCCGAGAACCCGCGGCCGCACGATTGCTCGTACAACGACCTCGACGCGGTCACCATCAGCCTGAACGTCAGCCAAGGCGACTTCAGCGGCGACCTGCTGAACTGCGCCGGGCTGCCGTCCGGCCACGAATGCCTCAAGAAGACCGTGCCGCTGGACCTGGGCATCCCCGGCTTCTCGTTGAAGGCCGACGGCGGCGCCGGCCCGGAGGTCCAGCTCGGCTGGCGGCTGCATCTGGCCATGGGCATCAGCCGGAGCGAGGGATTCTTCGTCGACACCAAGGACTCCGCGCAACCCGAGTTCGCGGTCGGGCTGAACGTCAGGCTGCCGGACAAGATCAACGCGCAGCTCGCGTTCATCAACATCACCGCGGAGAACTGCACCAAGCAGAAGAGCGCGGACGACTGCGACCACGCGGCCGCCCCGGCGAACGACGCGGGTGTCCCGCCGCTGTTCGGCGGCGCGTTCAAGATCGACCTGGTCGCGCCGGACGACCCGACCAACGGCAGACTGCGGCTGACCGATCTGCAGAACGCGGGGCTGGACCGCCTCGCCGACGTCAAGCTGCACGCGAGCGCGGACATCAACTGGCTGCTCAAGGCACGGCCGGGTGAGGACGCCGGATTCCCCGGTATCCAGGCGAACTTCCGGTTGCACTGGGCGTGGAACAACGTCAAGCCGGGGACCAACAGCGCCGACGGCGGCAACTCCCCGCTGACGCTGGCCTTCGACAAGGTGGCCATCGACAGCGGCGAGATCTTCGGCAAGATCCTCAGCCCGATCGTGAACAAGATCAAGCAGGTGACCGGTCCGCTGGACCCGGTGATCAAGACGTTGTACGCGCCGATCCCGGTGCTTTCGGACCTGTCGCACCTGGCGGGCGGCGGCGACGTCACGATGGTGTCGATCGGCAAGGCGTTCAGCACGATCGCCGGTGGCCCGGATCTGAAGTTCGTCGACACCATCGCCGGGGTCGTCAACTTCATCAACAACTTCCCGACCTGCACCGACAAATGCCTCATCCCGCTCGGGTCGTTCGAACTCGGCGGCCAGAAGGCGCTCGACACCACGGTCACACCGGACAACACCGAGAGCCTGATCAGCGCGAAGAAGGACGCCGGTGGCGGCACCGGGTTCGCCCCGATCCTCGGCGCGATCAACGGCAAGAACTCCAACCCGAAGTCGGTCGGCCCGATGACCACACAGGCGTCGGCGGCCGGGTTCAGCTTCCCGGTGTTCGAGAAACCCGCTTCGCTGTTCAATGTGCTCTTGGGTGGGGACGTGGATCTGGTCAAGTTCGACTCCGGTCCACTGCGCCTCGGCTTCGACTGGCGTCAGCAGTTCGGGCCGGTGTACGCGCCGCCGCCGGTGGTGATCACCTTGCACGGTTCCGCGTCGGTGACGCTGCGCATCGTCGCGGGCTTCGACACCTTCGGCATCCGCAAGGCGTTCGAAGCGGCTCGCGCCGGCGAACTCGACCTCGCCACCGTGGGGCAGGCGTTCCTGCAGAGCCTGTTCTTCTACACCACCGAAAACGGGAAGCCGATCCCGGTGGTGTCGTTCACCGGCGAACTCGCCGCCGGGGCGGCGGTCACGGCGGTGGTCATCACCGTCGGCATCGAGGGCGGGGTGGGGCTCACGGTCTCGTTCCTGTGGAACGACCCCAACCACGACGGGAAGTTCCGGATCACGGAGTTCCTGCAAACGGCGCTGAACAACCCGATATGCCTGTTCACCGTGTCGGGGCGGCTCTATGTCTTCCTCAAGCTCTACGTGACGGTCGGCTTCGGCCCATTCTCGGTGTCGTTCAGCTTCACGATCGTCGACGTCACGCTGCTCGACTTCACCGCCACACCGAACTGCACGCCACCACCACCGAAACTCGGCGGGCTCAGCGGTGACGGCAAGACACTCGTGGTGTACGCGGCCGCGCTCGGTCACACCGCCCAGCGCGGTGGCGGCGCGGGTGACCCGTACGAATCGGACAAGCAGGAGAAGGACACCGTCAAGATCACGTCGCTGCACGACTACGCCGACCCGGCCAACCCGGCGTTCACCGGTGTGGCCGTGGACATGCTCGGGATCCGGCGCGAGTTCCGGAACGCGAGTATCGAGCGGGTGGTCGTGGACGGCCGCGGTTACGGCAAACCGATGAGCGTGACCTTCATCGGGGATGCCAAGCAGGACACCGCGAAGGACGGCCCGCCACCGCCGACGGCGCAATTCGACCGGGACGCGATCGTGTTCGGCGGCGAGAAGAACGACCAGATCAAGACCGGTATCGGCAACTCGTGGGTCGATGGCGGCAAGGGCGACGACACCATCGTCACCGGCGACCGCACCGTGCTCGCCGCGGACCGGAAGAGCTATGTCCAAAATGGAGCGAAGGCGCGGGTCGCGGGCGGCCCAGGCGTCGACAGCATCACCGTCGGAAACGGCGAGGACATCGTCGCGGGCGACTCGAGCCTCGGCGCGCCTCCGGTGACCTCGATCGGCTTGAAGGAACTGAAGAACGACGGCCGCGACGGCGGTGACCCGCTCGCGGACGGTGCGGGCGGTCCGACGGTCTCCGTGCCGAACTGGGCGATCCTGCCCGATCCGGCGGGCGGGACCGGGAGCGGCGACGCAGGCGACACGATCAAGGTCGGGCTCGCGAAGTCGACCGCGTTCGGCAACGGCGGGGACGACACCCTCGGTGTCGCGGCCGACGATCCGCTGAAGGACGTGCCGACGCTTCCGCGGTCGCTCTTCGTTTCCCCGGGCGCGATCCTCATCGGTGGCGACGGCAGCGACCGCTTCGCCGGCGGCACCGGACCGGACGAGATCTACACGGCAGGCAAGCTCGACCCCGGGATCGACGGCTACGGCTCGGACGATGCCAACACCACGGGCGGCCCCGCAGGTGGGCCGATCAACACCGTCGACACCGGCACCGGTGACGACAAGGTGTTCGGCGGCAAGGGACAGGACCGGGTCACCGGTCACTCGACGAAGACGCAGAAGGACGACTTCCGCGGTGGCGGCGGCAACGACATCCTGTTCGGCGGCTACGGGGCGGACACCCTCTACGGCGGGCCGGATGACGACTACGTGATCGCCGAACCGTCCACTTTGGATTCCCCGGACCCGGCGAAGACCGACGACTACGGGCCGCTCTATTTCGTCGCGCACACACCGCTCCCGCAGGGGGTGAGCCCGTCGCACAAGACGCTGGTCGGCGGACTCGGCCGAGACCACATCATCGGCGGTGACGGCGGTGCGGACGTGTACGGCGACAAGCAGACGACACCGTGCAAGGCCGGTGCGCCGCTCCCGTCGACCCCGGTCGACGAGACGGTGAACGACGCGCTCGACGGCAACGACCGCGTCATCGGCGGCGCCGGAGTGGAGAACGTGCGGGCCGGCGGCGGTGACGACAATGTCGACGCCGAGGCGAACGAAGATCTCGTGTGCGGTGAGAAGGGCAAGGACGTCCTGCACGGCGGCCGCGACGCGGACCAGGTCTGGGGTGGCTCGGACGAGGACGCCGTCTACGGCGACACCGGTACCGACACCCTGTACGGCAACGACGGCGTCGACACGATGTTCGGTGGCGACGACCCCGACACCATCGAGGGCAACAACGGAAAGGACTGGATCTCCGGTGGCCTTGCCGGTGACGTGATCGTCGGCGGCACCCGGGCGGCCGGACAGCCCGACGACGGCGACAAGCTGTTCGGCGACGGCGGCACCGACACGATCATCGGCGACAACGGCGATCCGGCGTCCCCCGGCGGGCCGGTGTTCGACCTGGCCACCAGCGCGGATGCCGCGCTGGGCGGAGACGACACCATCGGTGGTGGCCTGGACACCGACGCGCTCTACGGCGGGTTGGAGAACGACACCGTCTCCGGAGGGAAGGATCCGGACCGCATCGAAGGAAACCCCGGCGCCGACACGCTGAACGGCGAGACCGAGGCCGACGACATCGTCGGCGGCAGCCACCAGACGCCCGGTGACCCGGCGGCGAAGAACGCGGCCGGTTACCCGGACGCGGGTGACACGATCTCCGGCGGCGACGCCGACGACGTGATCACCGGTGACAACGCCACGATCACCGGTACGGGTGGCGCGGACTCCGGCGACCCGGTCACCCGTGGCCGCGGGCTGTCGGCGGGCAGGCACGTGGTGCTGTTCGACCTCGGCCACGCCCCGAACCCGGCGAACTCAGGCGGTGACACGATTTCCGGTGGCAACGCCACGGACGTCGTCTACGCACAGTCCGGAACGGACACCGTGCACGGCGACGCCGGGGACGACTACGTGGAAGGGGATCAGGACGCCGACAAACTGTTCGGCGACTCCGGGCAGGACGATCTCGTCGGCGGTTCCTCCGCCGTGGAGATGGGCGCCGGCCAGGGCACCGTGGGCCAGCTCGACACCGGAGACGTCATCTCCGGCGGCGAGGACGCGGATGTGATCACCGGCGACAACGCGATCGTGACCAGGGACGCGGGCATTCCGAAGAGCCCGATCACCCAGGGCCGGTTCGACACGGACCTGCCCGGAGCGCTCCCGATGACGCATCGCAGCATTCAGCTGTACGACCTCGGTGACACGCCGGTGCCGAACACCTCCGGCGGCGACGACATCGCCGGTGACAACGGGTGCGACGCGATCCTCGGCCAGTCCGGCAACGACCGGATCAAGGGCGGCAACGACGGCGACCACGCCGAAGGCGGCCCGGGCCGCGACTGGATCGAAGGGAACAACGGCGACGACGACCTCGTCGGCGGCAGCTCGACGATCCACGGCGACGACACCGCGCTGACCACCCAGGGCCAGCCGGACACCGCCGACGTGGTCTTCGGTGGCACGGGCGACGACGTGGTGCTCGGCGACAACGCCATCACCGACCGGATCGCGCCGCCTTCGCCGTATCTGCTGCGAGTGGGCAGCAACGGGACGTTCGAGACGCAGCGTTCGCTGCGGCTGCTCGATCTCTCGTGGAGCAACGGATTCCTCGGTGCGCCGGCCCGTCCGGTGGCAGGCGGGGATCAGCTGTCCGGTGGTGTCGGCGTCGACGTGATGTTCGGCCAGGACGGCGACGACCAGATCTCCGGTGGCGCGCACGACGACTACGCCGAGGGCAACGGCGGGCACGACACGATGTTCGGCGACCGCACGCTCGCGGAGGCCGGGATCGCGATCACCCCACCGGAGCCGGCGTGGCCGGGTGCGGCGTCGGACGACCTCGGCGACGTCTCCGCGCCGAACGGTCAGGACGACCTGATCGGCGGCAGCTCGCTGGCGGTCTTCCGCGACACGGCCGACGACGTGCACGGTGACGGCGCCGCCGACTTCATCCTCGGCGACAACGGCACCGCGGTGCGGGACATCGTGGACCAGACCGGCAAACCGGTGGCGCTCGGCGACGACCTGTCGAAGGTCTCGCTGCCGCTGACGAACCGGATCTACGCGAAGCGCTACTCGGCGTCTCCGCCTGCCGGTGCGGCGTTCGTCCGCCACGGCGTCAACGGCGCACCGACCCGTTTCTGCACCACCACACAGGCCACCTGCGAGGCACTCGGCGCTTCCGGCGGCGACAACCTGTGGGGCGACGCGGGGGAGGACACCCAGTACGGCCAGGACGGCGACGACCTGATGTACGGCGACACCGGCACGACGACGGCTCCGGGTGACGGCGCCGACGACATGTACGGCGAGCTGGGCGGAGACCGGATGTGGGGCACCGGCGGCGAAGACGCCATGGTCGGTGACCGCGGCGGCATCGTGGACGTCTACCAGAACGGGTCGAACCACTTCGTGATCGACAACCCGCAGGTACCCGCCATCCGCTACGAGGGCTTCCTGGCAGGCTCGGTCACCCGGCAGGTCGATCTTCAGCACGACGTCAACGGCGACACCTTCGCCGCACCCGGCAACGCCCCGGCGATGCCGCACCGCGGTGACCTCGAAGGCGGCGACGACCGCATCCGCGGCGGCGACGACCACGACTCGATCCACGGCGGCTTCGGCGACGATCTGGCCAACGGGGATTCGGGCGGTGACATCGTCTTCGGCGACGACGGCGCGGACGTGCTGTGGGGCGGCAAGGGCGGTACCGACCCGGCCAACCCGAACGACCGGGGTGTCAACGACTCGCTCGTCGACCACCTCATCGGCGGGAAGGGCGCCACGTCCGGTCCGTCGGTCGACCCGAACACCGGCGCGCTGGGTTCGGACCTCCTCGATTGGCGCCCGCGTGGCACCTACGGCGCACCGGGGCAGACGACCTGCACCGCGAACGCGTGGCCGCAGACGTTCGGCAACGGCAAGAACGCGGTCACCGTCGACCCGTGCTCGTGGTTCGAGATGACGAACCTCGACAACGCCGACGTCGCGGACAACCAGCACCACCAGGGCATCGACTGGATCTACGGCGGCTGGGACCGTGACGTGCTGCAGGCCGACGTCGCCGACAACGGGCCGAACCAAGGAGACCGGCTGCTCGACTGGGGCGGTGCGTACAACCTCTACACGCACTGCAACGCGGCCTACGGCGGCTACAACGACGTCCGGCAGCACAGTCCGACGCATCAAAACTTCCTGCAGCGGTGGGCGTACTCGCTGGGCGCCGGACAGGCGGCCGGGGACGTGACCACACAAGGCACGTCGGCCTACGACGAACTGGCGCTGGTGTACCAGCCGGACATGAAGGACCACGGCACGGGACCGGCGTTCCCGACCACCCCTGGCCATTTCGACAACCCGAACGCTTGCGCGCCCTGAGGCCACGCGACCTCGCCAGTGAGGAGAAGTCATGTACAGCGGGATCGTCGGTGCCGGCCCGCCGGCCGTGTCCACCTACACCCCGGTCGACGGCGACACGTTCACCCTGGGCCTCGGTCTCTGCCCGGGAGAGCGACATCGCCTACCTGAGACCGAACGCGATTCCGACACCGAGGAGATCCGCCGCGGCGAGGTTTCGATCACCCCGATCACGGCGGACCGGCTGCGCGGTTGAGGGAGCGCTGCCCGGCCACCGTGTCGCGCAGAAGCTGGGTGAGTTCGACGGGTGTCGTGACCATGCAATCGTGGCCGGTCTGCAGTTCCCTGGTCTGCTCACCCGCGGGGACCGGTCGCCGGGTGATGCCTGCCGGGCGTCCGGCGACGCAGTGGATGTGTGTGCGCGGAATCGTGCGCGCGGCCGGGTTGTCCAGCCGGACGGGTTCCGTGAGACACCGGACCGGTTGATCCGACAGCATCGAGCGCAGCCAGGCGATGTCGTGGGGATCGGTGACTCCGAACAAGCCCAGGGGCGGCGGTTGCTGCGGCATCGGCGGAATCCGCCAGCCGTCCATGGCGAGGTCGACGAGTTGCTTGGTGACCGGAAGGACATCGACCGCGGTTTCGCCGTCTTCGGGCACCATCGCGTCGAGGAACACCAGATGGGCGATCCGCTCCGGGAGCTGGTTGGCGACTCCCGATATGACCATCCCGGCGTAGCTGTGCCCGACGAGCACGACGTCGTCGAGGCGCTCGTGTTCGATCAGGCCGGTGACATCGTCGATGTGGGTGTGGAGGCCGATCTCGGGGACCAGCAGATGTGCCTTGTCGCCGTAGCCGGTCAGGGAGGGCGCGAACACCCTGTGGCCGTCTGACTCGAGCAGCGGGGACACCCGGTCCCAGACCTGTCCACTGTGCCAGGCGCCGTGTATCAGCAGGAAAGTGGCCATGCGCGTGTGGTTCCTCCTCGTGCCTCGGTACCCTTTGGTAACCGGAAGCATCTTGATCCTCACGACGCGCACCGGGCAATACGGCACTTTCGGGTGCCCCGGTTCTCGGGAGGTAACCATGCAGGACCCGTGTCAGGCCCGCGAAGTGCTCGGGATCGTCGGGGACAAGTGGGCGCTGCTGATCGTGCGCATGCTCAAGGACGGGCCGCACCGTTTCACCGAGCTCAAACGTGCCATCGAGGGCATCAGCCAGCGCATGCTCACCGTGACGTTGCGCGACCTCGAACGCGACGGGATCCTGACCCGCACGGTCCACAGCGTCATGCCGCCACACGTCAGCTACGAGCTGACGACGATGGGGCGGACCCTGCGCGAGGCCACCGCGCCGTTGCTCGACTGGAGCCTCACGCACCTGCCACAGATCGACGCCGCCCGCGCGGCATACGACAACCGCTGACGGCAGGCGTAGGCCGTTCGGAATCCGCAGGTGACCGACGTGGGCAGTGGGGCAGGGCGACTGCTTGCCGAACGCGGAAGGCCGTGAACCGCTTTGGCATGCTGCCGGCATGGCGACAACGGAAACCGAGCCTGTTCAGGCGTCCGCGGGCAAGGGCAGAGGGCTGGTCCTGGTGTGTCTGGCCGGCGTGCTCTGGGGCACGATCGGTCCGGCGATCCCCGTCGTCCACGAGGCTTCGGACCTCTCACCGCTGACCATCGGCGGGTACCGGGCACTCTTCGCCATGGTCGTCTTGGTGATCGCCGCCGCCGTGATGCGGCGGTTGCGCGACTGCGCACGGCTCGGCAGGCGGCATTGGCGGCGAGTGACGGTGGTCGGGGTCTCGACGGCGATCTTCCAGTTGTTCTTCTTCGTGGCGGTCCTGTGGACCGGGGTGAGCATCACCACCGTGGTGTGCCTCGGGTTCGCGCCGGTGCTGTTGCTGATCACCGGCAGCGTCCGACGTCGTCGCCGTCCTTCCGCCGGCCAGTTCCTCACGGTCGCGGTCGCGGTGGCGGGGCTTCTGCTGGTCAGTGTCCTCGGCAGCCCTGTCGGCGAAGCGCCGTACCCGGTTTTAGGCGTGTTCGCCGCACTTGTGTCAGGAGCCGCTTACGCCCTCTCCGCCGAAGCGGCCGCGCCGCTGTCCCTGCGGCTCGACACGCTGACCATGACCACGACGACGACCTGTGTCGCCGCGATGGTCCTCGTTCCCGTCGGACTGGTCATACCCTGGGCGAGCGGCGAGGGGATCTTGACGACCGATCTCGGGTCGTGGGCGCTGATCGGCTACCTGGGGGCCGTGACGATGGCGCTCGCCTACGCGCTCCTGTTCGCCGGCCTGAGGACCACACCCAGCGGTGCCGTGGTGGTGGCGACACTGCTCGAGCCGGTGACCGCCGTCGTGATCGCCGTCGTGTTCCTGGGGGAGAGGCTGACGGTGGCCGGTGTCGTGGGCGTCGTGCTGATCATGGCCGCGATCGGCAGTCTGGGACGGCACTCGAAGGAGCCGGCGCCGCAGTGATCTGCCGATGAGCGCTCGCAGTTCACATCGATACGGTCAGGCCGGCTGACGATCGTCAGGCTCGGGTTCGATGCGCTGAAAGGTATGCCAAGTGTCCCTCAGGCCCTTGACGGTGGTGTGGTCGGACGAGAGGCGCCATCCCGGCGGCCGTAACGTCTTGTCGACACCTTGGATCCGCTCGAGTGATTCGGCAATCTCGGAATGGTGGGATACGACGGCCTGTGCGATCAAGGCGTTGTCAAAAAGGGCGGTTTCGCCGAACGTCGCCTTGGTGAACCAGATGGGATCCGCGAACCTTGCTTTGCGAAAATCGGCGACCCCGGCGAAGGTGGCCGAACGGAAAGAGTGGTCGATTTTTGTTCCGAGTAGTAATGATTTGTGTCTCAACGGGGATTCGATGTCACCGAAAGTCGCTTCGGTAAAACCGGCATGACTGGAAAACGTGATCTTGTCGAACTGTGCTGGTCCGATGAATGTTGCCCTGGTGAACGAGGTAAAAGAGGTAAAGGTCGCCTCGCTGAACCAGGTGTCAGCGGCGAACGTCGCATCGCTGAAACTGTTGCCGCGGGGTTTGGCGTGGCCCCCGTCGCCGAATCCGAAGGGACTGTCATCTTCGAACGCCGATCCGGTGAAGCCGGCCGGTCCGGCGAACATGACGTTGTCGAATCGGGTGGGTCCGGTGAATGTCGCCTTATTGAACTGGGCGGGGCCGTTGAATGTCGTCCAGTCGAACTGGGTGTCCCCGGTGAATTTCGCGCCGTCGGCCAAAAAAGTGCGGACGGCGCATCCAGTGAGCGTGAAATCGATGAGAGTCGCGCCGGTAAGGTCGAGATCGATTCCGGCCCAGAAGCTCGGCATGGAATAGGTGGCCCCGTCTTGGCCACGGTATCGGGGAATCAAATGGCCATGGAGCAGGCGCTGAGCGGTGAGCCGAACTTGACGCTCCTGTAGATGATCCTGATCGCTCAACCCAGGCGGCGTGTCGGTCGGCGCGGCATAAGGCATGCGCAGATAGGCGCACAACACGCTGACCACGGTCTGCCGTTGTGGTGGGTCGTCCTGGGCCAGGCGTTCAAGGGCATACATCGCGCCCAGCCGGACCGCCGCGTGATCCGAGCCCAACTGCCCGACCGACGTGCTGTACAGCTCGGTCACCCGCCGTGCGTCGGCATCCTTCTTCGTGTCGTCCGCGACGCGTTCGGAGTGCAATCTATTGGTCTCGGCGACCTGCTCGGCATGGTCTTGGGTGCGATCGCGCTGGCTGAGTTCGGCTTGCCGATGGCGTAGTTCGGCGTGTCGCGCCTCCAACTCCAGCTCCTGTGTCCGCTGTCGCCGAACTGCCAGGTACAGGGCGAACAAGCCGCCCCCGGCCACGACAACCGACGCCGAGATCTTCACCGCGTCCAGCTGCGCTGTGGCTTTCTTTTCAGGGTCGGCCAGGGTCAGGCTGTCGATCCAGCTCCACAGCAGCCACCCCACCACCCCCGCCGCCGCCAGTACGACCACGGAGACCAGTGGCACCGTCCAGGGCGACAACAACGGACGCGGCACAGGTGGGCGGGAGCGCGGCAACGATGGGGGTGTTCCTGTGGAGTCGTCAGTCACATCCCGAATCATCGCGCAGAACGGTCGTCAATTCGACTGGCTCCACCGTGCGTCCCACCATCGGCGTGCCCTTGTTCCAGGAACAGATGATGCGGCCGAGGCCGGCCAGTCGCGCCACGCGATGGGCGCGAAGCGATCCGCGATGAAGACAGAACGTACGCGGGACCGCTTTCTACGCCGGCGCCGCGTCCACCGGACAGAACAGGCCCTTCCTCACGAGGATCACCGGATCGAGTGAGCAGCAAATGCGCCTAACGCGGGCCCTGTCTTTGGTCGGATGTCCGATGTTAGGGAGACCCGATGACCACGACCGCCGAGGACGGACGCCGCCCTGCCGGTCCTGAGCCGCAAGCGGCGACGAAACCGAGCCGGCGAGCCGAATCGGGCCGCGCAGGGTTTGCCGGTTCCAGTGGGACGGCACCTGGCATCAGATCTTCGTCGCGCTCCCAAATCGGGCGTGCGACGGCCCAGCGGCTGTTTCCCGCGGAGCGCACCTACCCGATGCCCCAGAGACTGGATGACTTCGTCACCAGGTAGGTGACGGCGACTGGTGAGGATCGCTCACCGTACTCCGAGCATTTCGATACACGCTTAGTACTGCGGTGGCCGATCGGGCCACCGCCATGGCGCGGTCGCCGGGTACGGCGTGGCCCTTGGCCGGCGTGGTGAACGGCGCGTTCAGAGTGATGGGCATGCTGAACGCGCCGTTCACGACAAACCGGGGTGTGGTGTGAAAGTCCTTTTCAGTCCACGTCCGGATCGGAGAGCCTTTTAATTGAGGTAGAAGCCGCCGTCGTTGCGGAGGACCACCGCCACGATCGGGAACCGCCTGGTGCCGTTCCACCAGTGGTAGACCGCGTGGTACTGGCCGTTGGCCGCCTGGAAGAAGTCCATCCCGCCCGGGCCGGGGTGGTTGCCGGGCATGCCGCGGTAGGGGTTGAGGCCGCCGGTGCCGGTGTAACCGAAGTACGGCCGCTCGGCCCCGTTCTGCCGGGGCGTGCAGCGCGTCGACGGGAGCGGGCCGGTGCCGCACCTGGCGATGCCGGTCGCATACCGCACGCTGTCCCAGTTGTTGCCGGAGTAGGCCAGGTACCAATAACCATCGGCGGACTTGAACATCGACGGGTTCTCGACCACGTGCGTGCCGCCGCTCATCCGGGTGGTCTCCCAGCCGATGTCGGTGCTCTTCAACGCGTCCCGGCGGGTGGCCCAGTCCGCCATGCCGTTGGAGTGGGTGCGCACGACCGAGATGCCGGTCTCCGGGTACGAGGTGATCGCGTCGTCCCGGTAGGCGACGTACATGTCACTACCCGAGACGAACGGGTTCGCGTCGATGGCCCAGCGGCCGTTGCCCGGGCACGCCCACTCGACGGGGTTGGTGAACGGCCCCCGCGCACTGCCCGAGACGGCGCGGCCGAGGCATTTCTGGCCGCTGCCCCGCTTGGACGCGGTGTAGTACATGAAGTACGTGTCACCGAAGCGGACAACGCCGGGCGCCCAGATGTTGCCCTCGGCCCAGCTGCCCGGCCCGTTGGGCAGTGCGTCGGCCGACGCGCAGGTTCCCACACCGACGGTGTTGCCGGAGCCGTGGACGAGCACCGGCACGAACAGTTTGCCGGTCACGCCGCACCGGGCGCCGACGTCGGCGCCGACCGTGGTGCCGTAAGTGACGTACGAACCGTCCTTCGCCTGGACGGTGTCCGGGTCGGCGAGCGGGAACGTCGACTCGGCGGCCGCGGTCGAGACACCGTCGGCCGCGGCGGCCGTGTCGACCGCCGTGACGGCGGCCGCGGTGCTCGTGGCGAGCACGCCGGCCACAAGTAATCTGGTCATCCACTTGCGCATGCTGAATCCCTTACTGGGCAAGGAGAGTGGCGTCGGTCAGGAGGAGCACCCGGCCACCCGCGGTCGAGGCGGCAAGCCCGGCCGCTGCGATGCGCCTGGGGTGACCAGTTGCTCTCGCCGGTTACTTGTGGACGGACAAGTGCGCCGGTTGCAAACTATGTGACCCCCAGTCGCCGACGCGACCGAAAGCCAGGAAACTGCCGGTCGATGCGCCCGTACGGCCTAGCCGGCGGTGCCGTACGAGCCGCCGCGGCGCCGCGCGGTGATCCGATCCGGCCGCCGGGCCGCATGACCGCGAGGGTAGGCATCCCGCAGATCGGGATCACGACGAAGAACAGGATCTCTTCCAGTGGAAGGGAAAACGGCGCGTAACTCCAGACCTCGCCGGCGATCGCCATCACGCCCCGGACGAGAAAGACCATGGCCACCGGGAGCAGCGCGCGGGCAAGGCGTTTCGGCTGCCGGTGGACGCGGGCGCCGACGATCTTCAACGGGAGCGTCACCGGGCCGCATGCCGCCAGTACGACCAGATATTCGACCTTGCCCACTCAGCCCACCGCCGATGGGGGAGCGGGGGCGGGATGCCGCGTCCGAGACCGCCGCGAACGGGCGAGCGCCACAGGCGACCCCGAGCCGACGGCGCCGGGACACCGTTGCCCGGCCGGCGAAGACGTCGTGGCCGGTGTCTTCGATCCGGTCGAGTATCTCCCAGTACAGGGGTGGGGCGGGCGTACCGGATATCGGTCACGGTGTCCGGACCCGCTCGCGCGGAACCTGCGGTGATGCGAGCGGCGCATATCGGTTGGGTAACGCCCGTGGGGTCGGGGCAACTCCGTGCGGTTCGTGGCGTGCTCTGGATGAAGATCGAACTTCTGACTGGAGGACCCATGGGGTTGAGGTTTCGAGCGCGGCTGGCGAGAGCGGCGGTCGTCGGTGTGATCATCGCTGGCGGAGGGATCGTCGCGGCGTCGCCGGTCTTCGCCCAGGCGCCAACGCAGGACCAGTGCGCCTGGACGTCCTCGTATCTCCCGTTGCCCGCAGGAGTGACCGGCGGGTCGGTGGACGCCGCGGGCTCGAACGGCTACTTGGCGGGTCAGGCGTCCGACGGAAGGTTGCTGCTGTGGCGCAACGGCCAGCCTGTCGCCGTGAACGCCCCGGTCAGCACGTCCATCAGTGTCGCCGGGGTCAACGGCAGCGGTGAGATCGTCGGGTACGACGGGCGTTCGAGGTCGGCTTTCGTGTACCGCGACGGCTCGTTCCAGACGTTGCCCGCCCCCGCGGGGACCGTGGTTTCCGCCGCGGGCGTCAACGACTCGGGTGATGTCGTCGGTTCGGCCTACGCCTTCCCCGATCCCTACCGCACTGTCGTGTGGAAGCGGAACCAGCCGGGCACCTATCAGATCGTCGCGGACGGCGTGGCGATCGGCATCGACAACGCGGGCACCGTGGTGACCGAGAAGGGTTCGGTGTGGTCGCCGGACGGCACCACCCGCCGGCTCGCCGGTTCGCCCGATCTTCAAGTCCGGGTCTTCCAAGGCGGTTACGCGCTCGGTCAGGCTTTCGGTGACTACACCGGCCTGCACAAGTGGGACACCACGGGGGCTTTGGTGCACCGGTACGAGGCGAAGGATCGTCCCTCTCCGAGGAGCGTCAACTCGAACGGGTTGATGGTCGCTTCGTACACTCCGATCGGCGGCACCGAGCGGGAACTGGGTGTGTGGCGCGGGGCGACGTTCCTCGGAAACATCACCACCGAATTCGGGGTCCGCGTGGTGACGGAAACCGACGAACTCGCCGGGAAGCGCCCTTCGACGGACGGCCAGACGTGGCTGCCTGCCACCTGGAAATGCTCCTGACGAACCAGGGCCGTGACGGCCTTTCGTGATTGCCGGGTCCGGAGGCGGCACTGCCGCCTCCGGACCCGGCGTCGTCAGTGCTGTGTACTCGGTTTCAGAAAGATATCTCGGCTTGGGTCGGCTTTCCGCATGTTCCACGCTGGTTGCAAGGCTGCTCGCTGTGCGCTGCCACCGATACGGCTGTCAGCAAAGCTCCGGCTCGGTCTCTCGCTTGAGCCTCGTGAAACGCGTGGCCGCGAACAGTGCCGCCACCGCGATCATGCCGAACGTGGCCAAGAGGCGGTTCATGTCGACGGCAGGTTCCCAGCGCGGCTTGCCGTCCTTGATGACGTACGCGCCCACCGGCTTGGCCGACAGGCCGAACCCGCCACCTTCGCCTGGACGCCCCTTCTCGTCGCGGCCGTCGCCACCACCGCCACCGGTGCCGACCGTGCGCGTCCATCGAGAGGTCGTGCGAGGTCGCCCGGCGGACGAACTGCTCAAGCGCGCGGATCGGGCGCGACTGCTGGTCAAGGCCCGCGAAACAGCGGATCGGTGACCGGTTTCGTCGGGCCCGACACCTTGCCCGCCGCGAAAGAACGGAATCCGCTTCTTCGCGGTCATGCTCTGGCCCGGGGAGGTGACAAGCCAGGATCTTGCGGCCACCGCCCCGGATCACCGGGTTCAGAGCCGGACGTCGTGCCTAGAGGGCGCGGCGAGTTTGCGGAGTACGTTGGCGACGTGGTCCTCGACGGTGCGCCGCGAGATGAACAGGGCTTGAGCGATCTCCCGGTTGGTGTGGCCGTTCGCCAGCAACCGTGCGACGTCGTGTTCGCGCGGTGACAGCTGCGTGCCGTAGCTGCGGCGGCCACGGACGGAAGGTATGACGGTGCCGGTGCTGCGGACGTGGTGACGGCACCGGGCGGCGTCGACGGTGGCGCCGAGGGCGTCGAACGTGACGGCCAGCTCACGGAACACCGCGGGCTCGGCGCCGGTGACGCGAGCGGCCTTGTCGGCGCACTGCGCGGCGCGGTACCGCTGCCCGAGTTCGTCGTAGCGCAGCTGCGCGTCACGGTAGTGCCGCTCCGCGTCGTCCCGTTCTCCCACCGCGGCGGCCACGTGCGCCCGGCACACCGTGAGCGCGGTCCACGCCGAGGGCGCGTCGATGCCGTTCAGCCCTTCCTCGGCCTCCGCGACGAGTTGCCGCGCGTCACCGGTCTCGTCGTCGGCGAGGTAGCACGCGACGGCCTGGGGGACTATCTCGGCGGTCCACGCCCAGGAGCCCTTCGCACGGAGAAGGGCAAGCCCGCGTTCGGCGTGGCCGCGAGCCGCGGTGTCCTCCCGGCTGAGGAGCATGGCGGCCATCCCGCCCGCCGCGGCCACCGCCACCGGGATCACCGCCGTCGGATGAATGTCCAGGGCGGCGTGGAATCCGTGTTCGGCGGTCAGCCAGTCGCCGCGCGCGGCGGCCAGCCAGCCGACGACCAGGTGCAGTTCGTTCGTGATGTGCGGAAGATGGGAATAGACCTGGATCAGCGCCTGCGCGCGCTCGGCGAGCCCGGACCACTCGCCCGCCAGCCAGTCCAGCCGCGCCGCGGTGGCTTCCGCTGTCGCCACCACATAAGGGGCGCCCGCGCGGGAGGCCAGTGCCAACCCCGTCCGCAGGAACGTTCGTCCCTGCCCGTCCCGGCCTATCCATGAGCACGCGTCGGCCAGGTTGGTGTGGGCCCGCGCGAGATGCCTGATCTCAGCGGGGTCGTCGATGTCGTCGGGCGCGGGCAGCAGGGGGATCCGGTCCCAGCCGGCCGGGTCACCGACGATGAGCCGCCCACCGAGCACAGTGGCCAATACCGCCGTGCGCGCGGGGCGCCGCGGCAGCTGAGCGAGCAGGTCCTCCAGCCGGGGAAGCCACTCCCGCTGTTCGGTTGCGGTGACGATGTCGAGGTAGGGCACGGAGAGCAGCGCCATCCCGGACGCGACGCGCTCGGGCTGGTCGCCGAGAAGTTCTATCGCGTGGGCGATTTCGGCACATCCGCGGTCCAACCGGGACTCGCGCACCAGCAGGGTGCCGAAGCAGAGGCGCACTTCGCCGCGTACGTCGGTGACCAATCTGGGGTCCGACTGCAACGCCTCGATCCGGGTGAGCACGTCGGCGTCAGGCAGCCCGGCCAGTGCGTACCCGCAGAGTTTCGCGGCCAGCCGGTTCAAGTCCTCGGCGGGCACGTCGCGGTCGGAGACCACCCGGGAGAGCAGGTCCGCCGCGGCGGACATGTCGTTCGCCTCGGCCGCGACGTCCGCGGCGCTTTCGCTGTACCGCAACCACTCTCGCGGCATTCCGGCTTCGGCGCAGTGCTCGGCGAGCCGCGCGACCGGCCATCCGGCCACGTCCACCAGCACGCGCGCCGCGGCGCCGTGCAACTCCCGCCGACGAGGCCCCGGCAGGGCCGCGTACACCGCCCGACGCGCCATGTCGTGCCGGAGGCCGTACCGGTTCGGCGGGCCTTCCGTCAGCACACCCGCGCGGACCAAGCTCACCACCGGATGCACTCCGGGAGACCTCGCGACCGCGGTGAGGATCTCCGCCGGCGCCGCGTCGCCCAGCACGGCCGCCGCCTCGGCGACCGCGCGCTCCGGTTCGCTCAGCCGGTTCAGTCGTTCGAGCAGCGACTCCTTCACCAGGACAGGTACGCCGACGGTGGCCAGGAGCCGGCGCGCCACCGCATCCTCGCCCCTGGTGTCCCCGAGCCCGCCACGCAGCGCGCGGGCCGTTTCGGCCACCACGAAAGGAATGCCACCGGTCCGGTGCAGAACCGCGGTCGCGAACGACTCCGAAACGCCGACGCTTGTCACGGTTTCGATCAGCGCTCGCACCTCCGGCTCCTCGAACGGTCGCAGACCGAGATGCACGGTGGTGACTTCGAGCGGCGGGTGCACGACCGGACCCAGCGGGGCATCACCGGGAAGTTCCTCACGCCGATAGGTCATGACCAGTGACAGTCCGGGCGGTGGATCCGCGAGCAGAAATCTCAGCACCTGCCGGGTGTCCTCATCCGCCCAGTGCACGTCTTCGACCACGAGCACGGCCTGCCCGAGCGCCCGCACCAGCGCGCAGACCGCGCGGAACATCCGATGGCGCTCGGCTTCCGGACGGTCCAGCGGTGGCGGCGCAGGGGGCAGGAGGTCGGCCAGTTCGGGCAGGTGTCCGCGGAGTGCTCCGGTCACCGGATCGGGATGGCCCACCCTGTCCCCGGCTCGTCCGAGGCAATCGAGCAACGGTCCATAGGGGAAGGGTTCCTCCAGCGGCTGACACGTACCGACGGCCATCCACAGGTTCCTGCCGCGCACCGCCTTCGCGAGCGCGCCGATCAAGGTGGTCTTTCCGGCTCCCGCCTCACCTTCCAGGAAAGCCACCGCGGGCGGACGGCCGACGACGTCGGACAAGGTGGCCAGTTCCGCGGTCCGGCCGATCATCGGGATGGATCGTCCGCGCGTCGACGGAGACACACCCATTGCCACCTCCGCGCTGGTCACGCCGGTTCCAAGAGGCCGCAACGATACGTCGGACCGTCGCCACCGCGTAACCCTGATCACGGTAATGCCGTACCCCTCCGGGGTCTCACCACGATTGTTTCCCCTCCGCCCGCGCCGAATGGTGAAGCGGTGCGCCAGGCGCACACGGGAGATGGAGGAGAGATGCAAAAGGCCCGAATGACGTTAGGTTTGTTCGGCATCGCGGCCGCACTGGTGGCGGTGAGTCCCGCCGCGTCGGCCGCGACGCCCGAAAGCGACGTCGTGCAAGCCCGGCAGCCCCTTGCCGGTCGCTACATAGTCGTCCTCCGGGACGGCGCGCAGGCAGCCTCGCAGGGCGGGGCCGCGTCGTTGACCCGGCGCTACGGCGGTGCGGTGGTCGACACCTACGCGCTGACTCTGAACGGTTTCTCGGTCCGAGACCTGAGCGAGCGGCAGGCCCGGCGCCTGGCCGCCGACCCGGCTGTGAAGACGGTGCACCAGGACGGCGTCGCCCGTGCCGCCGGAGAGCAGCCGAACCCGCCGTCGTGGGGGCTGGATCAGATCGACCAGCGCACGAAGGCCTTGGACAAGAAGTACGTCTATCCCAACACCGGCGAGGGTGTCACCGCCTATGTCGTCGACTCCGGCGTGGGGATCCGGCACACCGAGTTCGAGGGAAGGGCCGCCCACGGCCGCGATTTCATCGACAACGACAACGACGCGAGCGACTGCTTCTGGCACGGCTCGCATGTGGCGGGCACCATCGCGGGCAAGACCGTCGGCGTCGCCAAGAAGGCCAAGGTGGTCGCGGTCCGCTCGCTGGGCTGTGGCGGTTCCGGACCGGACTCGGCGACCGTCAGCGGACTGGAATGGGTGGCCGCCAACGGGAGCAAACCGGCCGTGGTCAACCTGAGCCTGGTTATGGACACCGTCGGTGTCGGCGACGCTCAAGTGAAAGCGTTGGTGGACAAGGGGTTCGTGGTCGCGGTGGCCGCGGGCAACAACGGCCAGGACGCCTGCACGGCCAGCCCCGGCCGCACCCCCGAAGCATTGACCGTCGGCTGGATCAACCAGGGTGGCGGCCGTAGCGGGAACTACGGGAAGTGCGTCGACCTGTTCGCCCCGGGCGGCAACATCCACTCCACCGACCACACCGGCGGCTACCGTACCGGCAGCGGTACCTCGATGGCGTCGCCACACGGGGCGGGTGCGGCGGCGCTGTACCTCGCCGCGAATCCCGGCGCGACACCACAGCAGGTACGCGACGCGCTCGTCCGCAACGCCTCACCGGGTCTGGTCACCGATCCCGGCGCGGGCTCGCCGGACGCGCTGCTCTACACCGGGTTCATCGGCGGAGGCACGCCGCCCAGGTGCGGTGCCGAGTCCAATGACGAGGACGTGGCCATCCCCGACGCCGGAGCCGCCGTGGGCAGCACCGTGACCCAGCGCAGCTGTGACGGCAAGGCTTCGGCGACACTGGCCGTCCGGGTGGACATCGACCACACCTACTCCGCGGACCTGGCGATCGACCTGGTCGGACCGAGCGGGGCCACGTGGCCCCTCAAACGAGCCGGTGGAATCGGCGACGCCGGCGGTGTGCACCAGACCTTCACCGTGGACGCCTCCGGCGAGAACGCCAACGGCACCTGGAAGCTCCAGCTGCGCGACATCCACCGCTTCGACACCGGCACCTTGACCGGCTGGTCGATCACGTTCTGATCCGGAACCGCCCATCGGACAACCCTGCGAACCGAGGAGCACGATGAGAACAGCACGTCTGATCACAGCCGTCGCCATGGCACTGGCCGTGATCACCTTGCCCGCGATCGAGACGGCGAACGCCGAGCCCTCCGCGACCGCCGCGACACCCACCGACCAGCTGCGGGCCCCGGACCTGGGGACCCGGGTGGTCAACGGACAACGGACGACCGTGCGGGAGAACCCCTACATCATCGCGGGCCTCCGAGCGGGTGGCGGCGGCCCACAGGGGCAGTCCTGCACCGCTTCCGTCGTCGGCAAACGCAAGATCATCACCGCGGCGCACTGCATGATCGACGTCGGCGGCGCGAAGAGCTACCTCTACGGTGACGACGACCTGAACACCCCAGGTGACGAAACGTTCCGCACGCCTGTCGCCTCCTACAAGGTGCACCCCCGCTACACCGGCCCGAACTCCTGGCAGACCGGCTACGACGTCGCGGTCATCACCACCGAGGCCGATCTGCCCGTGCCGGAGAACCAGTGGGCCAAGGTGGCCGGATCGGGTGATGCCGGACTGACCGCACCGGGGAAGTCGGGCACCGCCGTCGGCTACGGACGCACGTCGGCCGGTGGTGGATCCGGCACGCTGTACAAGACCACGATGCCGGTCAACGACGCGAACACCTGCCAGGTGTTCAACGTGCGGGTGAACCCCGATCTCATGGTGTGCGTCGGGTATGACGACGGGCGAACCGCGACCTGCTCCGGCGACAGCGGCGGGCCCTTCATCGTGGACGGCGTGATCGTCGGCGTCGTCTCGTGGGGCGCGAGCGGATGCGACCGCTACAGCATCATGGCCCGGCTCACGAACGAGATGGGCGACTGGGCCCGAGGTGAGATCGGCGGCACGCAGCCCGGTGACGGGAAATTCGGCGTCTCCCTCAGCCCGTCGGCGGGCAAGGTCGAGCCCGGCAAGTACATCTCGACCTCCGTCGTGACCAAGGCCGGCGACACGGGACCCGAAAAGCTCGACCTGGCCGCGACCGGACTGCCCGCCGGCGCGACGGCCACGTTCCAGCCCGGCTCGTCCCTCGATTCCGGCGACGTCGCCAAACTCACCGTGGAGACCGCGGCGAGCACTCCGAAAGGCACGCACCGGATCACCGTCACGGCGAAAGGCGCGTCCGGTACCAAATCCGCCGACTACACCTTGACCGTCGGCGAGGGTGGAACCACGGAAGGACCCAAACCGGCCGTCTCACCCGGTGCGGGAACGGTGAAATCCGGTTCGTTCGTCGACGCGACCGTCACCGTCACCGGAGGAACGGGCACCAGCACACTCACCGCGACGGGCCTGACCCTCAACCCGATGTTCCAGCCGTCCACTGTCGCACCGGGCGGTACGTCACGCATGTCCATAGCCGCGCCGTTCCAGCCCGGTACCTACAAGATCACCATCACCGCCACGGACAGCACCGGTAAGACCGGTACGGCCGAATACAGCCTCACCGTCCAGTGAGCTGACCCGGCCTTGTGGAGCCCGCGACCACCATGCGGTCACGGGCTCCACAAGGCCATATCGAGGGGTAAGTCAAAGGTGTCGTCGTGAGTGATAAATGTCGTTCTAACGCTCCTTACCACTCACGACCCAGCCCACATGAGCGTCAACCGGGCGTTCGACCACCCCGAACTGTCCCATGTGGACACTCAGGGCGTCGCCACGAAGGCTTCCTTGCGCCCCTCGATGACCGGCTTCTGAACGAACTTCTGCCGGTGATGGCAGGAAACTGCGCCTTTATGTCATTTTCGGTACTCGGCAAGAGACCGGCTCGTAGGTCACGGTGGTCTGATGAGTGAAACCACCGAAACGGGCATCGTGAGGACCGCGGTACAGGTGGACGGTGAACCGGCCAGCTACCTGACCGTGGAGCAGGACGGTCCGGCGGTTCTGCTGTTGCACGGGACGTATTGGAGCCGGGTGTGGCTTCCGGTGCTCGAGCGCGTCGCCGAGGCGGGACTGCGACCGCTCGCGGTCGATTTCCCCGGAATGGGGCGCTCCGAGGGGGAGCTCACGCTGGAAACGGCCACGGTCCCGGCTCTCGCCGACTGGGTGACGCGATTCGCGGACGCGCTGGGGATCTCCGGCCCGGTCGCCGTGGCGGGCCATGACATCGGCGGTGCCGTCGCGCAGCATCTCCTCACCGGAGGTCGGCTGGAGGTGTCCAGGCTGGTCTTGGTGAATTCGGTTCTCTACGACTCTTGGCCGGCGCCACACGTGGCCGAGCTGCTCGATCCGGAGGCCGGCGCGGCCATCACCGCCGAGGATTTCCTCACGGCCCGCCGGGAAGCCGTGGCCGCGGATCTGGCCGGTGCCGCCACCGAACAGCGGATCGCCGAATACGTGGACCCGTGGACCGAGCCGCGGGTACGCCGCTCGTGGCTGGCCATGGCGGGCGCGGCCGACAGCCGCTACACCCTGGAACTCCTTTCCCCGCTGCGACGGACCACGACGACGCCCAAGCTGCTGATCTGGGGCGAGGACGACCGGTTCGAAAAGGTGGAGTACGCGGAAAAATTCGCGGGGGAGGTTCCGCGAAGCACACTCGTGCGGATTCCGGAAGCGCGACACATCCCCACTGAGAACGCACCAGGCCGGATCGCCCGCGCACTCACCGACTTCCTCGCCGGTGATGCGCGCTGAGGACACTCAGGACCGTCCTGTCCGCCTGGTCGAGTCGTCCGGGTCGTCAGTGGATCGTGCGCCGCACCGGTCGGGATCCGGCTGGACCGCCGCCACCCCGGTCGCGGCGCGCGAGTGCTACCCGTATCGGCGCGGCAGCAAGGCTTCCCAAGCCGACGACGACGCGGTCGCGGTTTGATCACCGAGCCCCAGGCGGAAGACCCGCCTCGCGGCTCAATCCGGGAAAACCAGTTCCAGTTTCGTGAGGCCTCGCAGCACCAGGGTTTCGCGGTACTCGAAGGGATCAGGCGCCAGCACTGGAGCGCGCTCGAACAGCTTCGTGAGTGCGATCTGGCCCTCGAGCCTGGCCAGCATGGCACCGAGGCAGAAATGGATGCCCAGACTGAAAGTGAGGTGTCCCTTGGCAGACCGGGCCAAGTCGAGCCGGTCCGGGTCGGGGAAGACACTCGGATCCCGGTTCGCGGCGGCGAGCAGCAGCACGATCTGCTGGCCTGCTTCGATCTCCATGCCGGAGAGGACGACGTCCTCCAGTGCGGTGCGCAGGGTCAGCTGCACCGGCGGGTCATAGCGCAGCAGTTCCTCGACCGCGGCCGCCGGGTGAGCGTGCAGGTACGGGATCTGGTCGGGGTTGGCGAGGAGGGCACGGGTGCCATTGCCGATCAGGCTCACGACGGTCTCGTGTCCCGCGACCAGCAGGACCGAGCAGATGGACAGCAGCTCCTGGATGGTCAGGCCCTCCACCCCGGCCAGCGCGCTGAGCAGGTCGGAGGCGGGCTTGGCCCGGCGCCGTTCGGCCAAGTCGGTGAAGTAGTTCGCGAATTCTTCGCGCGCTCTCGTCCTGGCCTCGCGCTCCTCGGACGAGAGGATGACGTCCGGGTCCTGTCCGCGGGCCAGCGCGCTGGACCAGCTACGAAAGCGCGCCTGATCCTCGGCAGGTACCCCGAGGAGCTCGCTGATGATGATCACAGGCAGCGGGTATGCCAAGGCGGCGATGATGTCCACCGGGCCGCTGAGACCAGTCAGGAGCTCGTCGGTCGTCTCGGCGATACCGGGGCGAAGACGTTCGACGAAAGGGGCGGTGAACGCTCCGCTCACCAGCCGCCGTAGCCGGGTGTGGTCAGGCGGGTTCATCGTGGCGAATGATCGCTTGCTCCCACCGGTGTCCCGCCAGCTCCTATCGCCGTGACCGAACCGGGAGTCGCGCAGCACCTGCGCGCACAGCTGGTAGGAAGTCGTCACCCAGAGCCCCGCGGGCGTGCGGGCGAGCTTGTCCATCCGGCGGTACTGCCGGTACGGATCGGCGCGGAAGTCCGCGGACAACGGATCGAATCCCAAGAGATCGGACGCGGCCGAGGTCATGGCAGCACTCCTCTCACCGGGTCGCCAGGTCGACGTCGTCTCCGCCGGCTCCCAGCCCCAAGTTGCAGTAGGTCAGTGCTCCCCAGATGGTCACGGTCAGCACGCCCGTAGAGGGACGGTTGTCCACCAGCCCCTTGAACAGCTGGTCACCCACGCACACCATGCAGTCGCTGCCGACGTGGTTCTTCCCGACGTCCACGCCGGGGATCCGGCGGTGCTCGGTCATCGCGTGGAACAGGCGGACGGTCAATTCGCGCATGTCTTCGGGCACCTCCCGACCCCCGTGACGCGCGTAGACCACGCCTAAGGAGGCCAGACCCCAGACACCGTCGGTGTAGCGCCGCGGGCCCACTCCGTCGCTGCCGAGTGGGACACCCGGCAGCCGTCCCCGGATCTGCGCTGTGGCCGCGACCTCGTCCAGGATCGTCCGCTGCTCCTCAGGGCGCAGGTGTTCGGTGCGAGCGCGGCTCCACTGGGTGAGGCGGTCCACCAGTTCGGGGGTGATGTGCGGGCGGGTTTCCCGCAGCACGCCCAGCATGGCTCCCAACAGGCTGATCTCCACCACGCGGTCGCTGGTGTCTCCTCGGCCACGCCATACGGAGGTGTGAGTGGACAGCCACGATCCGACGCGCGAACGGACCTCGGTGATCTCCTGCGGCGTCATGTCGCCCGCCAGCTCGGCCAGCTCATCGACCACGTGATTCAGCCGGATGTTCAGGCGCGGGGTGTGCGCGCCCAGCGCCAGGCCGCGCATGCGGGCCTGGTGGGCCGACGGAGCGTGCGGGTTCACCCACGTGTTCACGTGCTGTGCCGAGCGGACGAGCAGATCGGTCAGTTCCAGCGGCCAGCAACGCCAAGCGGCGAACTGCCGAATCGCGTACTCCGTGGGAGCTTTGCCTCGCACAGCCCGGTCCCACCATTGATGCGGGTGTGGGCCTCGGTACGTCGTCCATACGGTGCCCGCCATGTGGTGAGCCGCCACCACCGTATGGATCCGATACAGCGCCTCGTCATTGTCGGCGTCGTCCCCCGCGGCGTCGACGGCCAAGTACACACTGGCAAGGCCCCACATGACCACGCCCTTGCACCATGCTTCTCCCAGGGCCGGCAGCTCCCACTCGTCCACACTGGCCGAACGCAGCCACTTGAAGCCCTGGTGCACCATCGCGGCACAGACCTCGCCCAGCACGCCAATCCACTCAGCTCCGCCGGGGGTGCGACACAGCCCTCGGAATGCTCCGTGCCGATACGCGCCATCAATGACCGCGAGCACCGCGAAGTCGTCGCCGAGGCCCAGGATGGTGAGCGGCGCAAGCCCGTGCACCATACGGTCCTGCTCGAAGGACAGAAAATCGCGAATACCCAGCACCCAGTCCCGCTCGCTGCCCTTGATCACCTTTCCCAGCGCCGCCATCTTCTCGCGTTTGGCCTCGACGTCCGGCTCACGGTCGATCGCCGCACATGCGTCATAAACGTCGACCATGAACGCGTCCTTCCTCGCGCCGTACAACCAGTCGGACCAGATGTAGCCATATGTCGCCGGCGCCACCCCGTTGCCTTGGCAGGAACCCGATGTGCGATCGGAGTCAAGAGCGTTCGACGTCATGAGGACTCCTCTGTGAGGTACGTGCACTGCGCGGGAATCGATTGTTTTAAAACGCTTCCTGGCTTGCCGGTTCCCGGCTTGACGTCCTAGTGATCGCGGTGGGCGACGAGTTGCGCGAGGGTCACCAGGTCCTTCACCGTTGTCAGGGCAGGTGTGACGCTTTGCAGGTCGGCGAGCGCCCCAGCGAGCGCGGCATCGGCCTGGGACTGCGCCCATTGTCGTCCACCCGCTGTCTCGACCAGCTCGGCCGCGTGGACCAGCTCGGCAGAGGACAAGGGACGGTCCAGCGCGTACAGGTCCGCCAACTGTTCGCCGGCAGCAGTGCCGGAAGCGAGGCTGAATACCACCGGAAGTGATTTTTTCCGGTTGTCCAGGTCCGACTTCGCGGGTTTGCCGGTCTTCGCCGGATCGCCCCAGATTCCCAGGATGTCATCCACGAGCTGGAAGGCCAGCCCGACTCCTTCACCGAACCGGCGCAGACATTCGACCTGTCGCGGGGTGCCATCGCCGAACAACGCCCCCAACGCGCAACAGCATCCCAGCAACGCCGCGGTCTTCCCCCGCGCCATCGCCACGCATTCGGACAGAGCGACGTCATCGCGGGTCTCGAAGTCCATGTCCGCGCACTGCCCGGCCACCAGACGCCGCACAGCCGAGCTGAGCATCACCACCCCTTGTGCGGCGCCCGGCCGCCCACTGTCCGCCAGCACCAGCGACGCTTCCACCAGCAATGCGTCGCCCGCCAAGACCGCGGCCGGAACGCCGAAAACAGCCCACGCCGACGGCCGATGACGCCGCGTCCGATCGCCGTCCATCACATCATCGTGCAGAAGTGAAAACTCGTGGACGAGCTGCACCGCGACAGCGGCGGGGACCGCGTCATCGACCGCTGCGCCACACGCCAGCGCCGAATACATCGCCAACGCCGGACGGATCATCTTGCCCTCGCCACCGGCGGCCGGCAGGCCGGTGGCGGTCAGCCAGCCGAGGTGATACCCGACCACTCTCCGAACCTCCTCGGGAAGCCGGTCGACCACCTCGCGCAATGCCGGGCCGATCACACTCTTGACGTCCGGAAGCGACTCGTTGGCCTCTCCGCCGCGACGAGCAATACCGGTCGCCGTCACATCAGCACCTCCGCACTCGCTTCAGCCCATTAACCGCCATCGCGATCGACAGCGACAGGCGACCGGACGACGGGTGCGTTGAACGTGTTGAACGCCGGCCCTTCGAACCATGACCGTGGACCGCTGCCGAGTGGAAACCTGTCGGCCGGCCGTAGGCAGTCGGGGCGATGGCCGATCCGACCGCGGATTGGCTGGTGCCACAGGCCCGGAACCAGGCGCGACCCGGTTTCTCATGTGGGACAGGGGATTTTCTGCCGGACGCGGCTACGCCCGCTCGAAGACGAGGTCGAAGTCCTTACGCCAGGTTGATCCCTGATCCTCGGACGCCTCCCAGCGACCGACGATCCGGTCGGGCCCGACGTCGGCGATGAACCGCTGGAACATGTCGGGGTCCTCCCGGCTCAGGTTCCAATGCGAGCCGTCGAAGGTCATGCCATAGACCCGGCAGACACCTCGTTCGTCGTGGTAGAGGGCAGTGTAGGCGTCGCGCGCGTCGCTGCGACCGAGAACCAAGACCATCTCACTCGTGGCCTTTCCGACATCGCCCCCCATCGTCCAGCGGAAGACCACGAACGCGTCGCCGAGCCACTCGACCGTCGCTGAGCCTGGCACCTCCTGGTCGGTCGGCTCCAGGAACCAAGCGTTTCGCAATGTCGTCTGCCATGAGCCAACCAGGACGTCCAACTGCTCCACGGCCTCGTTGCGCATCGCTTCCTCCTTGACGTCGACGCTGGGTCGGCTCCCGCTCAGCGGCGAACTCGCCGGTCAAGGATGTCCAGGAGTGGCCCAGTGAGCTACCGGCACGATAATGCCACCGCCCAAACGCTCATGCCGGGAAGCGGCCGTCATCGGGCCCCTGATCTCCGGGCGCTCAATCACCGGAAGCGGGCTGGATCCCAGCTCGGTCGTTCCGCAACCATGGACTCGGCGGAAATTGCGGCGGGAGCGGTGTCCTCGGTTGGCCGGGCACAGGAATCGGAGCGTCCGTGGTCGGCGCGCACCTGGGCTATGAGGGTGGCCGGCTCGGGCGCAGTGAGCGGCAGTTCTCTCCATTCCGAACCTTGGCGGGTGATTCGTTCAGCGCGAACGACGTACCGGAAGTCGTTGCCGACGACGGTGCGGCCGCTCTAGGAGAGGGGCCGACCGGCGCGCGGGGAGAACTGCCGGTCGCGTCGAGCCGACCGATGACCGCCTGTGCATTGCCCGGCGGGCGATTTATTCCGGTCTACCGGCAGGCCGTTTCCTTTCCTGGTGACGGCGAACAGTGCGGAGCAGGGCAGGCCATCGGACGGCTGGAACGCGGGCAGTGTGAACACGGCTGGTTCCCGTCCGCGGTCATGTGCTCGGTGAGTCGCAACGCCTCTTCGTCGCTGCGGACGACGTGTTGCCAGTCCTCCTCGGCGGAGCGATCCTGGCTCGACGAGAGGTTGATGGCTTCTGCGAGTGCGGTGTCGTCAGCGGTTGAAGGCGAGGGTGATCCAGTTCGAGAATTCGCAGGCGAGGTGCATCCGGTGCTGGGTGACCATGGTGGGCATCGTGACTCGGGGGAACTCGACGCACAGGTGGGCGTGGAAGCCGTCGGCGTGGTCGCGGAACTCGTGCCGGACGCCGCCGATGGCCAGGCCTGTGCCGGTTCGGGCGACACCGGAGGCATCGAGAGGGAAGTGCGGGTTCCGGTGGGTGATGATTTCCGCGGTGTCGGAGTAGTCGATCAGGAACCGGGTCGCGAGCGGGCTGCCACCGGTCGTCTCGATGACTTCTTGTCGTCCGTCGGGCGCGGTGTCGATCAGGAAGTGGTCCGGGTTGGCGACGATCATGCTGTGGGCGTAGTCGTCCCGTCCGGTGTCGTTGAACCAGGCGAGGAACTCCGCGGCGGTGCCGACTCCGGTGACATCGAGGTCGCAGGTGCTGGTGACGCGGCGCCCCCGCGAGAGGCGGGTGGAAGTGCGCGCGACGGCGTCGGCGCGACGGATGTCGCGGGTGAGACGGCGACGGATCTCATCCGGTTCGAGGTCGAGTTTGGCGTCGGCGAAGGCCATGCGTGCGCGGTCGAGGTCGCCGGACGGGACCGGCAGTCCGATCTTCGCGGCGGCCTTGCGCAGCCGCTTCGCCTCCCACCCCCGCACGTCCTCGCCGGTGACGGGACGCCCGGCCAGAACGGCCTTGATCGTGGGTTCGCTACTGGGCATCTGTGCCTCCGGACGGCTTCGGGTCGAGCGACAACTGTTCAGCGATACTGTTTAATGTGACTGAACATAGCTGTCAAGAGAGGCACGCCACAGGACACTCGACCGGGGAGCGGTGGTCAGTGCTGGTTTCGGGCTCGGCGGTAGTGTTCAGTGATAGCGAACCGAGGTGTAAGGGGGCGTGATGGAGGACAGGATCGGGCCCGCGCTGCGGAAGGCCCGGGAAGAGCGCAAGCTGGGGCTGCGGAAGGTGGCGGCCGCGGCGGGGATCTCGGCGAGCTTGCTCTCGCAGGTCGAGACCGGCCGATCCCAGCCCTCGGTGAGCACGCTGTACGCGCTGGTCAGCCACCTCGGCATCTCGCTCGACGAACTTCTCGGCATCAGCGTGGGGCAGGCCGAGCCTGTGGCGGGGGAGCCGGCGGAGCGGCCGGTTCCACGGGTGCCGTCCGGGGTCGTGCAGCGCGCCGCCGACAATCCGGTGCTGGAGATGGCCAACGGTGTCCGCTGGGAGCGGCTTGCCGTCGGCGGCCAGGCCGATGTCGACGCCCTGCTGGTCACCTATCAGCCGGGGGCCGCCAGTTCGGCCGACCGGAAACTGATGCGCCACAGTGGAACCGAGTACGCCTACCTGCTCTCGGGCGAGCTGACCCTGCTGCTCGACTTCGACCGGCACGTGCTCGTCGCGGGTGACTCGCTGTGCTTCGACTCCACCCGCCCGCATCTGTATCTCAACCACGGATCCGAACCCGCGCGCGGCGTGTGGTTCGTGTCCGGCAGGCGAGATCTCGACCATACCCGTGAGTGGGTGGAATCCCAGGTCGGCGGCTTTTCCGGTGGTGCCTCCTCGCGGCCTTCGAACGTCGTCGAGGCCCTTGCTTTGCTGGGACCCAGCGTGTCGGTAAGCCCCGCCGAAACCGAGTGAAACCCGGGCGCTGACGCTCATCTCGTCCGCTGTCACTTGACGATCGCGCTCAAGTGTTCAATATTAGTGAACACTTGAGCAAGCAAGGCGACGGAGAGGAGATGCCGTGCTGATCGGATTCGCCGGGCTCGGACGGATGGGCCTGCCGATGGCCGGCCGGCTGGCACAGGCGGGACATCGGGTCCTGGCCCATGATCCCGGCCTCGGCAGCTTCCCGGAGGGCATCACGGCGATCGCCTCGGCGTCCGGACTCGCCGAGGCCGAACTGTCCATCAGCATGCTGCCGGACGGCGCGGCGACGCGGGAGCTGGTCCTGGCCGGGCTGGCCGGTGCCGGGCGAAACCATCTGCACATGGTCATGGGCACCGTCGGTCCCGCACTGGTGAAGGAACTGGCCGCCGCCGGGCCGGTGGACGTCATCGACGCGCCGGTGTCCGGGAGCGTGTCGATGGCCGAGGCCGCCACGCTCACCACGATGGTCGGCGCCACGGCGGAGCAGTTCGAACGGGTGCGGCCGGTTCTCGCGGTGATGACGGCGGCGCAGTTCCACACCGGCCCCACCGGGTCCGGGTCCGCGGCGAAGCTGGCGGTCAACGCCGTGCTCGCCACCCTCAGCCAGGGTGTGGCCGAAGGCCTGCTCATCGCCGAGGCGGGCGAGTTGGACCTCAAGATCTTCTACGACGTTCTGCGCGCGAGCGCGGCAGGCGCGCCCTATGTCGGCTATAAGGAGGCGGCGTTCCTGACCCCGGCCTCCGCCGGGGTCGCGGCCCCGATCTCGTTGATCCGCAAGGACCTCGGACTCGCTCTCGAACTCGCTGCCGGACTCGACCTGCCAGGTGCGGAAGCCGCCTACGCCGTGCTGAACGAGGCGACGGTGACAGGACACGGCGATGAAGACATGGCCCAGGTGCTCGCGGCCCTGCGGCTGCGCAACCGGCCGCTGACCAAGGAGGAAGCACTCTCATGACCAGCGGCGTCACCACGGCCGACATCGAATCGACCATCCGCTCCCTGGAGGAGGCCCGGTACGCGGCGGTGATCGCGGGTGACGCGGACGCTTTCGCCGCGCACGCCCACCCCGATCTCGCCTACACCCACTCGAACGCGGTCACCGACACGCTGGAGTCCTATGTGGACAAACTTCGGTCGGGCTTCTACGTCTATCACCGCATCGACCATCCCGTCGACCGGATCCTGGTGTCCGGGGACACCGCGGTCGTGGTGGGGGAGATGCTCGCCGACATCACCGCGGGCGGGACCCGGAAAACGCTGGCGAACAAGGCCCTGGCCGTCTGGGTACGCGAGGACGGCCGCTGGCTGCTACTGGCCTACCAGCCCACAGTCCTGCCGGAGCCGGTGTGATGAGCGCGTTCACCTACGACGTGTTGCCCGGCCGGGTGGTGTTCGGGCCCGGCGTCGCGCGCACCAGGCTTCGGGTCGAGGCCGACGCGTTCGATGCCCGGCGGATCCTGCTCATCGCGGCCGAGTCCGAGGCCGATCTGGCCCGCGACTTGTGTGCCCCGTTCGCCGACCGGATCGCGGTCACGTTCTCCGAAGTCCGGCCGCACGTTCCGATCGAGGTCGCCGAACGGGCCCGTGAGGCCGCGGCGGGAGCCGATCTCATGCTGTGCGTGGGCGGCGGATCGACGACAGGGACGGCGAAAGCCGTCGCGCTCACCACCGGGCTGCCGATCATCGCCGTCCCCACCACCTACGCCGGTTCCGAGGTCACCCCGGTGTGGGGACTGACCGAGAAGAGCCGCAAGACCACCGGCACCGACCCGCGGGTGCTCCCGCGAACGGTCGTCTACGACCCCGAGCTCACCCGGACGCTCCCCGTCGAGCTGTCTGTCGCGAGTGGACTCAACGCGATGGCCCACTGCGTCGAGGCGTTCTGGGCACCGCGGCGCAACCCCGTCTCGAGCGCCGTCGCCGAGGACGGGATCCGGCACCTCGCCGCCGGGCTGCCGTCGGTCGCCGCCGACGGGGCCGACAGCGAGGCCCGCGGCGAACTCCTCCTCGGCGCCTACCTCGCCGGATCCGCGTTCGCCGCGGCGGGATCCGGGCTGCACCACAAGATCTGCCACGTGCTGGGCGGGGCGTTCGACCTGCCGCACGCGCGGACTCACGCGATCGTGCTCCCGCACGTGCTGGCGTTCAACGCTCCGTACGCGCCCGAAGCCGTGTCTCGTATCGCGTCCGCCCTCGATTCGCCCGAACCGGCCCAAGGGTTACGGCGACTCGGCGAGAAGCTCGGTGTTCCCGCCGGTTTGCGGGATCTCGGCCTGCGCGAGAACGACACGGAGACGGTGCTGGACGACATCCTCGCGCTCGCGCCCGCCGACAATCCGCGCCCGGTCACCGCCGAGGGCATCAGCAGGCTTCTGCGTGCGGCGTGGGCAGGAACCGATACCGCGAAGGAGACGACATGAACCCCGCCGACCGCGAACAAGCGGTAACCGACGAGGTCGTGGCCAGCTTCGCCGGAACCACCGACACACGGCTGCGGGAGGTCATGCAGAGCCTGGTCCGGCATCTGCACGCCTTCGCCAGAGACGTCCGCCTGAGTGAACAGGAGTGGGAGGCGGCGATCGGGTTCCTCACCCGCGCCGGGCACATCACCGACGAGCGACGCCAGGAGTTCATCCTCCTGTCCGACGTCCTCGGGCTGTCCATGCTGACCGTCGCCATCAACGAGCCGAAGGTGGACGGGGCGACCGAGGCGACGGTGTTCGGTCCGTTCTTCGTCGACGACTCACCGGAAATCCCGCTCGGCGGCGACATCGCGCGCGGCGCCGCCGGAACACCCTGTTTTGTCTCCGGGCAGGTCCGCGGCACCGACGGTACCGCGATCCCGGGCGCGCGGGTGGACGTCTGGGAGGCCGACGAGGACGGCTTCTACGACGTCCAGTACACCGACGACCGCTCAGCCGGCCGCGGATGGCTGCGAACCGGAGAGGAGGGCGAATACCGGTTCTGGTCGGTCTTGCCCGCTCCCTACCCGATTCCGCACGACGGCCCCGTCGGCGATCTCCTCACGGCCGCGGGCCGGGGGCCGATGCGGCCCGCACACCTGCACTTCAAGGTCACCGCGGCGGGCTACCGGACCCTGATCACCCACATCTTCCTCGCCGGCGACCCGTACCTGGAAAGCGACGCCGTGTTCGGCGTCAAGGAAGGTCTCGTTGTGGAGAGCGGGAAACACCACGGTGGCACCGCTCCCGACGGCTCCCGGCCCGAAGGTGAATGGGCGAGCCTGACCTTCGATCTCGTGCTCGTCACCGAGCCGGCCTGACCTGGCTCTTCCGTCCGGCGGCCCCTTCGCGGTGGCCGTCCGGTTCCCCCTGCTCGGAAAACCTCAATGTGGAGGTGCAAGATGCGAAGTACCCGGTGGATCGTGTTGGGCGGGTGTTTCCTCGCGTATCTGTTCGACGCGCTGGAGATCGTCCTGCTGTCCTTGTCGCTCCCGGCGATCCGGCACGACATGGGCCTGACGGCGACCCAAGCGGGCCTCCTCGCGACCGCGACGTTGCTGGGCATCGGAGTCAGCAGCGTCGCGGGTGGCTACGTGGCGGACAACTTCGGCCGGAAGAAGGCCCTGATCGCCTCGTTGGTGATCTTCGGGGTGTTCACCGCGGCCCTGGCCGTCGTCCCGAACTTCACCGTGTTCTTGATCCTGCGGTTCCTCGCCGGAATCGGGCTCGGCGCGGTGTGGAGCGTCGTGTCCGCCTACGTGGTCGAGACCTGGCCGCCGCGGCATCGCGGGCGCGCCGCCGCCTTCGTGATCAGTGCCTTCCCGGCCGGAGGCGCGCTCGCGGCCGTCGTGTCCGGGTATTTCCTGCCGGATTGGCGCCTGATGTTCCTCGTCGCCGGCACCGCGGTCGTCATACCCGTGCTCGTCGTCCTCGTCTTTTTCCGCGAATCGGCCGACTGGATCGCGCACAAGGTCCAGCGCACCGAGCACGCCGTCACCGTTCGGAACGTCCTGAGCGGATCGCTGCGCCGGACCACCCTGCTCGGCACCCTCATGGCCGCCCTGGCGCTCACCGGCTACTGGGGTGCCACGACCTGGTTGCCGACCTACCTCACCGCTGAACGCGGCCTCCCCGCAGGCGACGTCGCGTTGTTCGTGACCATCCTGAACGTGGGAATGTTCCTGGGCTACAACGGATTCGGGTTCCTCGCGGACCGGATCGGCCGTCGGCGGACGATCGTCCTGACCCTCCTAGGGGTCGCGCTCAGCCTGCCCGTCTACGCCTTCACCACCGACCAGACCGCCCTGCTGTGGCTCGGCCCGTTGTTCGGTGCCTTCACCGCCTTCTTCGGCATCTTCGGCTCCTACCTCGGAGAACTGTTTCCCACCAAGGCTCGGGCTACGGGCGCGGGCTTTTGCTTCAACGTCGGCCGCGGCGTCTCCGCCTTCGCTCCCTTCGGCCTGGCGGGGATCGCCGGTGCGGTCGGCTTCAGCGCAGGCCTTCTGGTCTGCGCCGGGTTCTTCGGCCTCGCCGCCCTGTCGACCTTGCTGCTGCCGCGCACCGGAGTCCACGAAGCGGATACCGCCACCGACCGGCGGGAAGTCGAGGCCGGCGCATGAGCACCCACCATGAAGGCCGCCTTCCATCACGGCCCTCGCGACATCCGGATCGAACAGGTCCCAGTGCCCGGAACCCCGTGCGGACGAGGTGCTCGTGGCGGTCCGGCGCAGCGGGATCCGCGGCACCCTGCCGGCGGCCATCTCGGTCCGATGATCCCCGGCCACGAGGTCGTCGACGGCCGACGCGCTGCTGGGTCAGTTCCGGACCGACGGTGCCTGCATCGCGGACAGGCATGGGATGTGGGACGTGACGCTCGACCCGCTGCCGGGCGGTCGCCGGCGGCGCGGATGGTGACCGGAGGCGCCGAGTCTTCTTTCGGATTCAGGTTCGGCTCACCGCTATCGAAGCCGGTCTGAGGACGACGCCTGCGTGAATCAGGTGAGTAGGACCATGCTGGTTCCGGTCCAGCGGATCAGGCATACATTGAGCCTTTTCCCACCTCACTCTGAACAGGTTGGGAGGAGTGCTCATGGCGTTCCGGGACGATGCTCTGAGCGGAGCAGACCGTAGACGAGCACATCGACATACTCGCCGTGCTGGAAGGACCTGCCGTGCATGACCCCTTCCCGGCGGAAGCCCAGGCGTTCGAGGGCTTTCTGCTCGCCGAGGTTACCGCCATTGGTGAGGGCTTCGATTCTGTTCGCCGTCGTGCGGCCGAACAGGTAGTCCACGAGCAGCCTCTGCGCCACCGTGCCCACCCCCTGTCCACGATGCTCGGGTAGCACCCCCACGCCGATCTCGTAGGTGACACCCAAAGGGAAGCCGCGGGGCTTCCAGGTGACGATGCCGATAACCGTGTCGTCGGCCCGCGCGATCGCAACCGCCGCGGACTCGGCGGAGATGTACCCGTCGATCTCCCATCGCTTGCGGCGTGCCCTCGGATCACCGAATCCGGGCCACTCGAACTCGCCGAGCGCATCCGGATCCGTGCAGAGGCGGTCGAGAAAGGCGAGGTCGGCCTCGGTGAACGCCCTCAAGTGGACTTCGTCCGGGCGGTTCGCTGGAGTCATGAAGGCCAGTATCGCCCCCTGAACATCACCCGTCAGGCTGTGCGCACTTCCCAACCTTGTCGCGAGAGGCTGGAGTTTGTCGGTCCCAGGTGCTGAATGCGGCGAAGCTCCTGATAGAGGAGGTCACGACCAAGATCACTCGCTCGACCAGGAGCTTCGCCATGCTTGTCTGCCCACCCGCGATAGACCTGTCCAGTTCGCATTCGGACAACGCGAAATCCGTCAACGGCAGGGGCGCTCAGGCTACTCTCGAACGCCGTTGTGGAAACCCCTTCCCACGGTGCAGGAGGGTGAAACATGTCCGGTCGGCCGGCGGGCCGATCGGGCTTGGTGAGCACCGGGGTTCAGTGCGGTTTCGCGGAAGGAGGGCGGGGTATCCGGGCCCATGACCGAATACCGGCACACCGCCACCATCGAGATGCCCGCCGCGGACTTGTTCGCCTATTTGCGAGAGCCGCGGAACCTGCCTCACTACTTTCCCCAGATGAGTCGCGCCGAGCCTGAGGGCGGCGAGGCCGTGCACGTCGAAGCCGACGTCGACGGTGAGCATGTGGAAGGCGAGGCGTGGCTGAAGGTCGACGAGGCCAACCGTTCATTGCGGTGGGGCTCCCAAGGGCCGCATGACTATCAGGGGGAATTGTCGATCGAGGACGCCGGTCCCGCGGCGTCTCGCCTCACTGTGGCGCTGCACAGTGTCCGGGACGCGGATGACGAGACAGTGCAGCGTGGGCTCGAGGAGACCGTTGCCGCGCTGGCGCACACCGTGACCGCGGATGCCGATGTGGATGCCGCCGAAAAAGAAGGGGGCTGGGCTGGGCACCGGGAGTCTTGACGACTTCCCGATGCTCCTCACGAAGCGTTGTCTTCGATCAGTAGGAGTGGAGGGTCCATCGTTGGCGTTCCGGAGGTTTCGACGATTTTCGCCGAATGCGCGCCGCACAGGACGACCGTGAACTTCCACTGCTGTGTCGTCCCGTCGTGGTACTGATCTGGACCATCGAATCGCCGTTGCGCAGTTCGCCGTCCGCGGGGCGAGGCGCTTCCCCGAGTGGCGGTTCTTCAGGGCGTAGACGTTGGTGCCGGAATGAGGCCCCTGGCCGGCCACGACTCGCGGCCGGCGAACCACCCGAGGGCTCTGAGTCGGGAGGCGGGGGTGTACCGCACCGACTGTTGGGGCATGCTGACGGCGTGTCTTCTGCGGATGGGGAACGCGCGGACGTGGTGTCACGTCGCCGGCGCGGTTGGGTGGTCGTGTACTTCGTGGGGCTTGCGGCTCTGTGCTATTTGGGCACGGTCGGGATTCACCACATGCTCGGCCGCACGGACATCTGGGTTCACGGGCTCGCCGGACTGGGGCCGGTCATCGGCGTGATCGCCGTCGAGTGGTGGAAGCGACGACGTCGGCGTCGTCAAGCGGCTGGTCATGATCATGCCGCGCCCCGTGTCGACCGTGACATCGCCGGTTAGCTTCGCATACCGGAAGGGGTGGCTCTCCGCTCCAGCGGGGATCGCGCATGGCGTGCAGTACCGCCTGCGGGAGCCAATGGCACTTCGGAGGTCGGCGGAATTGTCGGTCGTCCTCGCTAGCGTGTGCGCGTTGTCGAGCCTTGGGGGTTTGAGGTGGAGGAGCACACGGAAGTACCGGCGGGGCTGGCGGACGCGCTCGCGTCGGTGGTCGCCGACCTGATCCCGACGCTGCGCGGGCGGATCCCGCACGGTCCCGCGGCGGCGCTCGGAAGGCTGGGCGCTCCGGATGCGAAGCCCGGCGTTTTCGGCCTCCAGGCGGGACGTCCGGTTGCGAGGCGAGGGGAATCGGCGGCGTTGAGCGGGCTGCGTTCGCTCGGTGATCCCGTCTCCGAGCGGTTGCTCGGCGCGCTGGAACTGACCTTGGACGCGTTGGCCGTCTCCATCCCGCACGAGGTCGAAGTGGCGGTGCCGGGTCCGGACGCGACGCCGCAGGCCTTCGGCTTCGGCATGATCGGCGGGCCGAGCGCCGAGACCGTCACCGCGGTGCGCCTGCTCGATCAGCTGCGGCCTGGGGTCTCCGCGCTGATCGTGGCACTGGTCGAGGAATTGGCAGGGCACGAGGCCTTGGTTTCACTGCTGGAGCCCCCGTCGGAGCTCACCGGCGAGGAGGAACTGGCGGCGGCGCACGGAGCGGCGCATCTCGCACTGGCCGTCGCGGTCGCCGCGCCGGTGCTGCGGAGGGCAGGCGCTCCGCTCCTCGCTGGGACGTCCGCCGCCGTCGTCGGCGTCGCACTGGGCGCTGTTTCGGCTTTGTTGAGCGCAAGTCCGATGCCTCCGGCTTATGCGGCAGCGCTGCTGGCGAAACGCCGGGCCGAATACGTGCTGCCGGTGTCGGCGTCGGGTTCGGCCGAGGTGCGCGGGCATCGGTTCACTCTCGCCGAGCGCTCTGTCCTCGGCGAGGCCGACTTCAGCGGAAACGGACTGGCCGTCGCCATCCCCGGCGGGGTCGCCGTCCGGACCGGGCAGGGGGAGGGCCAAGTGCCCGTGTCGATACGAATCCTCGAAGGAGCGCCGGACGAAGTCGAACTCGACTGGTGGGACGAGGTCGTCGAGTTCTCCTGGCGAGCGGAGCGGGGCGACGCCACGTTGAGCGAAAGCGCCTCGCGGCACCTGAGAACACCGCCGTGGCCGGGCGATTTCCGGGTGCGGGTGCACGCGATCGGCCGAGATGGCGAGGAGCGCGAGCGCTATGAGCTCATGCTGTGGCAGGGACCGCCGGGCCCGGACATCGTGCACAAACGCGGTGACAGGCTCGGCTCTATCGTCCGCGGTGAACCTGTGCCCGACATCGTGGCGCCCCCGGAAGCCGCCTATCGGTGGATTCGCGGCAGCCTGATCGGTGAAGCGGCGACGGTGACGGTGGTCGGGGACGCCTCACCCGCCGAGGTGCTCCGCGCCTTCGGTGCGGACCCGGCCGAACCGGAGTCCGCACAGGAGTTGGCGTCGGCATTCGACCTTGACCCCTGGGTGACCGTGCTTCCGGTCGAGGGCGGGGTTCTTGCCGCCGAGTTCAACGGTTTCCAGGGTTCGCTCCGGCCGGTGCTGGTGTCGTTGTCACGGGAGGGGAGGACGGCCGGCCTGTTCTGGAACGTCAACGCCGTCACCCGGCTGTCCTTCGCCGACAACGGGACCGTCCTCGCGTCGTCCGAACTCGGACACGCGGAGGACATCACCGACCCTGAGGTGAACCGGGCGTTGGCCGGCCTCGACTTCGGCAGTTATCGCGACAGGCTGGAAAAAGGCATGCTCGCCGTCGAGCGGTACACCGGATACCGGCTGCGGAAGGAGGACCTTGATCGGATGGTGGAGGAGGACGTCGCCTATCGCATCCTGCCGCACCTGCCCGAGCTGTACCCCGAGGCGCGTGATCCCGACGGTTCGCGCGCGTTCCCCGGTCATGGACCTCTCGGCGCGGACACCGATCGGCTGGCCTTCGTACCCGAGGAGACATTGCGGGAGCTGGCCTGGCAGGCCGCGTCGGCCGTAACCGAGCATGCCGGTGTCGCCGGAGACCCTGTCATCGCGGCCGTACTCACGGAGCGCCGGTTCGGCCCGGAGGCAGAACTCGCGGCCAGGCGATCGCAGTTACAGGACCATCGAGAGCACGCGTGGTTGTGGCAGGCACTGCACAACGCGACCAATCCGGACCCGCTGGCCGCCGCGATCGGCTCGCTGTCGGCGGCGCGATACGCGGCCGGCCCGAGGGGGGAGGACCTGCTGGAACACGCGCGGCGAATAGCTCGAGAGTCGCCGCCGCCGATCTGACGGGTCCGAGCATCGCGAACCTCTGTTACTGCGCACTCGCGGCACTCCGGCGACTGCGTATCGATCGCCGGATCCGTGGACGGCGGGCTGGTCAGGGCCGCGCCACACGGGTGTGGTGGTGGTCGCCTGGTCTCCCGGCGCAGGCCACGACCACACGAAGCCGCTGAAGGCTCGGTGCTTTCATGCGAATGAAAGGCGTGTGAAAGCCGCGTTCCTAACCTTTCTCGTGGGGCAGGGACGAGAGGGGATCGCGTGGGGTACGAAGTCGATCCAGCGAAGTTGCTGGAGGTGAGTGACGAGCTCGGGACCATCGGCACCGGACTGCGGTCGGTGAGCGGACAGGTGGCGCACACCGTGGTGGCCCAGCTGGACTTCGGCGGGGACCGCTACCAGAGCCACGGCGCCGCATACCTCGCCGCGAGCGGAGAGCTGGCGACTCTCGCCGTCAAGCTGGTCGGAGACATCGACGAGGTCTCCCTCTTGCTGCGGGAGTCCGCCGGTGTCTATGGGGAGACCGAGTCGGACTTCGCGTCGCGACTCGACGGCCTGCGCGAGGTGGGCGACTGATGGCCTGGTGGGACGAGGCCAAGGCGAGGTACCGGCCGGCCGGGCCGAACGGACACGTCAGCCCGACCGACGAGGAGATCAGGGCCATCCTCGACGACCCCGACGTCTCCGATGAGACGAAACGGGAGCTCATCGCCGCGTGGAGCTACGACTACGCGACGGGTTACCTCTGGGGAGACGTCATCATCCAGGAACGGACGGGGTACGACCCGGACACCGTGCCGGACGAGGTGAAGGAGTACATCGAGGAATACGACGCCCAGGAGTACGTGGACAACTACGCCGCGAACGCCATCAACAACGGCGCGTTGAGCCAGGCGGTCAACGACGCCGCGACCATCGCGACGTACGGCGAGGAGCACCCCGGGGGCCCCGGCGCGCTGCCCGGGTCCGGCAACCCCGGCGCGGACATGCAGGCCGCGATCGACCAGGCGGAGAACGAGCGCAGGTACGCGGACGACCTGGAAGAGCAGCGCGAGAACGCCCGGCAGCTTCAGGCCTACGCGGACAACTTGAAGGCCACCGGCGGCACCGGCGCCGCGAGCTCGGAGGAGATCTTCGACTCCGGCGAGGTCGGGCTGGATTTCTTCAAGCTGTTCTGGGGGAAGTACTGCCGGTACTCCAGCGGTGGGTCCCGGGTGGGTGCTCGTGGTTCGGGCAACGGCGGCACGTCCTTGACCGGTAACCCGTTCGCGGACAAATGGATCTTCAAGGCCCGGTACAACGAGCAGCGTGAGGTGGGGTTCAGGCGCATCGGTCTCCAGGCCGACCAGTACGCACAGGCGGTCGGCCGTCTCCAGCACCACGTCGGCGAGCTCGTCACGGCCCAGGGCGACCTGTTCGCCGATTGGGAGGGGGAGGCCGCGGACGCCGCGTCGTCACGCTACGACGACGCGGTGGGCCAGGCCAGGGCCTTGATGAAGGAGCTGGAAGACGCCGGCAAGGTGCTGAACGAGGTCCGCGGCGCGCTGGAGCAGATGTGCGTGACCAAGGCGCAGACCGTGAACGGCCTGTTCTCGTCGACCATCAACGGGATCGCGCCGGACATCGTCGATCGGCTGGTCACGGTCGCCAAGGGAGGGGCGAGCGACGAGGACATCCTTTATGTGGCCTCGCAGTTCGGCATACCGGCCGACCAGGAGTGCCTGAACATCAGCGACGACGTCAAGGCCGAAGTCCGGCAGTCGGCGGCCGAATGGTGCGACGGCAATCTGGTGCCGGTGGTGGAGACGAAGGTCGAGGCGTTCTGGGACGTCTGTGACGCCACCGACGAGGGGTTCGAGGAGGTCCTCGGCGTGATGCGGGAAATGCTCGAACAGGGCGCGCAGGCCGGTTCCGGCGGGCGGAGGGAGGTGATGCCGCGATGATCGGGGAGATCATGCGGGAGGAGCGCATCGAGCGGATGCGCGCGCGGTTCGCGGACCGGATCGACGGCAACCGGGACCGGATCGCCGCCAGGGCCGAACGATGCTACGCGGCGGAGAAGGCCGGCGCGGAGAAATCCGCGGCACTGACGCAACGCTGGCACAAGCGCGTCGCCGCGATCCGGCGCAGGGCGGAGGATCGCCGCGATGCCTTCCCGCCACCGAGTTCACGACGGCCTCGGGAGTTCGACTTCGAGCCTGACTGGGACGACGATCCGGGCCCTCGGCGGCGCCGGTAGCCCATCCGGCGACCGTCCTTTTCAGGTGGTGCCCAAGGGCTGACCGAGAGCGAAGGTACTAGGACCTCCGCCGCTTCCGCCTTGGCCGGCGATCGGTCAGGGTGCTCCCATGCGCGTCCTCCCTGCTTCACCGCGTGCCCGCAAGGGCGTGGTGCTCGGCCTGATCACCGCGGTCGTGCTGGCGGCGTCGGCCTTCGGCCTCGATCGGCTGGTCAACGCCCGGACCTTCCAGTTCTACGGCGGCCTGACCCATCGGGTCGAGGTGCCGGACAAGGTCGTGGCGCTCACTTTCGACGACGGGCCCGACCCGGCGGGCACCGGCGAACTCCTCCACGGCCTGGGCACGGTCGGGGTACCCGCCACCTTCTACCTGACCGGGCGGGAACTGGAGCGGCACCCGGACCTCGGCACGCGGATCGCCGCCGCCGGGCACGAGCTCGGCAACCACTCCTACTCCCACGAGCGGATGGTGTTCGTGTCAGCCGAGACGGTGGCCACCGAGATCGAGCGGACCGACGCGCTGATCCGCCGGACCGGCTACCGCGGCGAGATCACGTTCCGCCCGCCCAACGGGAAGAAACTGCTGGGCCTGCCGCGCTATCTCGCCGAGCATCGGCGGCGGACGATCATGTGGGACGTCGAACCGGACTCCTATCCCGAGGTGGCCGCCAGCGCCTCCGGCATCGCCGAGTACACCGCCGAGCATGTCCGGCCGGGCTCGATCGTCCTGTTGCACGGGATGTACCAGAGCCGGACCACGACCAGGCAAGCGGTGGTCCCGCTGGTCGAACGGTTGCGCGGGCTCGGCTATCGGTTCGTCACGGTGTCCGAGCTGCTGGCCCGGCGGCCGGGATGACCGCACGGACCACCCACTGCCGCCCACGCGGGCCGAATTCCAGCCGACCGCCGTGTTCGGCCAGCTCACCGGCGACGCTGGCCAGCCCGAAGCCACCGCCACCCGGTCTCGTGGTGGCGGGCAGTTCGTTGCCGACCTCGACATGCACGTCGTCGTCGTGGTTCCGCACGGTGATCCGGACGCGGGTGCCGGGACCGGCGTGTCTCAGCGCGTTCGTGGCCGCCTCCGCGATCACCCGCTCGGCCAGCGCTCCGGCCACCCCGTCCGGCACGCCGGTGGGTTCGTCCAGCACGAGCCCGGCGGCGCGCAGCCGCGCGAGGAGCTCGGGCAGTTCGGTGGACGCGGGTGGCGGATGCTCGTCCTCGGCGAGGTCGCGGAGGGTCTGCCGGACCTCGGTGAGCGCGTCCCGGCCCGCGGTGAGGATCGTGTCCACGCGCTCGCGGGCCGGTTCGCTGAGATCGGCGGTCGCGCGCAACGCCTCGGCTTGCACGAGCATCACCGTGGTGGTGTGGGCGAGCGTGTCGTGCAGCCGCCGTGCGGTGAGCTCCCGGCGTTCCGCGGCCGCGCTTTCCGCGCTGTGGCGGGCTTGCTGTTCGACAAGCCGGGTGCGATCGGCCACGTGCCGCCGCCGTTCCATGCCCATCGTCCACGCCACGCCGAAGGCCACCAGCGCCAGCAAAGTGCCGTCCACCAGGCCCTTGAATTCGCCCATCACCACCGCCACGGCGGCTGCCGCGCCCGCCGCGACCATCCGGTGCCCGGCACGGTTCGGCAGGGCGGCCACGGTGTAGACCCCGAGCAGGACCGGCACGTAGGCCACGTTGCGAGCGGGTCCCAGGAGCAGCTGAGCCACGGTCGCCGCGGCGACGACCGCGAGCACGACGCCGGGTGCCCGCCGCCGCGCGGCCAGCGGCAGCAGCTGCGCGGCGGCGACGGCCACCGCCTCCCAGCTCTCCGTACCCAGCCCGCTCGCCGAGAACAGCAGTGCGACCAGCAGGATCATCCCGAGGTCCAAACGCGCGCGGAGATGATTGAGCACGTCCCGACAGTAGAGTGTGCGCCATCGAGGTGATCCCATGGTTCGTGTTGTCGTGGTCGACGACCACGCCCTGGTCCGCGAAGGGCTGGCGATGGTGCTGGCCGCGCAGCCGGGCTTGACCGTCGTCGCGCAGCGCGCCGGCGGGCCAGAGCTGCTCGACTTCCTCGTCACCGCACGGGAACCGGCCGACGTCGTCCTGCTCGACCTCTACCTGCCGGGCATGGACGGCCTGGAGACCCTGCGCCGCCTCCGGGAGCAAATGCCCGCCCCGCCGCCCGTGCTGATGCTGACCACCATCGGGAGGCGCCACGAGATCCGGCAGGCGCTGGCCACCGGAGCCGCCGGCTTCGTGCTCAAGGACGCCACCGGGGCCGAACTGGCCGCCGCCGTCCGTGGCGCGCACGACGGAATGACCGTGATCAGCCCGTCCGCGGCGGCCACGTTGTGCGGTACCGGTGATCCCGGCCTGACCCCGCGCGAGCGCGAAGTGCTGTCGCTGCTCGGTTCCGGACTGTCCAACCGCGACATCGCGGGACGGCTCGGGCTGGCCGAACGCACGGTCAAGGTGCACGTCGGCAATGTGCTGGCCAAGCTCGGCGTCACCAGCCGGACCCAGGCCGCGCTGCGTGCTCAGGTCCTGCTCGGCTCGCGGGATTCATGAGCCGCCCTGGTTTTCGAGCTTCGCCCTGATTTCGGTGGCCAGGGGAACGTCGAGGTCGCGGTAGAAGTCGAGTACCTGGAGCCAGTGCCGGCGGGCCTCGTCGTGCTCGCCCAGCTCGGCGTGGACGTCGCCGATGCCGGCGTGGGCGTGCGTCAGCTGCTCGCGATGGCCTGCCTCGGTGGCGACGGCCAGCGCGTCGCCGTGACAGCGGAGGGCTTCGGCGTGGCGTCCCGCGGACGTGTGGGTGGCGCCCAACGCGTTGAGTGTCTCGGAGATCAGTTCGGTGTCACCGATGGCACGAGCGAGTGTCGCCGCTTCCTCATGGTGGCGCAAGGCCTGTTCGCCGTCGCCCCGCCGCCGGTACACCACCCCCAGAATCCTCAGACTGTCCGCTTGCTGGGTGCGGAAACCCGCTGCCCTGGCGAGAGTCAAGCAGCGCTGGGAGTGGTCGAAGGCATCGTCGTCGTGTCCGATGTGGAGATACATCTTGGCCAGGAGATTGACCGCGTTGCATTCGATGTGTTCGTCGTGATTTTCCCGGCACAGGGTGAAAGTCACGTCGAGATGGTGTCTGGCTTCTTCGGGAAGGCCGAGGCTCAGCAGATTCTGGGAATGGTTGATCCTGACCGCGCAGTGCAGATACCAGCTTTCGTCCGGATCGGTCAGCGTGAGTGCTCGCTCGAACCTCCGCCGGGCCTCTGCCAGCTCACCCCTCTTCCCGTACACACAGCCGAGAAAGCTCAGCGTCGCGGCCTGGAATCCCTGGTCCCCGGTGCGCTGGAACGCGGCCATCGCCCACTCGAGATGGTCGATCGCTTCGCGGTCCCGGCCCCGGCGGGACATCGTGACACCGAGTGCGCGTCGCGCCTTCGCTTCCGCGCGTTCGTCTTCCAGCGCACGGGCGGAGTCGACCGCGCGAGTGTGCAGGGCGACGGCATCGTCGTAGTAGCCACCGGTGTCGAGGTAACGCCACACGGTCTCGGACAGGTGGATCACGGACGCCGGTCCGCCTTGCCCGCAGACCTCCAGCAGATTGGCCCGCTCGGCGTCGAGCCAGCGCCACGCGTGGTCGTAGGCCGAGAACAGCGGTACTTCCCCGTGGGGTGCCGGCGCTTTCGGCCGCGGGGCGTAGTCGTCTCGCGCGATGACGTCCATCGCGGCCGAAGCCGTGAACAGGTAGTGGTCGAGCAACCTGCTCAGCGCGGCTGCGCGTTCGTCGGCGCTGTCGGTGGATTCGGCCAGTTCGGCGGCGTACGCCCGCAGCAGGTCATGGGAACGGTAGCGGCCGTCGGACGACTGATCGACGAGATGAGCCCTCCGCAGCACGTCCAGCGCGCGGCGCGTCTCCCTCAGCCCGGTGCCGGCGAGGGCCGCCGCCGCATGGTCGTCCGTGTCGTGCCCAGGATGCAGGCCGAGCAGCCGGAACAGCCTGGCCGCCACCGCGTCCAGCTTCCGGTACGACCACGAGAACACGGCCCGCACGGCGGTCTGCGGATCACCGTCGACGTCCAGCAGATCGAGCGCGTCCTGCTGGCCGGAAAGCTCGTCGACGAATTCGCCGAGGCCGCGAGCGGGCCGTGACCGGATCAGCTCGGCGGCGATGCGCAAGGCCAAGGGCAGCCGAGCGCACCGTTCCACCAGCGCCGCGACCGCTTCCGGCTCGGCGTCCACCCGGTCGGCGAGCAGTTCGCGGAGCAGAACGCGGGCGTCCTCGTTCGGCATCCGATCGAGATCGAGCCGATGGGCGCCCTCACGGGCGACGAGACCGGCCAACGCGTCTCGGCTGGTCGCCACCACGAAACACGACGGGCTACCGGGCAACAAGGGACGCACTTGCTCGACCGTGCGGGCGTTGTCCAGCACGATCAACATCCGGCGGCGGGCGACGAGGGTGCGAAACCGCGCGGCGCGCTCGGCGAGATCCTGCGGAATCGCCGCACCGTCCAAGTCCAGCGCGCGCAGGAACCCCGCCAGCGCGTCTTCCGGCGAGACCGGCTGATCGGGGCCGTAGCCGCGCAGGTCGACGTACAACTGGCCGTCGGGGAACCGATCCCGCACCCGGTGTGCCCATCGCACGGCAAGCGCGGTCTTGCCCACTCCGGCGGTTCCGGCGACGACCGAGACCACCGCGGACTCTCCGGTGGCGAGGAGGCCGTCGAGCTCCACGAGTTCGGCGTCCCTGCCCACGAAGCCACGCACATCCACCGGCAACTGAGCGGGGACACTCTTGGCCGGCCCCTTCTTGACCGGCCCCAGCGTCTCTCCCGCGAGCATGCGCTGGTGCAGCTCACGCAACTCGGGCCCAGGGTCCACCCCGAGTTCTTCGACGAGTGTGTCCCGTGCCGCGCGATACGCCCGCAACGCTTCGGCCTGCTGCCCGGAGCGGTACAGGGCGGTCATGAGCAGGCCGTGCAGCCGCTCGCGAACCGGATACCGGCGCACCAGGTCCGTCAGTTCGCCGATGATCGCCGCGTTCAGTCCGCAGGCGAGTTCGGCCTGGTAGAGCGTCTCCAGCGCGACCGACCTGAGCTCGGTGAGCCGCTGCGCCCAGTCGGCGAGCAGTGGGACGTCGACGTCACGGAACGGGTCGCCGCGCCACAGGCCCGACGCCCCGCGCAGGATGTCGACCGCCCGCTGGGGTTGCTCGTCCGCGATTTCTCGCGCCTCCTCGAACAGCGATGCGAACCGCTCCGAGTCCAGCTCTCCCGGCAGCACCCGCAGCCGGTAGCCCGCCTCGCCGAACGACAGCCGATCCGGCTCCCCGAGCACACCGCGGAGGCGATGAACGTGTAGCTGCAGCCTTTGCCCGTGCCGCGGGTCGCGCCGGTCACCCCACAACGCGCCGGTCAGCACGTCCACCGGCACCGCCTGGTTCGCTCGCGCGAGCAGCACACCGAGCAGGATGCCCTGCAACCGTCCCGCCGGCGCCTCGTCCCGCCCGTCGCGTCGGACCCGCAGTGGACCCAGCACCTGAAACTCCACCGCACCCTCCCAGCCGCCCGCTCACCGCCACCAGTGTGGCGTACGGCCAGGGTGGTTCACGGAGCGGCGGCGGTGCGGGGCGGACAGCGACGGATCCACCCGTCCCGCCCGTGCCGCGAGGTCCTCGTGGCACTGACGCTGCTCTTCTGCTGGAGAGCGCTCACGCTCGCCGATGCGCATGGCCTGCTTCGAGGTCTGAGCCATGGCACGGGCCAGGCGAACGGCGCCTGGCCCGTGCGTTCCGTCAAGCCAGGCGGACCTGGAAGACGGCGACCCGGGCGTCATGCCCGTCCACGCGCATGTCCACGGTCTTGGTGTCGATGAACTGCTCCTGGACGACGCCGTTGCCGGCCAGCCAGTTGATACGGTCGATCCCGGTGCCGAAGCACCGGCGCTCCGCGTCCAGGCCGGTGGCCCTGTAGTAGTTCGGGTTGTTGGTATCCGCGGTCCAGAAGACCAGGCGCCCGACGTTGTGGTGCGCGAGCACGCGACTGGCGTGGATTCTCTTGTGCTCGTTCCACTCGTCGCGCAGGTCGGCGCGCTGGTCGCCGTTGTACGCGTTCGCGATGTAGTGCGAGTTGATCAGCGCGAACTGGAGCGTCGGGTGGCTCTGGTGACGCACCACGACCTCGTTGATCCAGCGCGGCGGGGTCACCCCGCTGATGCCGCCGTGCACATACGTGGTCTTCGCGCTCGCCACCTCCCACGGCTGCGGGATCGAGATCGGGATCCGGAACGACGTGTTGTGCCGCAGGAACGCGTTGTTGTACAGGGGACCGAAGTAGTGGTCGATCATCGCGGGCTCACCGGTGTCGCCCTCGTTGATCTCCTGCCAGCCGACCAGAGGCCGCACCAGGGAGTCACAGTTGCGGACGGCGTCGATCGCGGCCTCGCGCGCCCCGAGGTTGTCGCGGCCGATGTTGGCGGTGACGATCGGCAGCCGGATCCATCCCGTCGCGGCGGAAGCCGTGCCGGCACCGGCGGTCAGGACCCCGAGCGCGGCACCACCCCCGAGAGCGAGCGCCTTGCGTCTGTTGAGCATTCCGGACACAGCAGATTCCCTTCTCGCGCTGTCACTGCGGGACACAGCCCGTCAAAGTGTCACAGAATGCGGTGCGATTGTGACCCCTGCGCGCCAAAACTGCCGCTTGCCGGTCAGTCGCTGATCAAGCTCGGCGCCGAACCGTGGACCACACAAGCGTCAGCTCCGCCGGTGCCGAACACCTCGGGCCGCGCCTGGACACAGCCCGGTATCGCTGGGCGAACCGCGGCTCTGGTCTGTCAGCGCTTCGGAATTCCTGCCACCCCCAGGCGGGTTTCCGTAGGTGTCGGCGGCACCTCTATCGTCACCACCGTGAAGATCTGGGCGGAGCGGCCCGCCGCGAACGACGTCGAGGCGGTCGTGCGCCACTATTTCGACCTCGTGCGGGCGGGAAAGATGCCTGAGGCGGGGAAGCTCGTCGACCACACCTCGGCCCGGCACGTGCTCAAGGCGCTCTGGTCCGGCTCCGTCGGAGCGAGTACCGATGTGGATCCTGTCCACGATGAGTGGGAACACGACCTGTCGTGGCTCGGAGAACTCGGCCTCGGGAGTTTCGCCTGGGGCGAGACCGGTAGCCATCTCTATGTCGAAATCACCTATCGCGAGGAGGTGATCGACGTGGCATTGGGCTTCTGGGTCAAACCCGTCGACGCGGGCTGGGCGGTCTCGGGGCCGTCCACTCTCTGGTAGGAGAAGAAAGCAGCGCGAACTCGGCGCCGGTCCGCCGGCACTGCGACCAATTCGAGAAGAAGGTCTCGCCGGTAGCCGAAGGAATTCGAGGTCCTTCGGCCCTGAGTGACAGCGTCGGACCCGGTGAGATCCACCGGGTCCGACGTTGCCCGGTCAGCCCTTGAAGTAGCCCTTGAACAGGATCTCACTGATCTTGGTAGTGGTCTCCTGGCCGGTTTCGTAGCCGTTCTGGATGACCTTGGTGTTGTTCATGAGCGAGAGGGTGTATCGCTCGTGCGGCCCGACGAAGCCGACCGAGTTCATGATCCAGGAGCCGTCGTCGTTGTCGTCGGACCAGCCGTTCTTGTTGCCAGGGCGGGCGGCGGCACCGGCGCCCCAGACTCCCCATTGCTGGTTGACGTCGACGGCGCGCATTTCGCGGACGATGTAGTCGCGGTGCTGTCGCGGCAGCTTCGTCAGGACGTGGTTGACCAGCCGGTCCAGATCGTTCGCGGTGGTGAGGATCCAGCCCCAGTGGTGCGGGTGCTGGTCGGTGAACCGCATGTCGGTCATCCCGTACGACGGGAAGCGCTTGGCGAACTCGGCTTCCCCGCCGTACCGGGTCCACAGCGTGTGTGCGGCGGCGTCGTCGCTGGAGTTGAGCATCCGGTGCATCAGGTCCCGGTCTTCAGCGGTCAGCTGGACGGCGCCCGAATCGTTGCGCAGCAACAGATCCACCACCATCGCCAGCTTCGGGGTGGAGCAGGCCCAGATCAGGGTTCCGGCGGCCTGGCTCCGGTAGACGGCTCCGGTCCACCTGTCCCGGAGGACGATCCCGGTGTCACCGGGCCTGCTGTCGGCGTACGCCTGGGCTCGTGCGATGCGGGCCTGAAGTTCCCGGTCGAAGCGGGTCGTCGCGCCGGCGGGCGCGACCGGGGTCAACGCGACTGCCACCAGTATCGCGGTCAGGATGACGGAAAGTCTCTTCATGTGCTCCCCAGGTTATCGGTTGTTCCTGAGCTTGAAGGCGTTCGCCGGCGCCCGAGGTTGTCACGACTTGCCGGATAGTGACGCCGGTCACTTCATGGCTCAATCTTGTCTTCTCTGTGAAAACCGAAATCCGATCGCCGGCGGAAGTCCGTTGTCGCTACGGGCACCATTGGCTGCGCGGCGTGGTCGGGTTTAGGGTGGTGTTCCTGCTTGTCCTTTCGATTCCCGGCCGTCCAGGAGGTCGAGGTGCTGATCGATGGTGAGGGGGTGCGTGGCACCCGGCTGGACGCGCTGGACGCCGCGGTCGTCGAACTGGCCTGGCACGGTCAGGCTGTGTTCGTCACCGGCTGGCCGGACGCCCTGCAGACCCTCACGCTCCGCGCCGCGACCCCGGCTGACGTCGCTCACCTCTAGAACTCACCGGGCTTGAAGTTGCCGGGGCTCAGTCCGAATCGAGGAAGGTGGCGCGGAGCCATCTGATCCGCGGAGCTTCCGAAACGGAACTGAGCGAGTCCGAGCGGCAGCCGGGCGTTCTGGCGATCAGGCGATCGCACTCCTGCCGTCGCAGTCGGGTGCGGCAGGCGCGGGTCGTGATCGTCGGTGTGGGAGGTGCTGGGTGCGGTGGCCGGCGCGGCCGGTAGCCGCTACACCCCGGATCTTGTTCCCGCGCTGAAACGGTCCACCGCACCCAAGTTGCCGATCTGGGGCGAGGACGATGCCTTCGAGACGGTGGAATACGCCGAGAAGTTCGCCTCGGAAAGCCCGCGAACCACGCTCATCCGTATTCCGGAAGCGGACTACATCCCCACGGAGAACGCCTTCGTGGAGTTCTTATGGCGTAGAGGTCCGGACGGAAGCGCATCCTCGTCCTCGTGCGTGCGCGGAACCTCCCTGGTGTCGCGCACGCGACCCCAGGGAGGTTCCGCCGACATCGGCTGTTCGCGGCAACGCGGTGAAGCCACCAGGACACAAGGACTGCCGCTTCCGGACGGCGCCCACGCCTGCCAGGCATGGCTCACCGGTCCGCGAGAGGTGCAATCTCCCGGACTCGTGCGGGCGGACGCCGGAACGCTTGCGCTGCCCTTCGCGTGGGGAGCAGCCACGCGACTTCGCTTCGACCGGCTGATCGACCAGGAACGCGACAACTCCGCGGCGGTGGCGGCTGATCTCGGGATCAGTTCGACCAGGCGACCACGCCGATGTAGCCGAAGTTCTGGTGACCGCAGCCGGTCCAGGTCACGAGGTAGCCTTCGGCGCGTTTCTGCTGGGCGAGTTGAGAGCCGGTCGCGTTGCACTGGGCCAGGGTGGAACCGGTGACCGTCTGTTGATAGTACGTGGCTGCTTGTGCGGGCGTGGTGATGACGACGGGCAGGAGGGTGATCGCCGCGGCGGCGCAGAGTTTCTTCAGCACGGGAGCAGCCAAGCACACCGTCGGCGTGGCTCTGTGGGTAATTTCCGCAGATAACGCCGACTTTCTGGATGGCGAAGCGAGGTCCGGAAATCGCGGGCGGCGCATACGGTGGCCATCGGATTTGGGCCTGGCCGCCCACCCGGCCCGCTCGTTCCGGGCGTGACCATGCACCCGAACCGGCGCCACGTCATGAAACCTCGGTGTGCCGATCGAGCCCCAGGGTGCACGTGTTCGTAGCGCGCCAGTGATTCCGTCGCTGCCGCCTCCTGCGTGCGTCGGCATGCCGTGAGCGACTTCCATGCCGCTCGTACGGACCACCTTCCCCTGTGGTCTGGACCACGGCGGGAAGGGTGGGATCCTCTGTTACCAAGCCTCGGCTGGGTGGGCAACCGACGATGGTCGGGTGAATGGCGATGCCGATTCCGTTACAGGCAACCGGGTGAATTCGCGTTCTTCCGCTTCACTCCAATGTCTTCGATGATCGAAAAAGGCTGTCTCGCCGGTTGCACGAGACGGTGCACGTGCGCATGGTCGTGCTGCTCGCATGGTGAGAATCAGATTCGGCAAGATCACTTTCTTGTTTCCGCAGTTGGCGGCGTCGTCGGCGGGGGAGAAGTGATCTTCGTTGGCGCTTTTCCGCTTTTCCGCGTTTGGCTCGGCGGCGTGAGGGGAACCAGCAGGCGCTGCCCGGGTATGTGCTTGCGTACCAAGGCGGTCTGAGCTGGAAGAATTGGACGAGGGGAGGAAGTTTGCGACTGTTCCGCCGGCGATGAGACCGGCGGCGCAATTTTTTCTTCATTTATTTTTCACGCATCCGTCGACCGGTGGATGCGCTGGCTTGTTCATGCCTCATGCGTGCTCGTTATCCGATGTCATTCCAAGATGTGCGGCGGATTGACGCTGGTTCAATAAAATGAATGACAGTTATTGCCACCCTGTGTAGCGTCGAGCGATTTTCGGTCGAAGCGGCTTTCCCACCATTGGCGGTACAGACGATCTCCTGGCCCGGGCAGCGTGTGGTTTCGGCCCGATGTGGACAGACGTGGCTATCAACTCGTGATTTCCTGTGGACAGAGAGGAATCGGTCATGCGGCCTGCGCCAGAACAGTACGGCCACACTGGACGGAACCCGGTGCCGACGCGGCGGCTTCAAGAAGTACTGACCGGCCTGGCGGGCAGGCACGGTGTTCCGGGAGCACAGCTCGCGGTGCTCGAAGACGGTCTGACCACAGTGGTCCAGACCGGTGTCGAACATCAGGACAGACGGAGACCGATGAGCCCGTCGTCCGCCGTACCGATCGGATCGGTCACGAAACTGGCCACCGCCACGGTCGTGATGGCGCTGATCGCGGACGACGATCTCGAACTGGATCAGCCGGTCGGCGAGCTGCTGGGCGACCCCGGTCTCGCCGGGGGAGTGACCCCGCGTCATCTGTTGAGCCACACCAGCGGCCTGCCCTCCGATCCGGCCGACGTCACCGGGACGTGCCTGCGCGAGATTCGCGCGGCGATCCCCGTATGCCCACCCGGGGCCGCCTTCTCGTATTCGAACCTGGGCTATGCCCTGGTGGGATCGCTGATCGAGGTGGTCACCGGGATGACCTGGCGTGAAGCCGTCGAGGCGATACTCCTGCGTCCACTGAAGATCGAGCCCGCCTACGCCGAAAGCCCGAGAACGGTTTCCGGCCACGGACGCGCCACCGGACCGGCCGGTGCGCGTCCGGTCGAGCAGGCCTTGCCACCGATGCTCGAACCCGCCGGCGCGCTGGCCTTGAGCGCCGCGGACCTGGTCGAACTGGGCCGGGTCCATCTGGGAAAGCCGGGTTTGCTCGACGTCGTGACCGCCGCGGACATGCATCGCCGGGTGCCCGACGCCGAGCCGTTCGGCCTGGCCGACGGCTGGGGGCTGGGAATCGCGCACTACGAAGACGAGGACGAAGTCTGGCTCGGCCACGACGGCACCGCCGACGGAACCTCCTGCCAGTTGCGGATCGATCAGGCGGGTGCCTGCGTCGTCGCGTTCACGGCGAACGGGGCCGCGGGCACGGACATGTGGCACGACCTCGTCGCCGAGCTCCGCGCGCTCGGCCTCTCGCTCCCGGAGCGGCGGCTGCCCGCACCGGCCCGCCCTGTCCCGATCCCGACCGGTGACTTCGGCACCTACCGCAACGGCGCTCTCGACTACACGATCCGTCCCGGCGACCACGGCGGAGCCGAACTCGTCGTCGACGGCGAGGTTTTCCCCGAACTCACCCTCCACGACGACGCCTCGTTCACGGTGCGCGACCCCGTCACCGGTCGCCCGGCGCCGTGCGGCCGGCTGCGCGGAACGCCCGGCGAGGCGACCGCGATCGAAATCGGCGGCCGCCTCGCCCGGCGTCACTGAGCCGCCTTCTCCCTCCCCGTCCCCCTTGCCCGCCTCGGTGGGTTTGCTTGTTGTGCCTGGAAGGTACCGAAAAGATGACCGTGCTCGACACGACGGACGCCCCCGAAGCCGAACGAGCCGTCGCCCTGCCGGATCTGTTCGCCGCGCGGGTGCGCTCCACTCCCGACGCGATCGCCGTGGACGGCCACGGTGGACAGCTGACCTATGCCGAACTCGCCGACCGGGCCGCACGCCTCGCCACCCGGCTGACCCGGCTCGGAGTGCGTGCTGAGGACAGGGTCGGGTTGCTGCTCCAACGGTCCGCCGAACTCGTCGTCGCCGAACTGGCGATCGTGCTGGCGGGCGGGGTATACGTGCCGCTCGACCGGCGCGCCCCCGACGACCGCGCGCGGCTGGTGCTGGCCACCGCGGGGGTCTCGGTGCTGATCACCGACGAGCCGGAACGGGCCGCGCAAGTCCACAGTGGACGAATCGTGGTCGCGGGACGAGCCCTTCCGGCGCCGGACCTGGCGCCTCCGCGTGTCGACGCGGATCAGCTGGCGTATCTCATGCACACGTCCGGCTCGACCGGGACACCGAAGGGAGTCGCGGTCCGGCATCGGGACGTCGCGGCGCTGGCGGCCGACAGCCGGTTCGCGGGTGGTCCGCACCGCCGGGTCCTGCTGCATTCCCCGGCCGCCTTCGACGCGTCGACCTATGAGCTGTGGGTACCGCTGCTCAACGGCGGGACGGTGGTGATCGCGCCTCCGGGCGACCTGGACGTGGAGGCGCTGCGCGAGGTCGTCCGCCAGTACGCGGTCACTTCGCTTTGGCTGACCGCCGGGCTGTTCCGGGTCGTGGCGCAGGAGGCGCCGGACTGTTTCCTCGGCGTGGAAGAAGTATGGACGGGCGGCGACGTGGTCCCGGCGGCCGCTGTCCGCCGCGTGCTGGACGCCTGCCCAGGCCTTACCGTGACCGATGGCTACGGCCCCACCGAAACCACCACTTTCGCCACCGCGCGTGCGATGTCCACAAGGGACGGTGTGCCGGACTCCGTGCCGATCGGCCGCCCACTCGACGGAGTCCGCGCCCACGTCCTCGACGGCGCGTTGAACGCCGTCCCGGCCGGAGAGGCGGGGGAGCTGCATCTGGCCGGGGCCGGCCTGGCCCGTGGTTACTGGGGCGAGCCGGGTGCGACCGCGGACCGCTTCGTCGCCGATCCCGGCGTACCCGGCGGCCGGATGTACCGGACCGGCGATCTGGTGCGGTACAACGACGACGGCGAACTGGAGTTCCTCGGCCGGGCCGACGACCAGGTCAAGGTCCGCGGTTTCCGGGTCGAGCCCGGCGAGATCGAATCGGTGCTCGCCGCCGTGCCGGGTGTGGGCGAGGTCGTGGTCGTCGCCCGCGAGCAACGGCCGGGCGTCAAGCGGTTGGTCGCCTATGTCGTGGCCCGGCAGGGCGAGGCGCTCGCCGACCTGGCGGAGTCCGCGGCGGCGGTGTTGCCGGACTACATGGTGCCGTCGGCGTTCGTCGCCCTCGACGCGCTTCCCCTCAACGCCAACGGGAAGGTCGATCGCCGCGCACTGCCCGCGCCGCAGGAAGAGAGCCGGTCGGACACCGGGCCGAGTTCGGAAACCGAACGTGCCGTCGCCGAGGTGCTCGCCGGCGTGCTCGGAACGGACGATGTCGCGAGCGATGACGACTTCTTCGCCCTGGGTGGCGACTCGATCCTTGCGGTGCAGGCGTTGTCCCGACTGCGCCGGACCTTCGGCGTGACCTTGTCGGCTCGCGCGGTGTTCGACGCGCCCACCGTGACCGGGCTGGCCCGGCTGATCGACGAGGCGCGGCCCGCCGGGAACGACACGATCCCGGCCGCACCGTCGTCCCAGGTGGTCCCGCTTTCGCCCGCCCAGCGGCGCCTGTGGTTCCTCGACGAGCTGACCGGGGACAGCGCCGAATACAACACCGCGGTCGGTCTCCGGCTCTCCGGGCCGCTGGACCTCGACGCCCTGCGCGGCGCCCTGGCCGCGCTCTGCGCCCGCCACGAATCCCTGCGCACGACCTTCGACGAGGATTCCCAGCGCATCGCCGACACGGCCGAGATACCGCTGCGCGTCGAGGAAACCGTCGCGGACGACGCGACGTTGGCGGCGGAAGTGAGCGTGCCGTTCGACCTGCGCACCGGCCCGCTGACGAGAGCCACGCTCTATCGTCAGGCGCCGGAGGAGCACCTGCTCGTCCTGTGCCAGCACCACATCGTCACCGACGGCCGGTCGATCGGCATCCTGACCGGCGAGCTTCTGGACTTCTACGCCGGTGCGACCCCGCCGCCGCTGGAGTCGGGCTACCGCGATTACACGCACTGGCGTCGTCAGACCGGCGACGACGCCCAGCTCGGCTACTGGCGTGAAGCGCTCGAAGGACTCGAACCGCTCGCTTTCCCGACCGATCGCCCGAGACCGGCCCAGCGCGGTACGGCGGGTGCGGTACACCGTCACGATCTGCCCGCGGACCTGGTCCGCGGCCTCACCGCCGTGGGACGTCCGCACGGGGCGACGTTGTTCATGACCCTCACCGCGGCCGTGCAAGTCCTCCTGTCGGCTTACGGAGGTCAGCGCGACATCGCCGTGGGCACCGCGGTCGCCGGACGGGACCGGCCCGAGTGGGAGCCGCTGACGGGGTTCTTCGTGAACACCCTCGTGCTGCGCTCCCGGATCGATCGCACGCGGCCGTTCCCGGAGTTCCTGGCCGGGTTCCGGGAGACGGTGCTGGAGGCGTTCGCGCACGCCGACGCCCCCTTCGACCGCGTCGTCGAAGCGGTACAGCCGGAGCGGGATCCGTCGCGGACTCCGCTGGTGCAGGCGGTGGTCGTCCTGCAGAGCCCGCTGGTCCGCCCGCGTGAGGTCGCCGGCCTGCGGGTCTCGGAGTTCGACCTGCCCCGGCCGTCGGCCCGGTTCGACCTGGTCGTCGAGTTCTGGCCGACGGAAGACGGCCTGCGGGTCACCGTCGAGTACGCCACCGCGCTCTTCGACGGCGCGACGATCGAGCGGCTGACCGAGAGCCTGGAAGCCCTCCTCGCCGGGATCGCCGCCGAACCCGGCCGCCTGGTCGGCGAGCTTCCGCTGCTCACTGAGGCCGACCGCCGGCTCCTGCCGTCGCCGGATCCCGCGCCGTCGATGACCATCACGCGCCTGTTCGACCATCATGCCGGGCAGCATCCGGATGCCCCCGCGGTGCTCTTCGGTGAGGCGCGCCTCGGCTACGGCCAACTGCGTGACGAGGCCGACCGGCTGGCGGGACGGCTGATCGAGCTCGGCGTGCGCCCGGAGGACCGGGTGGGCGTGCTGATGGACCGCTCAGCCGACCTCGTGGTGGCATTGCTGGCGATCCTCAAGGCCGGCGCCGCCTATTTGCCGCTCGACCTGCGTGCTCCGGCCGATCGCCTGCGCCTGCTGCTCGACGGCACATCGCTGCTGCTCACCGACGAGACTTGGCACGAAACCGCCGCCACCGTCCACAAAGGACGGATACTGACGCTGCCCGCCACCGGGGACGTGGCCACGGTCACGGTCGAACCGGCGAATCTGGCCTATGTCGAATACACCTCCGGCTCCACCGGTGTACCGAAGGGCGTGTCGGTCCGGCACACCGACGTGGTCGCGCTGGCCACCGACCCCCGCTTCACCGGTGGCGCGCACGAGCGCGTGCTGCTGCACTCTCCGCTGGCGTTCGACGCCTCCACCTACGAGCTGTGGGTCCCGCTCCTGAACGGTGGCACCGTGGTCGTCGCGCCGCCGGGGGACGTCGACGCGGAGGTCGTCCGTGAGCTGACCGCGCGGCACGGTGTCACCGCCCTCTGGCTCACCGCTGGTCTCTTCCGGCTTTTCGCCGGTGACGCGCCCGAGTGCTTCCGCGGCCTGCGGGAGATCTGGACCGGTGGCGACGTCGTGCCACCCGAAGCCGTGCGCCGCGTGCTGGAGAGTTGTCCCGGCGTCACGGTCGTCGACGGCTACGGACCGACCGAGACCACCACGTTCGCGACCTCCTTCCGCATGACTTCCGCGGAGACGGTGCCCGAGACCATCCCGATCGGGACCCCGCTGACGGGAATGGGTGTCTACGTGCTCGACGACGGACTGCGGCCGGTCCCGCGCGGCGCGCTCGGCGAGATCTGTGTCGCGGGCCCAGGGCTCGCCCGCGGGTATGCCGACCGCCCGGGTGCGACGGCGGATCGGTTCGTCGCCTGCCCGTACGGCGCCCCTGGCGAACGCATGTACCGCACCGGCGACCGCGGCCGGTGGCGGGCCGACGGGACCCTCGAGTTCGCCGGCCGGGCCGACGACCAGCTCAAGGTCCGGGGCTTCCGGGTCGAACCCGGCGAGGTGGAACGTGCCCTCACCGCCCGGCCCGAGGTCGCGGAAGCGGTGGTGACGGCGCGTACCGGATCCGGTCGCAAGCACCTGGTCGCCTACGTGGTGGCCGCGGACGGCTCCACAGTGGACACTGAGGTGCTGCGCGAATCCCTCGGCCGGAGCCTGCCGGACTATCTCGTGCCGTCGGCGTTCGTCGTCCTCGACGCGCTTCCCCTCAACCCGAACGGGAAGGTCGACCGGCGCGTACTGCCGGAGCCGAGCTTCGAGCCCGCCGCGAGCGGGGGCACGGCGCCGCGGACCGAGCGGGAAGCGGTGCTCGCGGGGATCTGGGCGGACGTACTCGGTCTCGACCGGGTCGGTGTCGAGGACAACTTCTTCGCCCTCGGCGGCGACTCGATCCTCGGCATCCAGGTCAGCGCGCAGGCCAGGAAGGCGGGGCTGGCGATCACGACGGCGGATTTGTTCCGGCATCAGACCGTCGCCGCGCTCGCCCCGGCCTCGACCGAAGTCTCCACGGTCGAGGACCGCGGTCCCGTCTCCGGGGACGTCGTGGCGACCCCGATTCAACGCTGGTTCTTCGACACGATCCCCGAGCCCGCCCGGTTCGATCAGGCCATCGCGGTCGAACTGGCGCACGGCACCGACGAGGCCGCGCTCGCCGCCGCCATCGACGCGGTGATCGAGCACCACGACGCGTTGCGGACGACCTTCACCCGTGACGGAGACCAGTGGCGGCTGCGCATCACCGCGGTCGAGGACGGGCATTCGCTGCTGCGCTGGAGCTTGTCCGGCCCTCCGGGGCGGCGCGTACTGCACCTGTCCGCGCACCATCTCGCCGTCGACGGCGTGTCCTGGCGGATCCTGCTCGACGACCTCGACCAGGCCTATCGGAAGGCTGATTTCGGGCCGAGGACGACCTCGTTCCAGGACTGGGCGGCACGCCTCGCGGATCATGCCGCAGCGGGCGGATTCGACGACGAACTGGAGCACTGGCGTTCGATCCCCGAGGTCACGCCGATCCCGGTCGACGGGATCGGTGCGAACACGGTGGACCGAGCCCGCGCGGTGACGGTCCGGCTGACCGCCGACGAGACGCGGTCATTGCTGCGGCACGTCCCCGAGGCCTACCGGACGCAGGTCAACGACCTCCTGCTCACCGCGCTCGGCCGGACGTTGCGGGACTGGACCGGCCGGGTCCCGGTGATCGATTTGGAGGGCCACGGCCGGGAGGACCTGTTCGACGGCGTGGATCTGTCGCGCACGGTGGGCTGGTTCACCAGCCTGTTCCCGGTGGCGCTGGACGTCCCGGACGAATGGGGCACGGCGATCAAAACCGTGAAGGAGCGGCTGCGGTCGGTCCCGCGACGCGGCATCGGCTATGGCGCGCTGCGGTATCTCTCCGGGACGGCGCCGAGCATCGATCCCCAGATCAGCTTCAACTACCTCGGGCAGTTCGAGCTCACCGGGGAGCTCTACACCGGCTCGCCCGGCGAACTGTCCCTGGTCGCCGACCCCGGCGGCGTCCGTCCTCATCTGCTCGACGTGGTCGGCCAGGTCACCGGCGACACGCTGGAGTTCACCTGGCATTACGCGGAAGGCGTGCACGAAGAGGCGACCGTGACCCGGTTGGCCGACGGCATGCTGGAGAACCTGCGCGGACTCCTCGGGCACTGCGCCGAACCCGGCGCGGGTGGGCGGACGCCGTCGGACTTCCCGCTGGCGGGCCTCGACCAGTCCACTGTGGACGAGCTGGTCGGCGACGGCCGGGACGTGGAGGACGTGTACCCGCTGACGCCGATGCAGGCCGGCATGGTGTTCCACAGCCTGGCCCAGCCGGGCGATCGCAACTACTTCGAACAGATCACCTTCACCGTCGACGACGTTCCCGACCCGCGGGCACTCGTCGCGGCCTGGCGGCGGGTGGTGGCCCGGACCCCGGTCCTGCGCAGCCGGATCGTCTGGGAAGGGGTACCACGTCCGCTGCAGGTCGTGCGGCGTTCGGCGGAGATCCCGGTGAGCTGCCCGGACTGGTCCACAGTGGACGCCGAGGAAGCACTGCGGCTCCGGTTGGCCGAAGACCTCGCCGAAGGGCTCGATCTGGCCCGTGCCCCGCTGACGCGGCTGGTCGTCGCCAAGGAGTCGGCGACCTCGGTGCGGGTGATCTGGACGTTCCATCACGTACTACTGGACGGCTGGAGCGTCTTCGGCGTCCTGTCCGACGTCCTCGCCGTGCTGCGCGGTGAAGAACCGCCGGTGCGGCGTCCGTTCCGCGACTACGCCGAGTGGCTCGCCGCACAGGACGACGAGGCCGCCGAAGCCCACTGGCGGGCCGAACTCGACGGAGTGACGCCGACACCGCTTCCCGGCGTTCACGGCGCCCGGGCACACGCCGCCAGCTCGTCCGCCCGGGTACCGGTGGACTTCGACGACGCCACGACCGCCCGGATCACCTCGTTCGCGCGGCGGCACCACCTGACGCTCAACACGATCGTCCAGGGCGCCTGGGCGGCGTTGCTGTCCCGCTACAGCGGCGAAGCCGAGGTGTGTTTCGGCGCGACGGTGTCGGGCAGGCCGATCGAGTTGCCGGGAGCGGACGACATCCAGGGCCTGTTCATCGACACCCTGCCGGTGCGGGTCAGACTCGACTCCGGGCGCGGCCTCGTCGACTGGCTTCGGGAACTACAGGCGGCGCAGGCGGAATCCCGCCGGTTCGGCCATGTCGGCTTGCCGCGGTTGCAGTCCTGGAGCGACACCGGCGGCAGCCTGTTCGACAGCATCATCGTCTTCGAGAACTATCCGGTGGCGGACGTCGCGGGAGTGCGGGACGTCCGCGCGGCCGAACGCACCAACTACCCGCTCGGCGTCGTCGCGTATCCGGGCCGCCGGATGTCGCTGATGCTGACCCACGACCCCGACCTGATCGGACCGGAGCTCGCCCGGCAGCTCGCCGGGCACCTCGAAACGCTGATCCGTGGCTTCGTGGACACACCGTACGAGCCCGTGAGCCGGGTGCCGATGCTGTCGGGCCCGGAGATCCGGCACCTGCTTCGCGACCGCGACGCCACCGCCCGGCCGATCCCGGAAGGGACGGTGCCCGAGCTGTTCGAGGCCCGCGCACGCCGGAATCCCGGCGCCGTCGCGCTGGTGACCGATGCGGAGACCGTCACCTACGGCGAACTCGACGTCCGGGCGAACCGGCTGGCGAACCGGCTGCGCGAGCTCGGCGTCCGCGCCGAAAACCGGGTCGCGCTCCTGATGGACCGTTCGCCCGCCCTCGTCGTGGCCGAGCTCGCGATCCTCAAGGCAGGCGGGGCCTATCTGCCGTTGGATCTGCGCGCGCCTGCCGAGCGGTTGCGGCTGCTGCTGAGCGAAGCCGAAGCGGACGTCCTCGTCACCGATCAGGCCTGGCTGTCCACCGCCGAAGAGATCCACGACGGCGTGATCGTCACGGACACGGGTGACGCCCCGGAGACACCCCCTGGGGTGACGACCGACCCCGAACAACTCGCCTATGTCATCTACACCTCGGGCTCGACCGGTAAGCCGAAGGGGGTCGCCGCCCGGCATCGCGACGTCCTCGCTCTGGCGGCCGACCGGCGCTTCGCGGCCCACGACCGGGTGCTGCTGCACTCACCACAGGCCTTCGACGCGTCCACGTACGAGTTGTGGGTGCCGTTGCTGAACGGCGGAACGGTCGTCCTGGCGCCGCCGGGGGAGCTCGACGTCCACACGCTCGGCCGCGTCATCACCACGCACGCCGTGACGGGAGTCTTCATGACGACCGGCCTGTTCCGGCTCGTCGCGCAGGAGGCCCCGCAGATGTTCGCCGGCGTGCGGGAAGTCTGGACGGGCGGCGACGCCGTTCCCGCCGTCGCGCTGCGCAGGGTCCGGGCCGCGTGCCCGCGGACACTGGTCGCCGACGTCTACGGTCCCACCGAGACCACGACCTTCGCCACCGTGCATCCGCTGCCGGACGAGGTGCCCGACGTCGTGCCGATCGGGGCACCTCTGGCCAACACCCGCGGCTATGTCCTCGACGACGGCCTGAACCTGGCACCGGCAGGGGCACCCGGCGAGCTGCATATCGCCGGGGCCGGGCTCGCGCGTGGCTACCTCGGACGGCCGGGGCTGACCGCGGACCGCTTCGTCGCGGATCCGTTCGGACCGCCGGGGGAGCGGATGTACCGCACCGGCGACGTCGTGCGCTGGAACGACGAGGAGGCACTGGAATTCGTCGGCCGGGTGGACGAGCAGGTCAAGATCCGCGGCTTCCGCGTCGAACCGAGCGAGATCGAGGCCGCGCTGGGCGAACACCCCGGCGTCGAGCAGGCGGCCGTACTGGCCCGCGCGGACGGCGGGGTGAAACGGCTGGTCGCCTACATCGTCGGCGAGACCGAAGGGCTCGGGGAATTCCTGGGGCGGACCCTGCCGGACTACATGGTCCCGGCCGCGTTCGTCCGGTTGGCCGAATTCCCGGTCAACGTCAACGGGAAGCTCGACCGCACCGCGCTGCCCGCGCCGGATTTCGGGGCCCGTGACCACGTCGTGCCCCGCACCGAGCGCGAGCTCGTGCTCGCCGGGATCTGGGCCGAGGTGCTGGGTGTCGAACGGGTCGGCGCGACGGATGACTTCTTCGAACTGGGCGGCGACTCGATCCTCAGCATCCAGGTGGTGTCCAAGGCCCGGCGCGCCGGGCTGGAACTGCTGCCCGGCGACCTGTTCGCCCATCGGACCCCGGCGGCGCTCGCCGCCGCGGCGCGCACCGCCACCGAGGCCGTCCACCGCGGTCCGGTCAGCGGCGAGGTGCCATTCACCCCGATCCAGCGGTGGTTCTTCGCGACCCAGACCGCCGATCCGGAGCATTTCCACCAGTTCGTCCCTTTAGGACCTGAGCGGATCGATCGCGCCGCGGCGCGCAAGACCGTGGACGCGCTGCTGGAGCACCACGACGCGCTGCGAATGCGATTCACCCACGACGACGGCTGGAAGCAGGAGAACGGTCCTGTCGGGGCCGGGACACCGCTGATCCGCCTCGACATCTCCGAGCGCGGCGTCACCCTCGCCGTGCACCACCTCGTCGTCGACGGCGTTTCGTGGCGGGTGCTCGCCGAGGACTTCGACCGCGGTTACGCCCAGGCGCTGCGAGGCGAGGCGATCGACCTCGGGCCGCGCACCACCTCCTTCCGGGAGTGGGCGATCAGGCTCGCCGAACACACCGCCGACGGCGGATTCGACGACGAACTGCCGTACTGGCGAGGGATTCCCGAGAACACCTCGATCCCGGTCGACGGCGAGGGCGAGGCCACGGTCGCCTCGATGCGTGAGGTCACCGTGCGGCTTCCCGAAGCGGAAACCGAGGCGCTGCTGAGGGAAGTGCCCGCCGTCTATCGCACGCAGGTCAACGACGTGCTGCTGACCGCGCTGGGCCGGGTGCTGCGGGACTGGACGGGTAAGGTGCCGGTCGTCGACCTGGAAGGACACGGCCGCGAGGACCTGTTCGACGACGTCGACCTGTCCCGCACGGTGGGCTGGTTCACCAGCGTCTTCCCGGTCGCGCTGGACGTCCCCGAAGACTGGGGTACGGCCCTGAAATCGGTGAAAGAGCAGCTCCGGGCCGTGCCCCGGCGCGGGATCGGGTACGGCGCCCTGCGTCACCTCGCCGGGACCGCGCCGTCGATCGACCCGGCGGTGAGCTTCAACTACCTCGGCCGCTTCACCTCGGGCAGGCTGGAATCCGACGAGAGCGAGCTTTCGGCACGGGCGCATCTGCTCGACGTGGTCGGCCGCGTCGAGTCCGGCGAGCTCGAACTGACCTGGTACTACACCGAGGGTGTCCATCGTGAGTCCACAGTGGACATGCTCGCCGGTGCGATGCTGGCTGCCCTCCGGAAGATCATCGCGCACTGTGCGGCGCCGGAGGCCGGTGGGCGGACCCCGTCCGACTTCCCGCTGCTCGCGCTCGATCAAGCCACAGTGGACACCCTCGCCGGCGACGGCAGGGCGATCGAGGACCTCTACCCGCTCACGCCGATGCAGGCGGGGATGGTGTTCCACTCGCTGTCGCAGCGGGAAGAACGACTCTATTTCCAGCAGGTCGGGTTCGTCGTCGAAGGTGTCGAGGACGTCGACGCGCTCGCCGAGGCCTGGCAGCGCGTCGTCGACCGCACCCCCGTGCTGCGCACGAAGATCACCTGGGAAGGCGTGCCGGAACCGGTGCAGGTGGTGCGTCGGCACGTGGCCGTCCCGGTCACCCGGCTCGACTGGCGTGCCCACACGCCCGCGGGACAGGAGCGGTTCTGGCAGGAGGTGCTGTCCGCGGACCGTGCCGAAGGGCTGGACCTGGACGGTGAAGCCCTGCTGCGGCTGACCCTGGCGCGGCTTTCGGACACGGAAGTCCGGGTGCTGTGGACGTTCCACCATGTCCTGCTCGACGGCTGGAGCGTCTTCGGAGTGCTGTCCGACGTGTTCACCGCCTATTCCGGGGGCGAACCGCCCGAGCGGCCGCCGTTCCGGGACTACGTCGCGTGGCTGGGCCGTCAGGACGACACCGAGGCGGAACGCCACTGGCGCCGCGAGCTCGGTGACTTCACCGCGTCCGCCCGGCTCACGGCGCGGGACCACACGAGCCGGTCGGCCGAGTGGCTGCGGGTCCGGGTCGAGAGCTCCGCGCGGCTCGGGGAAGCCACGCGCAAGGCGGGCCTCACGATGAACACCGTCCTGCAGGGCGCGTGGGCGCTGGTGCTGTCCCGGCTGACCGGGGAACGCGACGTCTGTTTCGGCACCACCGTGTCCGGTCGCCCGGTCGACCTGACCGGCGCCGACGACATCACCGGGATCTTCATCAACACGCTCCCGGTACGCGTCACCACCGACCGGTCGCCGGTCGCGCGATGGCTGGCGGCGTTGCAGGACCGGCAAGTGGAGTCCCGCAGGTACGGGCATCTGCCACTGACGAAGCTGCAGGCGTGGAGCGGGGCCGGCGGCAGCCTCTTCGACAGCATCGTCGTCTTCGAGAACTACCCGATCGACTCGGCGACGCGTGCCGGACTGCGGTTGCGTGACGTCGACGCCGCCGAAACGACGAACTACCCGATCAGTGTCGTCGCGTCGCCGGGAGAACGGCTGAGCCTCGATGTCGGCTACGACCCCGATCTGTTCGACGCCGCGACGGCCGAGCGGATCACGGACCAGCTCGTCGGCGTACTCGACGCCTTCGCCGAAGACCTGAACCGTCCGCTCGACGGCATCGACCTGCTCACCGACGCCGAACGGCTCCAGATACTCGGTGACTGGAACGACACCGCGTATCCGCTGCCGGAAGGAAGTCTCGCCGAGCTCTTCGGACGGCAGGTCGCGCACGCTCCCGGCGCGGTCGCCCTCGACGGCGACGGCGTCCGCCTGACGTACGCGGAACTGGACGAGCGCGCGGACCGGCTCGCTCGGCGTCTCGTGTCGCTCGGCGCCGGTCCGGAAACCGTGGTCGGCGTGCTCATGGACCGTTCCCCGGAGTTGGTCGTCGCCGAACTCGCCGTGATCAAGGCAGGGGCGGCGTATCTCCCGCTGGACACGAGGGCGCCCGCACCACGGTTGACGACCCTGCTGGACGGCGTGCCGATCCTCGTCACCGATCGGGCCCGTGCCGAGTCGGTGGTCCACAATGGACAGATTGTCGTTCCCGACGGCCGGACGGCGGACGTGGCGCTGCCCGAGGCGGCGCCGGACAACCTCGCGTACGTGATGTACACGTCCGGTTCGACGGGCAGGCCGAAGGGTGTGGCCGTACGCCAGCGTGACGTCGTCGCCCTCGCCGCCGACCGTCGCTTCGCCGCGCACGAGCGGGTGCTGCTGCACGCTTCGCCCGCCTTCGACGCCTCCACTTACGAGCTGTGGGTTCCGCTGCTCAACGGCGGCACCGTCGTCGTGGCGCCCCCGGGCGACCTCGACGTGGACACCCTCCGGCGGATCATCGCCGAGTACGAGGTCCACGGGGCTTTCTTCACCGCCGGGCTGTTCCGGCTGCTCGCGCAGGAGGCTCCGGAGACCTTCCGCGGGATGCGCGAGGTGTGGGCGGGCGGCGACGTCGTCCCGGCCGCCGCGGTCCGGCGGGTGCGGGAGGCGTGCCCGGGCACGGTCGTCGTCGACGGCTACGGTCCGACCGAGACGACGACCTTCGCCACCTCGCATCCGATCCCGGCCGAAGTCCCCGGTGCCGTCCCGATCGGGAAACCGCTCGACAACATGCGGACCTACGTCCTCGACGCCGAGCTGCGGCTCGTACCGCAGGGCGTGCCCGGCGAGCTGTACATCACCGGGGCCGGACTCGCTCGCGGGTACTTCGGTGATCCGGCGCTGACCGCCGACCGGTTCGTGCCCGACCCGTTCGGCCCGCCGGGAGAGCGGATGTACCGCACCGGGGACCTCGTTCGCTGGACCCCGCGCGGGGAACTGGAGTACACCGGGCGCGCCGACGAGCAGGTCAAGGTCCGCGGTTTCCGGATCGAACCGGCGGAGATCGAGGCCGCGCTGACCGCGCATCCGGGCGTCGGCCAGGCCGCGGTGCTGACCAGGGAGGATCACGGCGTCAAACGGCTCGTCGCCTACCACACCGGCGACGCGGACGGCCTCGCCGAATTCCTCGGCCGCTCCCTCCCCGACTACATGGTGCCCGCCGCGTTCGTCCGGCTCGACCGCTTCCCGTTGAACGCCAACGGGAAGATCGACCGTCGCGCCCTGCCCGCGCCGGACTTCGGCGGCAAGACGGCCAGGACCGAGCCCGCGACCGAGGCCGAACGCGCGCTCGCCGCGATCTGGTCCGACGTGCTCGGCGTCGCGGACGTCGGCGCCGAGGCCAACTTCTTCGAACTGGGCGGCGACTCGATCCTCAGCATCCAGGTCGTGTCGCGTGCCCGCCGCGCCGGGCTGAGCCTGCTGCCCCACGACGTCTTCCGGCATCCGACCCTCGCCGCGCTGGCCGCGCACGCCGGTGGCGACGCCGGGCCGCGCGCCGAACAGGGGCCGGTGACCGGGGCGGCGCCCCTCACCCCGATCCAGCACTGGTACTTCGACACCCTGCCGGACCGGTTCGACCAGCGAGTGGTGCTGGAATTCGCCGAGGACGTCGACGAAGCCGCGCTGCGCCGCGCGCTGGAAGCCGTGTGGGCGCACCACGACGGGCTGCGGCTGCGGTTCGGACGCGACGGCGTCCAGCACGGCGAACCGGTGTGGCAGGCGGACCTCCTCACCGACGAGATCGTCTTCGACCTCGGACGCGGTCCCTTGCTGGCGGCGGTGCTCGACGGGCGGCGGCTGACCCTGGCCGCGCACCACTTGGTCGTCGACGGCGTCTCGTGGCGAATCCTGCTGGAGGATCTGGAAACCGCCTACCGCGGGGGCGAACTCGGGCCGAAGACCACGTCGTACCTGGAGTGGGCCAGGCGGTTGGCCGAGCATGCCGGGTCCGGCGGATTCGACGACGAACTGGCGTACTGGCGCGGGATCCCGGCGCCGACGCCGGACGCCGGACCGGCCACGGTCGCCGACACGGGCGAGGTGACGGTCCGGCTCACCGCCGAGGAGACCCGGGCACTTCTCCAGGACGTTCCCGAGGTCTACCGCACGCAGGTCAACGACGTGCTGCTCGCCGCGCTGGGCCGTGTCCTCCGGGACTGGACCGGGCGGATCCCGGTGATCGACCTGGAGGGTCACGGGCGCGAGGACCTGTTCGACGACGTCGACCTCTCTCGCACCGTCGGCTGGTTCACCAGCATGTTCCCCGTGGCACTCGACGTCCCGGACGGCTGGGGCGCCGCCCTCAAAGTGGTGAAGGAACAGCTCCGCGCGGTGCCGCGGCGGGGGATCGGGTACGGCGCCCTGCGCTACCTCACCGGCACCGCGCCGGTCATCGATCCCGAGGTCGGCTTCAACTACCTCGGCCGGTTCGGCGACGCGGAGGCGGGCGCGTTCCGGACCGGCGCCCTCGGCGCCGACGTCGACCCGGCCGCTCCCGCCGGCCACACGCTCGACATCGTCGGCCACGTCTTGGCCGGGACCCTGGAGCTGAGCTGGACGTATGTCACGACCCGGCACGATCGCGGCGTCGTCGAAGAGCTGGCGGAGCGGATGCTGGCCGCCCTGCGCGAGATCATCGCGCACTGCGGGTCACCGGAGGCCGGCGGCCGCACGCCGTCGGACTTCCCGCTCGCCGCCCTCGATCAGTCCACAGTGGACACTTTGGTCGGCGACGGCCGGACGGTCGAGGACGTCTACCCGGTGACGCCCATGCAGGGCGGGATGCTGTTCCACGGCCTTTCCCAGACCGAGCAAGGCATGTACGTCGAGCAGGCGACGTTCGTCCTCGAAGGTGTCACCGACCTCGACCGGCTCGCCGCGGCATGGCAGCGGGTCGTGGACCGGACACCGGTCCTGCGGACGGCGTTCGTCTGGGCCGGGGTCGAGGAGCCACTGCAGGTGGTGCACCGGGAGGTGCGGCTGCCGATCCGAGTGCTCGACGGGACCGGTCACGATCTCCGGCAGCTCCTCGCGGAGGACCGCGAACAAGGGCTCGACCTCGGCGAGGCACCGCTGATGCGTGTGGCCCTCGTGCGGTCGTCGGCGACCGAAGTCCAGGTGCTGTGGACGTTCCACCACGCGCTGCTCGACGGTTGGAGCGTCTTCCACGTCCTCTCCGACGTCTGTGGCGCCTACGCCGGGCAGACCCTGCCCGCCAGGCCACCGTTCCGGGACTACCTCGCCTGGCTGGGCGACCTCGACCGGACCGACGCCGAACGCTTCTGGCGTCGTACCCTCTCGGGGATCGACGGTCCGACGCCCGTTCCCGGCGACTGGGCACTCGCGGCCGGGCACATCGCCTGTTCGTCCGAGTGGCTGCCCGTACGCCTGGACGAGGCGGCGACGAGCGGGCTCGACGAGTTCGTCAAACGCCACGGCCTCACGCACAACGCGGTCCTCCAAGGGGCATGGGCCCTGCTGCTGTCGGCTTACAGCGGCCAGGACGACGTCGTGTTCGGCTCCACCGTCTCCGGCCGCCCGCCCGAGATGACCGGCGTGGACGCGATCACCGGCATCTTCATCAACACGCTGCCGGTCAGGATCGGGATCGACCGTGGTGCCCGCGTCGCCGACTGGCTCGCGGATCTTCAGGCGAGCCAGGCCGAGGCACGCCGCCACGGACATCTTCCGCTCGCAATGGTCCAAGGCTGGGCGGAGCTGCCCGGGGGAGTGAACCTCTGCGAGAGCCTGGTGGTGTTCGAGAACTATCCGATCACCAGTGCCGAAGCCGGCCACGGCCTGACCGTGCGAGACCTGTCGGCCCGCGAGACGACGAACTTCCCGCTGACGGTCGTCGCGTCGCCTGGTCGTGAGCTGAACGTCGACCTGGGTTACGACCCGGCCTTGTTCGACGCCGAAACGGTGAGCCGGCTGGCCGGTCACCTGCTCACGCTGCTCCGGGAACTGACGGTGGACGGCGCTCGGGCGATCACCGACGTGTCGATGCTGACCCCGACGGAGGAACTGCTCCTGGCGGAATGGACGGAAACCGGTACGGCGGCCCCCGCCCGGTCGCTGCCGGAACTCTTCGCCGAGCAGGTCCGCGCCCGGCCCGACGTGGTCGCGGCCGTCCTCGACGGCGAGCCGGTCACCTATGCCGAGCTGAACCGGCGGGCGAACCGGCTGGCCAACCGCCTGATCGGGCTCGGCCTGCGCCCCGAGGAACCGGTCGGCCTCGTCACGAGCAGGGCGGGCACCGTCGTGGCGGAACTGGCCGTGGTCAAGGCGGGCGGCGCGTATCTGCCGGTCGACACGCGCGCCCCGGCGGAACGGCGGCAGACGCTGCTCGACGGTGTGCGGTTCGTCGTGTCCGACATGGAGTATCCGAACGCCATCCGGCTGTCCTCGGTGGACGACGAGCCGGACGGCGACCCCGTCGTGGTCGTCGATCCCGACCAGCTGGCGTACGTCATGTACACCTCCGGGTCCACCGGCACGCCGAAGGGCGTCGCGGTGCGGCACCGCGACGTCGCCGCCTTGGCCGCGGACAGCCGGTTCCGCGGCGGGGCGCACGAACGGGTGCTGCTGCATTCCCCGGCGGCCTTCGACGCGACCACCTACGAACTGTGGGTACCGCTGCTCACCGGCGGCCGCGTCGTCACGGCCCCGGACGGCGACCTCGACGCGCACCGCCTGCGGGCCTTGATCCGCGAGCACGGCCTGACCGGGATGTGGGTCACGGCGGGTCTGTTCCGGGTGCTGGCGCAGGAAAGCCCGGACTGCTTCACCGGACTGCGGGAGGTGTGGACCGGCGGCGACGTCGTGCCCACCGAGGCGGTGCGGCGCGTGCTGGGTGCCTGCCAGGGCCTGCGCGTCGTCGACGGCTACGGCCCGACCGAGACGACCACCTTCGCCACCGCCCATCCGATGGACGAGATGGTTCCGGACCGGGTGCCCATCGGCACACCGCTGGACGGCATGGTCGCCCGCGTACTGGATCCGGACCTGCGCCCGGTACCGCCGGGAGTGCCGGGCGAGCTGTACCTCGCCGGTGCGGGACTCGCCCGTGGCTATCGCGACCAGCCCGGTCTGACCGCCGACCGGTTCCTCGCGGCCCCGGGCGGACAGCGGATGTATCGCACCGGCGACGTGGTCCGCTGGACCGGAGTGGGCACCCTCGAATTCCTCGGGCGGGCGGACGACCAGGTGAAGCTGCGCGGGTTCCGGGTCGAGCCCGGTGAGGCCGAAGCCGTGCTGGCCCGGCATCCCGCCGTGGCGCAGGCCGCGGTCGTCGTCCGCGAAGACCAGCCCGGCCTGAAGCAACTCGTCGCCTACGTCGTGTCGGAAGCCGGGCAGGACACTCTGCGGGACTTCTTGGCCGAACGGCTGCCGGAGTACCTGGTGCCGTCGGCGTTCGTCGCGCTGGACCGGATCCCGGTCAGTGCCAACGGAAAGCTCGATCGCAAGGCATTGCCCGCACCGGCCGAGCGGGAGAGCGGGTACGTCGAGCCGGAAACCGAAACCGAACTGGCGCTGGCCGGGATCTGGGCCGAAGTGCTCGGCGTGGAGCGGATCGGCGTCGAGGACAACTTCTTCGCCCTCGGCGGGGATTCGCTGCGGAGCCTGCACATCGCGGCCAAGGCGGGCGCCTTGTTCGCGGTCCGGCTCACCCCGGCCGACGTCCTGACCGCGCGCACCGTCGCGGGGCTGGCCGGAACGGTCGAAGAACTCATCTTGGGCGAGCTCGAAAGCCTCGCCTCCGAAACGGAAGCGTGAGGACGCCACCATGACCTCGTCCCGACAGGACCGCATCGCGGCACTGCCCGCCCACCTGCGGGAGGTGCTGCGCGCGCGGATGGCGGGAACGGCCGGACCCGCGCCGGAGATCCCGGCCGCCGCCGACCGTTCCCGCCCGATCCCGCTCTCGGCCGCCCAGCGGCGGCTCTGGTTCCTCAGCAGGCTGCGGCCGGACGACCCGGAGTACAACAGCGCGTTCGCCCTGCGCCTGACCGGACCACTAGACCGTGTCGCACTGGCCACCGCGCTGCGGTCGCTGGTCGCTCGCCACGAGCCCTTGCGCACCACCTTCGAGGAGATCGACGGCGAGGGCTTCCAGATCGTCCGGGAGCCCCACGAGGTCGCGTTGCCCGTCGTGGACGTCAGTCCCGGCGAGCTCGACGACGTCCTGCGCGCCGAGTACACCCGGCCGTTCGATCTGAACCGCGGGCCACTGCTGCGCGCCGTGCTGCTGCGGCTCACCGACACCGAGAACGTGCTGCTGGTGTGCGTGCACCACATCGCCACCGACGGCGCGTCGATGGGCGTGCTGACCGAGGAACTCGGCCTGCTCTACCGCGACGGCGAACGCGCCCGGTTGCCCGCGCAGCCGGTGCAGTACGCGGACTTCGCCGTATGGCAACGAAACCGGCCGCTCCGGGGAGCGGGTCTCGACTACTGGAAGTCGCACCTCGACGGCGTCGTCCCGCTGGAGCTGCCCACCGACCGGCCCCGGCCGCCCGTCCGGAGCACCGACGGTGCGACACGGGAGTTCACCGTGCCCGCGGAGGTCGCCGGCCGCCTCGCGGAGCTGGCGCGCTCGTCGGAGACGACGCTGTTCACGGTGCTCGTCGGCGCGTGCCAAGCGCTGTTCGCCCGTTACACCGGTCAGGAGGACATCGCGCTCGGCACGGTCGTGCGGGGCCGTGAGCGGCCGGAACTCGAACGGGTCGTCGGCTTCTTCGTCAACACCGTCGTCCTGCGCTCGGCCGTCGACCGGTCGGTGTCCTTCACCGAGCACCTGGCTCACGCCCGCCAGACCGTGCTGGACGCCTTCGCCCACGACGACGTGCCGTTCGACGCGGTCGTGGACGCCGTGCGGGCGGGCCGCGACCCCGGCCGGAACCCGTTGTTCGACGTCATGGTGCTGCTGCACTCCGCTTCCGGTGACGGTCCCGAGTTCCCCGGCCTGGCCGTGGAACCGGCGGACGTCGCGCGGGACGCGGCGAACTTCGACCTCTCGATCGAGTTCGAGGAATCCGGCGGCAGGCTGGCCGGGCTCGTCGAATACAGCACCGAACTGTTCGACGCCACCACGATCGACGGCCTGATCGGGCACCTGCTGCGGCTGCTGGCCGGAATCGCCGCCGACCCCGGGCGCCGGATCGCCGACCTGCCGCTGATCGGCGACGCCGAAGAACGCCGCCTGCTGTCTTGGGGGAGCAACGGGCTGGAGGTCCCGGCGACGACCATCGTCGACCTTCTGGACCACCAGGCGAAGACCCGGCCGGACGAGACGGCGCTCGTCTGCGGCGACACCAGACTGACCTTCGCCGAACTCGTCGCCCGCGCCGACGGCCTCGCCGCGGAACTGGCCGCGCGCGGCGCCGGCCCGGACCGGGTGGTCGCGGTGGTGCTGCCGCGTTCGGCCGACGCGATCGTCGCGTTGTTCGCCGTGCTCAAAGCGGGTGCCGTGCACCAGTCGGTCGACCCCGGCCTGCCACCCGAGCGGATCCGGACGCTGCTGGCCGACACCCGGCCGGTCGTGGTCCTCGACGACACCTTCGCGATCACCACCGACCGGCCACGACCGGCTCCGCCGCGGCCGTCGGACGCGGCCTACGTCATCCACACCTCGGGTTCGACGGGCACGCCGAAGGGTGTCGTCGTCGGTCACGCGGCCTTGGTCAACCTGCTCGCCAACCATCGCGCCGTGTTCGGCCGCGACCGGATGCGTGTCGCGCTGACCGCGACGCTCTCGTTCGACACGTCGTGGGAAGGCCCCCTCCTGCTGGCGGACGGCCACGAACTGCACGTCATCACCGAAGAGACCCGGCTCGATCCGGACGGGCTGACCCGCTACGTGCGGGACGAGCACGTCGACTTCCTTGACGTCACACCGTCCTACCTACGGCAGCTGCTGCCCGCCGGGCTGCTCGACGGAGAGCGCCGGCCGAAGTTCCTCATGGTCGGCGGTGAGGCTCTCGACGGTGACCTCTGGCGTGAACTCGCCGCTTCCGGAACGGAGGCGCACAACTACTACGGGCCCACCGAGTCCACTGTGGACGCCACGTGCGCGCCGGTGACCGGTGACCGGCCGGTGATCGGCAGGCCGCTCGGCAACGTGACCGCCTACGTCCTGGACGAGGGGTCGCGGCTCGTACCCGCCGGGGTTCCCGGTGAACTCTGCCTCGCCGGCGCCCAGCTCGCCCGTGGCTACCTCGGCCGCCCGGGGCTGACCGCGGACCGCTTCACCGCCGACCCGTTCGGCCCGCCCGGCGCCCGGCTCTACCGCACCGGCGACCGTGCCCGCTGGACCGCCGACGGGCGGCTGGACCATCTCGGCCGCCTCGACGAGCAGCTCAAGGTGCGCGGTTTCCGGATCGAGCCCGGCGAGGTCGAGGCGGTACTGCGCGCCCAGCCGTCGATCACGGACGCCGCCGTGGACGCGCGGGACGGCAAGCTGGTCGCCTACGTCGTCGGAGACGCCGACCTTGCCCAGCTTCGGACCGCGTTGCACCGCGTCCTTCCCGGCCATCTCGTCCCGTCGGCGTTCGTCGGCCTGGACCGGCTGCCTCAGACCAGGCACGGGAAACTGGACCGGCGGGCCCTGCCCGACCCCGGCCACGCCGCCTCGACGCCGTACGTCGCTCCCCGGAACGACCGTGAGCGGCTGGTGACCGCCATCTGGTCCGACGTCCTCGGTGTCGAACGCGTCGGTGTCGACGACGACTTCTTCGAACTCGGCGGCGATTCCCTCCTTGGCATCCGCGTACTCGCGCGGCTTCGGGACACGCTCGGCGCCGAGGTGCCCGCGCGGCTCGTCTTCACCGCGCCCACTCCGGCGCGCCTCGCCCTGCGGTTGCCCGAGAGCACCGCACCGCAGGCGGCGATTCCGGTGCTGCCCAGGGACGGTGGCCGGTTCGAGGCGCCGCTTTCCTTCGCGCAGCAGCGGTTGTGGTTCCTCGACGAATTCGAACCTGGCAGCGCCGAATACGTGTCGCCGACGGCCTTGAGGCTGCGCGGTGAGCTGGACACGGGCGCGCTGAACCGCGCACTGACCACGCTGGTAGCCCGGCACGAATCCCTCCGGACGACCTTCGCGACCGTCGATGGCCGCGGCGTCCAGGTGATCCATCCGCCCTACGCCGTCGACGTGCCCGTCACCGAAGGCGACTTGGACAGCGCCCTCGCCGCCGCGACCGGCGCCGTCGACCTGCACAGCGGGCCGTCGCTGCGGGTCGCGCTGACCCGGCTCGCGCCCGGCGACCACGTGCTCACGGTCGTGCTGCACCACATCGTCACCGACGGCTGGTCCTCCGGCGTGCTGCTGGCCGAGCTGGCCACGTGCTACAGCGCGTTCCGTCGCGATGAGGAACCCGCTCTTCCGCCGCTGCCGGCGCAGTACGCGGACTACGCCGTCTGGCAACGGGAACGGCTGCGAGGCACGGATTTCGACGCCCAGCTCAGCTACTGGCGCAACCGCCTCGACGGCGTGCCCGCGCTCGACCTGCCCACCGACCGGCCCCGTCCGGCCGTGCGCACCAAGAACGGTGCCCTGCACGAATTCAGTGTGCCCGCCGGGACCACGGCGCGGCTCAAGGAGCTGTCCAGGCACCAGGGCGGCACCCTCTTCATGACCCTGCTCGCCGCGAGCAAACTGCTGTTCGCCCGCTGGTCCGGGCAGGACGACATCGCCGTCGGCACCGTCGTCTCCGGTCGTGAGCGGACCGATCTCGAAGGCATGATCGGGTTCTTCGTCAACACCCTCGTCCTGCGGTCCACAGTGGACTTGAAGCTCGGGTTCGACGCCTTCCTCGACGACGTGCGGGACACCGTCCTGGACGCGTTCGCGCATCAGGACGTGCCTTTCGACCGGGTCGTCGACGACCTGCAGCCCGAGCGCGACACCAGCCGCACCCCGCTGTGTCAAGTGCTGGTGGTGCTGCACAACACCCCGGACACCCGGCCGTCGATGGCGGGCTTGGCCGTCGAAGAGCTGGCGCCGCCCGTGGTGACCGCCGGTTTCGACCTCACGATCCACTTCCAGGAGACCGGCGGCCGGCTCGACGCGCTCGTCAACTACAACACCGATCTGTTCGACCCCGCCACGATCGAACGGCTGACCGGCTGGCTTCGCCGCCTGCTCGACGGTATCGCGACGGCCCCGGAACTGCCGCTCGGACGGCAGCCCTGGATCAGCCAGGCCGAACGCGACCGGGTGCTGCTCGAGTGGAACGGCAAGGCGGACGCGGAACCTTCGCCCGTACTGCACGAACTGTTCGCCGAGCGCGCGGCGCGCACTCCGGACGCCGTCGCGGTGACGAGCGGAAGCACGGAGCTGACCTATGCCGAACTGGACCGGCGCGCCAACCGCCTCGCCCATCGGCTGATCGAAGAGGGGGCGGGGCCGGAGCGGCTGGTGGCGCTTCGGCTGCCGCGGTCGGCGGACCTCGTCGTCGCGGTGCTCGCCGTGCTGAAGACGGGCGCCGCGTACGTGCCGATCGACCCGGCGTATCCGGCGGCGCGGATCGAGTCGACGCTGGCCGACGCGCGTCCGGTGACCGTGGTCGACTCCGTCGAGGCCGACGGCCGCCCGGACACCGCTCCGCGGGTGCGGGTCGAGCCGGACAACACCGCCTACGTCATCTACACCTCCGGCTCCACCGGTGTGCCCAAGGGCGTGCTGATCCCGCACGCCAACGTCACCCGCCTGTTCTCCTCGACCGCCGACTGGTTCGGCTTCGACGAGAACGACGTCTGGACGCTCTTCCACTCCTACGCCTTCGATTTCTCGGTCTGGGAACTATGGGGCGCGCTGCTGCACGGCGGCAGGCTCGTGGTCGTCCCGCAGGACGCGGTCCGCGAACCGGAGGACTTCGTGGCGCTGCTCGCCGAACAGCGGGTGACGGTCCTGAACCAGACCCCGTCGGCGTTCTACCGGCTGAGCACGCTGCCGGCTCCGGAGCTCGGCCTGCGATACGTGATCTTCGGTGGCGAAGCGCTGGACCCGGCACGGCTGACGGAGTGGTATCGGCGGCATCCGGACGGGCCGCGGCTGGTGAACATGTACGGCATCACCGAGACCACGGTGCACGTCACGTACCGGGCGCTGGAAGCGGACGGGACGGCCACCGTCGGGACCCCGATCCCGGATCTGCGGACCTACGTGCTCGACGCCGATCTCGCTCCCGTCCCGCCCGGGGTGACCGGTGAGCTCTACGTCGCCGGGGCGGGCCTGGCTCGCGGCTATCTCGATCGTCCCGGCCTCACCGCGTCGAGGTTCGTCGCGGACCCCTTCGGCGGATCCGGCACGCGGATGTACCGCACGGGCGATCTGCTGCGGTGGACCGGCGGCGGTGAGCTGGACTATCGCGGCCGGGCCGATCACCAGGTGAAGATCCGCGGTTTCCGCATCGAACCCGGCGAGATCGAAGCGGCGCTCGTCGCGCATCCCGACGTCGAGGCGGCCGCCGTCGTCGCCCACGGGGCCGGTGACGCGCGGAGGCTCGTCGCGTACCTGACCGGACCCGTGCCGGGGACGACGGCGCTGCGGGAGTTCCTCGGCCGCTCCCTGCCCGCGCACCTGGTACCCGCGGTGTTCGTCCCGCTGGAGCGGTTGCCCCTCAACGCCAACGGGAAGCTCGACACCCGGGCGCTGCCGGAGCCCGGCGCCCGGACCGAGAACCGTTACGTGGCCCCGCGCACCGACGTCGAGACCGTACTGGCCGGGGTGTGGTCAGAAGTGCTCGGCGTCGACCGGGTCGGCGTCGAGGACAACTTCTTCGGTCTCGGGGGAGATTCGATCCTCAGCATCCAGGTCGTGGCGGCGGCCCGGCAGGCGGGGTTGACGCTGTCGTCGAAGGATCTGTTCCGCAACCAGACCATCGCCGAACTCGCGCATGTCGTCCGTACCGAAGCACCGATGGAGCAGGCCGAGGTGGACGACGCCGGACCGGCGCCGCTCGGCCCGATCCAGTCCTGGCTGTTCGAGCGGCTGGACGAGCCGTGGCGGCTGACCATGTCCGTGCACGTCGTGCTGTCCTCTGTGGACATGGCGAAACTGATCTCCGCGCTGAACCGGGTCGGCGAGCACCACGACGCGCTGCGCATGCGTTTCTCCCGCTCGGCCGGGGGGTGGGTGCAGGAATCTGCTCCGTTCGGCGCCGACGACCTGCTGAGGCAGGTGGATCTGTCCGAAGTGGACGATGTATCCGCCGCCATGCACACCGAGGCGGTGCGGGCGCAGACGTCGCTCGACGTGACCGCCGGGCCGCTGTGGCGTGCGGTGCTGTTCACCTTCCGGGACCGGGCTCCGCAGCTGTTCCTGACCGCCCACCATCTCGTCATGGACGGGGTGTCGTGGCGGATCCTGCTGTCCGACCTCGAACGCGCGTATCGGGGAGAAACCCTGGCGCCGGTGCGAACATCGTTCACGTATTGGGCTCGTTCGCTGCGCGAATACGTGAATATGGGACGACTCGACAAGGAAATCGGGTACTGGGAAACTGCGTTTCGCGGAGCTCGGACGGATCTTCCGGTAGACCGTCCGGGGCGCAACACCGTGAAGTCGGAGCGCGGTGTCTCGGTGTCACTTGGCCGGGCCGAGACCACCGCGCTCCTTCGCGACGTACCCGGCGCGTACCGCACGGAGGTCAACGACGTGCTGGTCAGCGCGCTCGGCCGGGCGCTGGCCCCCTGGACGGGCCGGTCCCGGGTCGTGATCGCCATGGAAGGCCACGGTCGCGAAGAGATCGCCGGGCCGCTGGACCTTTCGCGCACGATCGGCTGGTTCACCGCGCAGTACCCGCTCTCGCTCGCCGTGCCCGAAGGAGATTGGGGCGACGTCCTCAAATCCGTGAAGGAGCAACTACGCGCGGTTCCGGCGAAAGGCGCGGGATTCGGGGCTTTGCGCTACTCGAGCGGCGACGAAACGCCGGGTTCCGCTTTACGAGCGGCCCCCGAACCGCGGATTTCCTTCAATTACCACGGCCGCTGGGACATGGGGAGCCCGGCAGGCGGATGGATCCGAGGCAGAGGGGAAACCCTCGGACACGACAGCGATCCGGAAAGCGTCCGTCCGTATCTGCTCGACGTCGTCGGTGTCGTCGAAGCCGGCGAATTGCATCTCACCTGGCAGTATTCCGACGAGGTGCACGACGAAGCCACCGTGCGCGGGGTAGCCGAGGCCATGCTCGGCGCGTTGCGCGGGATCATCGCGCATTGTGCCGAAAGTGGTGGGCGCACGCCGTCAGACTTCCCGCTGGCACGGCTCTCGCAGGCGGACGTCGACCGCTTCGCCGGCGACGGCCGCGATGTCGAGGACATTTACCCGCTCACGCCGTTGCAGACGGGCATGCTGTTCCACAGCCTGGTCGACACCGGATCGACGGCCTATTTCGACCAGTTCCGGCTTCGGTTGGCAGGTGTGAGCCGGCCGGACGCGCTGGCCGAGGCCTGGCAGCGCGTGGTCGACCGCACGCCGATCCTGCGCAGCAGTACCGCTTGGGACGGCATCGAGGAGCCGGTCCAGCGGGTCCATCGCGAGGTCGTGGTCCCGGTGCGGCACCACGACTGGCGCGCACTCACCCCGGACGAGCAGGACCGGGAACTGGAGGAACTGCTCGCCGACGACGTGGCGGCGGGGATGGATCTGGCCGCGCCACCGTTGATGCGGCTGGCGATCGCCCGGCTCGCCGAGGACGAGGTGCAGCTGGTGTGGACCTCGCATCACGTCCTGCTCGACGGCTGGAGTACGGCCCAGGTCTTCGGTGAAGTGTGCGAGCAGTACGCGGCCATCGTGGAAGGCCGCCCCGCACGGCTGGTCCCGCGACGCCCGTTCCGCGACTATCTTGCCTGGCTCGCCGCGCAGGACCGTGCCGAGGCGGAGGCGCACTGGCGCGTCGTCCTGGACGGGTTCACCACCCCGACCCCGCTGCCTTTCGATCGGCGGCCGGCGGAAGCGCACCGGGCGGAGTCCGCGGAGGCGGTCCTGGTCGAGCTTTCCCCGGAGGAGTCGGCGAAACTGCACCAGACGGCGAAATCCGCCGCGCTCACGGTCAACACGATCGTGCAGGGCGCGTGGGCGTTGCTGCTCGCGCGCTACAGCGGGGAAACCGACGTCCTGTTCGGCACGACCGTGTCCGGCCGCCCGGAGGGGATGCCGGGTGTCGAGTCGATGATCGGCATGTTCATCAACACGGTCCCGGCGCGCGTGCGGGTCCGTGGCGGGGACCTCGCGCTCGACTGGCTGCGGGAAACCCAGGCGGCGCAGGCCGATGCGCGCCGCTACGACTTCCTCGCCCTGTCCGAACTGCAGGCGTTCACGGCCGTTCCCGCCGGTACGGCGCTGTTCGACAGCGTGGTGGTGTTCGAGAACTACCCGATCGAGGACAGCGGCCAGGCCGACGTGCGCGTGCTCGACGTCGAATCGCTCGACACGACCACCTTCCCGCTGAATCTCACCGCTTACCTGCACGACAAGCTCGGGCTCGAACTCTCCTACGACCCGCGGCTGTTCGACGCGGACACTGTTCGCCGTCTCGCGGATCAGCTCGCCGGTTTCGTCCGTGCCATCGCCGCGGACCCGCGGTGCCGCCTTGACGCGCTTTCGCCGTTGTCGCCGTCCGAACGGCGCGAGCTGCTGTCAGCGGGCAGAGGTCCGCTGATCGACGTGCCGTCCGGCACGGTGCTGGACGCCTTCGAGGCGACGGTTTCCCGGGTGCCGCACGAGACCGCGCTGGTCTTCCGTGACACCGTGCTGGACTTCGCCGAGGTCGACGCCCGCGCCGCACGGCTGGCGGGACACCTGGCCGCCCGGGGCGCGGGTCCGGAGACGGTGGTGGCCGTCGTGCTTCCCCGTTCGGCCGAAGCCGTCATCGCGATCCTCGCGATCTTCAAGGCGGGCGCGACCTACTTGCCGATCGACGCCGGCCTTCCGGAGGACCGGAAACGGTTCCTGCTTCAGGACGCGCGACCGGTCGTCGTGCTGGACGGGACGGACCCGGGTCCCGCGACCTCGGCCGCGACCAGGGCGAGCGCGGACACCGCGGCGTACGTCATCTACACCTCCGGGTCGACGGGGACGCCGAAGGGTGTCGTCATCGACCACCGCGGCTTGACGAACTTGCTCGCCGCGCACCGCCGCGTCTTCCTCACCGAGGAGCGCCGCAGGGTGGCGCTCACCGCGTCGTCCTCGTTCGACACGTCCTGGGAAGCGCTTCTCGCCATGGTCGACGGGCACGAGCTGCACGTGCTCGACGACGACACCCGGCTCGACCCGCACGCCGCTGTCGGCTACGTCCGCGACCACCGGATCGACCTGATGGACCTGACCCCGACGTATCTCCAGCAGCTGCTGGAGGCCGGATTGCTGAGTGGAGAGCACCGGCCCGGCACGGTCCTCGTCGGCGGTGAGGCGACCGGCGAGCGGCTGTGGCGCGAGCTGGTCGCGTCCGGTGTCACCTCGTACAACTACTACGGCCCCACCGAAGTGACGGTCGACTCCGTCCATACCCCGGTCGGGGGAGACCGGCCACTGATCGGCCGCCCGCTGCCCAACCTGAGGGCTTACGTCCTGGACGCCACCGGGACACCGGTCCCGGCCGGCATACCGGGGGAGTTGTTCCTCGCCGGTGTCCAGCTCGCCCGCGGTTATCTCGGCCGCCCTGGGCTGACCGCGGACCGCTTCGTCGCCGATCCGTTCGGCCCGCCAGGCACCCGGATGTACCGCACGGGCGACCGGGTGCGCTGGACCACCGACGGACGGCTCGACTACCTCGGCCGTGTGGACGACCAGGTCAAGATCCGGGGGTTCCGGGTCGAACCCGGCGAGGTGGAGGCCGTGCTGCGGCAGCATCCGGCGGTCACCGACACCACGGTCGCCGCCCGCGACGGGCGCCTCGTCGCGTACGTCGTCGGCGACACCCGAGGACTGCGGGACTGGCTGCGGGACCGCCTGCCCGATCACCTTGTCCCGTCGGCGTTCGTCGCGCTCGACGCCCTTCCCCTGACCCGTAACGGCAAGGTCGACAAGCGAGCGCTGCCGGCGCCCGATCGCGACGCCGCGGCCGAGTACGTGGCGCCGCGGACCGAGACCGAACGCCGTGTCGCCGCCGTCTGGGCGGAGGTCTTGAAACTCGACCGGATCGGTGTGACGGACAACTTCTTCGAACTCGGCGGGGACTCGATCCTCAGCATGCGGATCACGTCGCGGGTGCGAACGGAACTGGGCGCCGACGTCTCGCCCCGCGCGTTGTTCACCGCACCGACCCTCGGCCGGTTCGCCGGGGCACTGCCGGACCGGCGGGCCGGAACGCGCCCGATCCCGGTCGTGGCCCGCGACGGTGCCTTGCCGTTGTCCTTCGCCCAGCAGCGATTATGGTTCCTCGACGAGTTCGAGCCCGGTGGCGCCGAATACCTGTCGCCCACGGCGTTGCTGCTCCGCGGGGAACTCGACGTCGCGGTCCTCAAGCAGGCCCTGGATCTCCTGGTGGCGCGCCACGAGTCGCTGCGCACGACGTTCGACGCGATCGACGGCCGCGGCGTCCAGGTCGTGCACGAGCCGTCCGGCGTCGACCTCCAGGTCGAGGAGTTCGACGAAGACGTGCTGGCACGGGAAGCGTCGCGCCCGTTCGACCTGCGCACCGGACCGCTCCTGCGGGCACGGCTCTTCCGGCGGACGTCCGAAGAGCACGTCCTGCTGCTGGCGCTGCACCACATCGTCACCGACGGCTGGTCGGCGGGTGTGCTGGCCGCCGAGCTCGACGAGGTCTACACCGCCCTCGTCCGCGGCGAGGACCCTGAGCTGCCCGAGCTTCCCGTGCAGTACGCGGACTTCGCGTCCTGGCAACGGGAACTCCTCGACGGGCCCGAACTCGCCGGCCAGCTGGACCACTGGCGGGAGCGTCTCGCCGGACTGGAACCCCTCGAGCTGCCCACCGACCGGCCCCGCCCTGCGGTGCGCACGACGGAGGGCGAATGGATGGGGTTCGAGCTTCCCGCCGACGTCGTCACGAAGCTCCGGGAGCTGGCCACCGCCCAGGACGGCACTCTGTTCATGACCTTGGTGGCCGCCTGCCAGGTCCTGCTGGCCGGGTGGGCGGGCCAGCGGGACGTCGCCGTCGGCACGGTGACCGCCGGGCGGGAACGCGCCGAACTGCAACGCCTCGTCGGGTTCTTCGTCAACACCCTGACCCTGCGGTCCACTGTGGACGGCAGCCGTTCGTTCCGTGACTTCCTGACCCAGGTGCGGTCCGTGGTGCTCGACGCCTTCGACCACCAGGACATCCCGTTCGAGCGCGTGGTGGACGCCGTGCAACCGGTCCGCGACCCGAGCCGTACCCCACTGTTCCAGGCCATGGTGGTCCTGCAGAACACCGGTGACCGGCCCGGGTCCGGCACGCTCGTCGCGGGGGAGGTCGCACTGCCCGCGGTGTCGGCCCCCTTCGACCTCCTCGTGCAGTTCGAGCAGGACGGCGACACGGTGCACGGGGCGATCAACTACAACATCGGACTGTTCGACGCGGAGACCATCGACCGGCTGATCGCGCGGCTGCGGGCGCTCCTGACCACGCTCGCCGCCGAGCCGGATCGGCCGATGGTGGCTCTGCCGTCATTGCCGCGGAGTGAACTCGACCGATTGCGAACCTGGAACGACACCGCGCGCGAGATTCCGGCCGCCTCCCTCGCCGAACTCGTCGAAGCACAGACCCGCCGGACCCCCTCCGCGTCCGCGCTGGTGTCCGACGCCGGTTCGCTGACCTTCGCCGAGCTGAACGCGCGGGCGAACCGGCTGGCTCGGTCGCTCGCCGAGCGGGGCGCCGGGCCCGAGCGGATCGTGGCCGTCCGGCTGCCGCGATCGGTGGGGCTCGTGGTCACCGAACTGGCCGTCGCCAAGACCGGCGCCGCGTTCCTGCCCGTGGATCCCGGCTATCCGGCCGAACGGATCGAGTTCATGCTGCGGGACGCCGACCCCGTGCTGGTGGTGGACGGCGAACTCGACGCGGCCGGATACGACGACACCGACCTCGGTGTCCGGGTCGACCCGGCACAGCCCGCGTACGTGATCTACACGTCCGGCTCGACCGGGCGGCCCAAGGGGGTCGTCGTCACCCATGCCGGGCTCGCGTCGTTCTCGGCCGCCGAGATCGAGCATTGCGAGGTGCGGCCGGGTGATCGTGTGCTCGCCTTCAGTTCGCCCAGCTTCGACGCCTCGATCCTGGAACTGTGCCTGTCCCTGCCCGCCGGCGCCGCGCTCGTCGTCCCGCCCGAGGGGCCGCTGCTCGGCACCCACCTCGCCGACGTCCTGCGACGGCGCCGGGTCACCCACGCGCTGATCCCGCCGATCGCGCTGGCCACCGTGCCCGAGGTGGAGCTGCCCGATCTCCGCACGGTGATCGTCGGCGGGGACACCTGTCCGGCGGCGCTGGTGGACCGGTGGGCGCCCGGAAGGCGGATGATCAACGCGTACGGGCCCACGGAGTCCACTGTGGTCACTTCGTGGAGCGAACCGCTGGCCCCGGGCGGCCCACCGCCGATCGGTACCCCGATCCCGAACACCGAGGTCCACGTCCTGGACACCGCGCTGCGGCCGGTGCCGATCGGGACCACCGGCGAGCTGTTCGTCTCCGGCGCCGGGCTGGCCCGCGGCTATCTGCACCGTCCTGGACTGACCGCGGACCGGTTCGTGGCGAATCCCTTCGGTGACCGGGGAAGCCGGATGTACCGGACCGGTGATCTGGTCCGCTGGACGGCCCGGGGCGTGCTGGAGTTCGTGGGCCGAGCGGACGAGCAGGTCAAGGTCCGCGGTTTCCGGGTGGAACTCGGCGAGATCGAGACGGCGTTGCGCCGTCATCCCGAGGTGCGGGACGCGGTGGTGGTCGCTCGTGAGATCGGTGGCCACAAACGGCTTGTCGCCTACGTCGTCGGCGAGGTGGCGGAGCCGCGGGTCTTCCTCGGCGAGACGTTGCCCGACTACCTCGTGCCGTCGATCTTCGTACCCGTGGACGCGATCCCGATCACGGCCAACGGCAAGGTCGACCGCGCGGCGCTCCCGGCTCCGGACCCGTCCTCGGTGCGGGGCGCGGGCCATGTGGAGCCACGCACCGAGATGGAAGCGGTGCTCGCGGATCTGTGGGCCGAAGTCCTCGGCCTGGGCCGGGTCGGTGCCACGGACAACTTCTTCGATCTCGGCGGCGACTCGATCCTCAGCATCCAGGTCGTCCACCGGGCCCGGCAGGCCGGGCTGGCGATGCGGTCGAAGGACCTGTTCACCCACCAGACGGTCGGCGAGCTGGCGACGGTGGTGAAACCGGTGGACACCGCCGACGCGGACCGTGAGGCCGTCGTCGGTGACGTTCCGCTGACCCCGATCCAGCGATGGTTCTTCGCCTCCGAACCGGCCAACCCGGCGCATTTCAACCAGTCGGTGCTCGTCGAACTCGCCGGGCCGGTGGACGAGGAGTCGCTGCGGCTCGCGCTCGACGCAGTCATCACCCAGCACGACGCGCTGCGTCTGCGCTTCGAGCGGACCGAGGCGGGATGGACGCAGTACAACGAACCGCCGGAGCCGAGGCCGGTGCTGAAGAAGGTGCCCGCGGCCGACTTGGCGGACGAGGCCGAAGACGCGCAGGCCGGTTTCGACCTGGCACGGCCGCCGCATCTGCGCGCGGTGCTGACGGAACCGGACGGCGCGGAGAATCCCCGGCTGCTGCTCGCCGCGCACCACCTGGTCGTCGACGCGGTGTCGTGGGGCATCCTGCTCGAAGACCTCGAACGCGCGTACCGGCAGATCGAAGCCGGCGAGAAAACCGACCTCGGCACCAAGACGACGTCCTTCCGCGAGTGGGCGCACCGGCTGCGCGAGTTCGTCGAAGCCGGCGGACTGGACGGTGAACACGGGCATTGGTCGCGTGAGCTTCCTGGTCGCACGATTCCGCGCGACCGCACCGGAGTTCCGCCCGCGCCACCGGAGTCGGTGAGCGTGGAGGTCGGCGAGCGGGACACCGACGCCCTGCTGCACTTGGCCCCCGGCGCCTACCGGACCCGGATCAACGACGTCCTGCTGACCGCGCTGGCCAGGGCGCTCACCCGCTGGACGGGCGAATCCGCCGTCGCGGTCGATCTGGAGGGCCACGGCCGCGAGGAGATCCTCGACGGCGTCGACCTGTCCCGCACCGTCGGATGGTTCACCACGTTGTTCCCCGTCGGGCTCATGGTCGACGACTCGGCGGGCTGGCGGCGACTCGTCAAGGCGACCCGGAAGCAGTTGCGTGCCTTGCCCGGCAACGGTTTCGGCTACGGCGCCCTGCGGTATTTCCGGTTCCCGGAACTCGGTGGCACGGCTCCGGAGGTCGCGTTCAACTACCTGGGCCAAGGCGACCACGCGGGCGAGGGGAGCGGTTTCTACCGGCGGGCGCACGCACCACTCGGGCGCGAACAGGACCCCGGGAACCGCCCGCCGCACGTGCTCGAAGTGGTCGGCGGGGTACGGGACGGTCGTCTGGAGTTCTCCTGGTACTACCAGCCACACCTGAACACACGGGCCACGGTGGCGGCCGTCGCCGCGGACTTCGCCGACGTCTTGCGCGCCATCGCGTCCGACTGCCGTGGTGACGAGACGTGAGCGGGCTGCGGAACAATCGCGACTACCGTCTCCTGTGGACCGGGCAGGTCGTCTCCGAGGCCGGGTTCAGCACCACCATGATCGCCTTTCCGCTGGTGGTGCTGGCGATCACCGGCTCCGGTGTCCAATCCGGACTCGTGGTCGGCGCGGTGGCGATCGCCCAGCTGGTCGCCGGGCTGCCCGCCGGCGCGCTCGCGGACCGCTGGTCCCGCAAGCGGATCATGCTCGGTTGCGAGGCCGCGCAGGCGATCGCGGCCGCCGCGCTCGTGCTCACGCTGTGGTGGGACACGGCCGGAGTCGGTCTCCTGGTCGTCGTCGCGGTGGTGATGGGGGTCTGCCGCGCCTTGTTCGAGCCGGCGGAGGAGGCGAGCCTGCCGCTGCTGGTCCCGGCCGACCAGGTCCCGTCGGCGGTCTCGCTGAACGCCGCGCGAACGAGCGCCGGGCAGCTGTCGGGTACCGCGCTCGGCGGGTTCCTGTTCTCCTTCGGCCGGTTCGTGCCGTTCGTTTTCGACGTCGTGACCCACCTCTTCGCCTTCGTTTCGCTGCTTTTCGTCCGCCTCCCGGTCCGCCGGACCACCGCTTCCCGGCCGCCCGCGCATCTGGGCAGGGAGATCGCGGAAGGACTGAAGTGGGTGTGGCGGCAACCTCGGCTGCGCGTCACGACGTTCTGCGTGATCGGTCTCAACCTGTTCTTCTCGGCCTACTACCTGGTGATCATCGTGCTCGCCGACGGCCGGGGCATGCCCTCCGGGGAGATCGGTGTCATGGCCGCGATGCTCGGCGGCGGCGGGGTACTCGGTGCGCTGGCCGCGCCCGTCCTGTACCGCAGATTCAGCCCGTATCTGTTGATCGCCGGCGTGTTCTGGGCCTTGACCGTCCTGACACCGCTCGCGATCTTCGTGCACAGCGGATACCTCATGGGCCTGCTGTTCGCGGGAATCGCCTTCCTGCCGCCCGCCGCCAACACGGCCATCAGCACCTACCAGTTGCTCACCACACCCGACGAGTTGCGTGGCCGTCTCGGCGGCGTGCTGGGTGTGACCGGTGGCCTGGCCGCCGCGCTCGGCCCCGCGCTGGGCGGCTGGCTGGTCGAGCTCCTGCCCGGCTCCACCGCGGTTCTGGCGTGCGCGGGCGCCATCGCGGTCGTCACGCTGCTCACCACCTTCAACCGCACGCTGCGCGGGCTTTCCGTCACGTCCGAACCATCCGAAGTGGAAACCACCGCAAGTTAGGGAGAGAGAACCGATGGACGACGACACCACGTTCCAGGTCCTGATCAACGACGAAGAGCAGTACTCGCTTTGGCCCGCGGACAAGGAGATCCCCGAGGGCTGGCGTCCCGATGGCAAGACGGGCACCCGCCAGGAGTGCATGGACCACGTGGACCAGGTCTGGACGGACATGCGCCCCCGAAGCCTGAGGGAGCGCATGGCGGCCGAATGACCGGTCGCGGTGCCCGGGGCGGTGACCGCACCGGGCACCGCACCGGCACTCCGCGGAGTCACGAGTGGAATCCGGCGAAATGGGTAAATAGACCGGTATGACTGAGGGTCGAGTGGCGGTGTTCGCACCGTCTCCGCAGCTGACGGTGACGGTGGAGGAACTGGACGGGGCGCCGGACGTCCACGTGCACGCGGGCGGACAGGGGGTATGGCAGTCGCGGATGATCGACGCCCTCGGCGGGCAGGCGGTGTTGTGCTGCGCGCTCGGCGGGGAGACGGGACGGGTGTTGCGGCATCTGATAGGCGTGACTGCCGAGGTTCGTGAAGTCGCTGCCCGCAACGGCGCCTACGTGCACGATCGGCGTGACGGCCGTCGCGACGAGGTGGTGAGGATGCCCGCCGACGCGTTGACCCGGCACGAACTCGACGATCTGTACGAGCTGACCCTGGTTCAGGCGTTGCGCGCGGACGTGGCGATCCTCAGCGGGCCGGACGAGGACGACGTGCCCGTGCCACATTCGGTGTACGAGCGACTCGCCCGCGATCTGGGCGGCCACGGCACTCCGGTCGTGGTGGACCTGTCCGGGGAGCGGCTCGCCTGTGCGCTCGCGGGTGAGCCGGCGGTGATCAAGGTCAGCCACGAGGAGATGGTCGAGGACGGGCTGGCCAAATCGGATTCGCTGACCGATCTCGCGGACGGTTGCCGAGAGCTGGCGTCGGGCAACGCGCGGGCCGTCGTCGTGTCCCGCGCGGCCGAGGAGACGCTCGCCTACCTCGAAGGACGGCTGGTCCTGGTCGAGTCACCCGACCTGACCCCGGTCGACACCCGCGGCGGCGGAGACTCGATGACCGCGGGGCTCGCGGTCGGCCTGGCACAAGGCCGGTCTCTGGAGGACGCGGTGAAGCTGGGGGCCGCGGCGGGCGCGATCAATGTGACCCGGCACGGTCTCGGTTCGGGGAGCGATGAGGCCGTGCGTGAACTCACCGGGCGAGTACGGTTGAAGCCGTGGGAGGCGTCCTGATGCGCGCCCTGATCACCAACGACGACGGTATCGACTCGCCGGGCCTGGCGGCGCTGGCCCGCGGCGCGGCGGACCACGGCTGGAACGTGGTGGTAGCCGCGCCCGCGGCGGAGGCCAGCGGAACCAGTGCGGGCCTGACCGGCGCCGGCGGCGAAGGCCGCGTCGCGGTCGAACGGCGGGAATTGCCCGGCCTGCCCGATATCCCGGTGTTCGCCGTCTCCGCGCACCCCGGGCTGATCGCCTTGGCGGCCGCGCAGGGATCGTTCGGCGATCCACCGGAAATCGTCCTGTCCGGAGTGAACCACGGGGCGAACGTCGGACGCGCGATCCTGCATTCGGGCACGGTCGGCGCGGCACTGACCGCCTCGATCAACGGCGCCAGGGCTCTCGCGGTGTCTCTCGACGTGGGATTGGATCCCGGCCCGCGACCCCACTGGGACACCGCCGTCTCGGTCGCCGCGACGTTGTTCGACAAGCTCGCGGGACTGCCCGCCGGCACCGTCTTGAACCTCAACGTGCCCGATCGTGCCGAGACAGGACCGGTGAAGCGCACCGGGCTGGCCGAATTCGGTGCGGTGCGCAGTCACGTTCAGAACGGCGAGGACGGCGCGTTCACCCTCACCGCCGTCACGGGCGAGGGAGAACTGCTGCCGGGCAGCGACGCCCATCTGCTCAGTCAGGGCCATGCGACGGTGACCCCGCTGAATTCGGTCAGCGAAGACAGCACCTTGGACTGGTGATCGCGCACATGCCTTGGGGGTGGTCCAGCGTCCGTCACCCATGTCGATCCCGATGATCGCCGTTTCCGGGCGCCGCGTCGGCTGGCCAAAGCGACCAGGACCCCGCTCGACCAACCCGCGCAGGAGCATCGTTTCGGCCTCACCCCCCGCGAACTGGAAGTGCTCGGCCTGCTCGCTGACGGCCGCACGAACCGGGAGATCGCCGGTGGTCTGTTCATCGCGGTGAAGACCGCGGGCGCACATGTGTCCAGCATTCTCGGCAAGCTCGGCGTCACCGGCCGGGTCCAGGCCGCCACCACCGCGCACCGCCTCGGCCTGCTCAAGTGACCTACGCCTCGATCCATGGTCACCTTCGGGTTGGCACGCCGGCTCGACTCAGGTTTATGTTGTGCGCCAGGTGCACGAACTCCTATCCGCTCGTTGCCAGGCCGTTGGAAGTGTTCACTGAGGCTTTGGGCGAGTCCAGATCTGAGTGACGCGTTCGGCGAGGATGCGTGAACGCTCCTCGATGTCGTCGTCGGTCCAGCCGAGCTGGTGGTCGAGGAGATTCTTGTTGAGCATCAGGATGCTGTGCTGCCTGATGCCATCCCGTTTGCCTGGTGTTGCCCCGTCTCCGGTCCATGGGTTGTTCGACAGAGAGGGGTTCAGTCGGCTTGTTCGATGCTCACTGCCCAGGTGCCGTGACGCTACGGGCTTCTGAGCCGGCCTCGGAATATGTGCCCTTCACCGGTATCCGCATTCGCTAACGGGTCTGGTCGCGCAGTTCGGGTCGTGCCGGTCAAAACTCAACGGTGCGCGTTCGCTAGATCGTCGAGTACCGACGCCGCACGCGCGGCGCCGTCACCGGGTGACCATCGGCTCCACTCGGTGCCGCCGTGGATCTTCGCTCGCTCCAGCACGCGTGGCCATTGTTCCGGCTCGGGCCAGTCTGGCCTGACGACGGCAATGCCGGCTTGGTGAAGCATCGCAGCGGTGGCATGCTGCTCGTTGTGTGGTCGTTCCTGGGGGATCACTACGGCAGGCCGCCGGGCTGCGGCTACCTCGGCAAGCGCGTTCTGACCGGCGTGGGTGACGACAACGTCGGTGGCGCTCAACCTGGACCAGACGTCGTCCACCCAGCCGTGCCAGGTCAAGTTGGGGAGATCCGCCGCGCCGGAGGCGGGGGGCCCGAGAACATCCCAATGCCATTCGGGGGTGGCCGCCGCCGCAGCACCCACGTCCTGTGCTCTGATGTCCAGCCCACCTGAGCCCCACAGGGCGAGGACTCGTCGGCCGGGTTCGGGCGTGGCCGGGGGCCGGCCGTCATATCGCGAGAGGGCGCCTAAATGAACGGTTTTGTCAAGCCATCGCCGAGGCCACGTCGATGCCGCGAAATGGGGCCATGGCGCCAGCAGCCGCTCGGCGAGATCATAAGCGAGCCGGTGCGGCCGGTCGTCGCGGTCACCTGGCTGCGCGATGACGACGACGGGAATCCCGTGCAGGCGCGCAAAAACCGACACTTCGACTGATACGTCGACGACCATGACCCGGATCTCGCCCTTGGCGAGCTCCTTCCCGATGAGTCCCATCCGGTCACGCAGCCCCGTGTGAGCGGATGGGACCCAGTGCAGCGTTCCGCCTGCGGTGATATCGGTAGCCGCGGAGTCGATGGCGTCGGCGTCGTCGGGAAGCTGGATCCATCGGCCGGTCCACCCATTTGGCGCCGGCTTGGTGGAAAAGCCGATGACCGGAGTCTTCGCCTCGGCGGCGATCGCGGCGGCCCGATGGATGTGGCCGGCACCAAGATGATGTGCGTAGTAGCCGATCATTCGCCCGGAACTGCCGTCTTGGTCGACTCCTCGGCCAACAGTTTCCGCGGGGACGATTCGCGCCACAACAGGAACAGGGCGACAGTGCCCAAGCTTATGAGAGTGGAAATCACGCCGGCGATGATCAGGAGGGTGTGTTCTCGGATCAGGGACCAGCCGACGACCAAGGCCACGAGTGAGCTACCCATGAACACTGATCGGACACCCCAGTACCCGAGCATGCCGAACCGGAGCGGATTCCTCCGGACGAACCCTTCCCAGCCCAATGCCCCGCCCCCGCGGTGTGGTTCGAAGTCTTGCGAAAGGTACAGGGCGCACCGGCTGATCGCATGTGCGTGATTGAGCCAAGTAATGCCGAGGATGAGCGCCGGCACCGGGTAGACGAAAGCCAAGCCGGAACTTCGTGTCTGGACGGCCACACCGAGCACGGCGCCTACGGTCACCACGGCAAGCGAAACAAGCTGTGACTGGAGCTCGATGAGTTTGATGATTTCCGAGCGTAGGCCCACATATTCTGCCACGACCAGCGCGTCGTGACGGGGAGCGTCGGCGTCCGGATCCCTGTCTGCATCTGTCACTCGATCACCCTAGCCCAGCTGTTCCGAGCGCCCTTTCCAGGGAAAGCGCATGGGTGGTGAGCCTGGCTGCGTCTAAAGGAACTTCTGTCGAGTGCTCGGTCCGACAGCCGACCAGGACAAGGGCTGGCAATTCTGCGCCGCGGAGTACCAAAACCTTCGTCGATCAGGCAGTCGTGGAGTTCGATCGCAACGGTGCTGGTGATGTTCGCCAGATCGAGCCGACCAGCGATGCGGACTCCGCGCACTCGTAGCCTGTGAGGATCGGGGTCAGGCGCTAACCGTTCCCGGAGAACTTTCCTCACCACCGACGCCCGCACGGTTCGTGACGCGCCCCAGGCGTGCGTCGCAGCCTCATCGATGGCCTGATCACCGGCCAGGTCAAGCACTAGCTCCCGCCCGACGTGATCGACTAGCTCACGTTCGACCGGTTTCAGCACATCGTGTTCGTCATCCAAAGAAGCCACGGCCGTAAGGTCGTTGGTTCAGCATCAGCGTTACTTTGCCCCGGACGTGCTGGTGACGGGCTCGAGTAATCGTTAGGCGTAGGTCCCGCCACGGCTCCGGTGCCGTGAATCTGCGTTCAGCCATGTGCCCAACACGAAGAGTGTCGACCGACGCCAGCGTCGTCGACGGTATCGCGCTCCTGGTGGTTGTGGTCGCTGCTGGTTGCCCATTGCATAGCGGCCCAGGTGCTTCCTCGAGCCGTACCGGTCCCGGCCGATCGCGGGCCGAAGGATCGCGATGGTGTTGCCGAAGATCACGGCATATCCCCGCGGTGGAGCCGGTACCGATCGACCGCCCGTGTCCAGGCCGGCGGCATCGTCGCGGCTGGGCTGGCGAACGCCACGGATTCCCCGCCCACGGTCGTCGAGGTCGGGCCCGCTTGGACGGTGAGCAGGTAGCGCACTTCGCCGATGACCGCCTCCGAAATGTCCTCCGGAATGGCGTCGTACCCGCGGGTGTAGACGACACGGACTGCGTCCAGTTCGTCCGGCCATCCGGGCTCGCGCAATGGTGGTCCAAGAGGACTCGAACGCGGAGCGGCATGGTTTTTCCGGCCGTTCTTCGGCAGTCAAGTGTTCCTTTGAAAGTGACCCGTCCGGGTGGCGTTTGCCCGACAGGGCAGCCGATGGTGCCCATTGTGACGCCCCGGCAGATCGGCGAGCCCCGAACAGTGTGACGGTATTGTGCTGTTCTGCGGGAACGTGCGTGAAGTTCGATCTCCGGCAATTCACGTTGGCGAGGTGTCGCATTCATGAATGAGCGCGAAGTCGACAGGCAACGACTCGGGTCGTCCGGTCCGGCCCGCGACCGGAGCACTCGTCCCCGGGCCACGGAAGACAAGCTCCCGCCCGGTGTGCTGCCGGGCGTGGCGAACTTGGCGAACCTGCAACGCCTCGCCGGGAACAAAGCCGTCACCGCTTATCTCGGGGCGAAGAAGCCCGGGCTCACCGTCCAGCGCGACGTCAACAAGCGAGGTACCTTCGCAGGCTGGGGCGGGACGAACGACAGCAGCGTGATGGTCAACGCCAACGCGTCCGTCGACGTCGCCGACGGGAACCGCTCGGTCAGTCATCCGGCCTGGTTCCTCAGCAACGCCACGGAGACGGTCGAAGTCGATCCCGGAGCGACGGGAACCGTGCTGCTCCGGCTGCCCTGGTATTGGCACCACCACGGCATCGTCCAGGAACCCGGCCGGCTCTACGGCACGAACGAACGGCACATCCACGCCGGTGGTGGTCCCATCGACTATTGGGTTTCGGCGCCCTTCACGGTGACACCGGAAGGCCGAGTGGCCTTCGTCAACACCACTCCCGGCGGCACGATCGGTGCCGCCGGGTACCTCGAAGGGGTTCCGACCATCACTTCACGAGACGGCGAGAATTCCGGCACTCTGACGGTCAGCGTCGTCTTCCGGGCGCTCCAGTCCACCACCACGACGGACACCGGAACGAGGACGACGACCACCACGCTCACCGGATCGGGGACCGGAGCCGCCTCCCCGGGCGGAGTGGGGGGATCAGTGACCACGGGCGGCAGCTACGCGGTGAGCGAGGCCAATTCGCACGCGGTCGGAATGACGGTGAGCGGCACCACCTCGGTCACATGCAGCTTCGCGGTCAACCTCCGGGTGCGGATCCCGCCGAAGATCACGAAGATGAAGACCATCTTCTATTCCGCCGAGGGCAGGTTCAGGTCCGGAAACGACGGCATTCTGGGGGTGAACGAGTGGTGGGCGTCCCTCCCGGCGCCGGTGCGTGAATTGATCGTTTCCGGGCGGAAACCGGTGCGGATCACCGGCCGGGCGAGCCAGACCGGTAGCCCGGAGCGGAACGAGCGGGTAATCGCCGGCCGCATCGACGACGTCACCAGGCGCCTGCACAACGTCGCGGGCCGGATGGAAGTCGTGCCCGACAGCGAGTTCACCGTGCCCAACGAGCGGTCGGTCGTGATCAGGGTCGAGTACACCGCCGCCGAGGCGCGGGCCGGGGGAGCGGGATCCCCGTGATCCTCGCCGTCTGAAGCGTCCGAGAACTCTGGCGGGCCGGGAAGCCGATTCCTTCCCGGTTGCCGAGGTCTCCCTGTCGATGGTGCGGCCCTGCGAAACGGCCGCTCCGAAGGAACCGACCGACAAGGAGAACCGATCGCCGTGATGCCCCTGAAGGCATCGTCCGGCGCAACGGCGTCTGGCACGACTCCGCTTCCTCGAACGCCGCGGTCCTGTCAACTAGCCACGGGATCCGCGCGCACAGGTCCGGCACGTGCTGAATCAACTTATTACGTCCCACACCAAAACCTCGGTGAAGACTGTGGGTTGGAGATCTGGGTGCGGGTCTGTCAAACCCAGGCGGCGTCCGCGGCACCGACGATGACGCCTCCGCCGGTGCCGAGCACCGCCGCGGCCCCGATTCCCAGGCCGCGCATGGTGAGGTGCCGACCGAGCAGGGTGCCGACGATACTGCAGGCAGCGGATCCGGTGACGTTGATGACGCAGACTTGACGGGCGGATTGCCGTGCGCGATCGAACCCGCGGTGGCGGTTCTGTCGAGCGGCTTCCACCAACCGACGTTCCCTTCAGGCGTGACAGTCGAGAAGCTGTGTCTTTGGCGAGTCCGCTCGCTCCGTCGTCAACTCTGCCGCGCCACGTTTCGCCTTGCTCTCGATAACCCGCCCCTCGCGGCGGGAGGCCGAACTGCGGTTAACCGGCCTGCGCTGGTTCGAGGAACTGCCGCGAGGCGGCCACTTCGCCGCCCTGGAACAGCCGGACTCGTTGATCGAGCAAGTGCGCGGATTCTTCCGCCTCTCCCGCTGACCGGCCGTCGCATCTCCCGGAAACAGCCTGGCACGCGGATCAGGACAGCGTTCCGACACGCTCCTCACCCGCGACCACGGTCAACCGGACCTTCGTCCGCAACAACGAGTCTGCGCTTTCGGCGAACGGATCATGGTCCAGCACCACGAAGTCCGCCGCCAGCCCCGGTGTCAGGCGCCCGGTCAATCCCTCCCACCGACACGAGTACGCGGCGTCTCGTGTGCCGTGCGCGAGCGCGTCGGCCAAGGGCAGGGCGTACTCGGGGATGTTGGGCGGCAGCCCGGGGTCGGCCGCCGATCGCCGGGTGGTGGCGATGAACATGTTCGGCAGCGGCGGGTGGGGTGCGGTCGGTGCGTCGGAGCCGAACGCGAGCACCGCGCCGGCGGCGGTCAGCTCCGGCCACGGATACCCGCGCCGGACCCGGTCGTCGCCGAGCATCGCCCGCCAGTTGTCCTGGATCGCCGGGTCTGCGTGCACCGGCTGCATGGACGCGACCACACCGAGCCGGGCGAGTCGCCGTACGTTCTCCTCGGTCACCACCTCGACGTGCTCGAGGCGGTGCCGCCGGTCGCGCGGCCCGTTGACCTCGATCGCGTGCTCCAGTGCGGAAAGTGCGATGTCCGATGCCTCGTCGCCGATCGCGTGCAGCGCCACCTGCAACCCGGCCGCGTCCGCGGCCGCCACGACAGGAGAAAGCGCGGCCAGGTCCCAGATCGGCTCGGGGTGGCTGCCTTCGGCGAACGGGGCCTTCATCGCGGCCGTGCAGCTGTCGATCACGCCGTCCACCAGCAGCTTGATGCCGGTGACCCGCAGCCACGGCCCGGACAGCCGCCCGGCCAGTTCCGCCGCCTGCCGGACCTGCCGCAGGTCGTCCTCGGTGCGGCCGGTCCGTTCGATCAGCCAGTGCCCTGCCACTCTGAGCGGCAACCGGCCGCCGCTGCGGGCCAGTGCCCGCTCCAGCGCGTCCAGATCGTCCTGCCCCAGCCCCATGTCCACCGCGCCGGTCACCCCGTCGGACAGGTACCGCTCGAACGCCGAGGCCAGTGCGGCGTCACGCTCGTCGTCGCTGCGCGCCGCGTCGAGGAAACGCCGCGCCAGTTGCAACGAGGCCGCCTCGTACAGCATGCCGTCCGGCTCGCCCGCCTCGTCGTGGCCGATCCGGCCGCCGATCGGATCGGGGGTGTCCGCGGTGATCCCGAGCTCCCGCAGCGCGGCGCTGTTGACCCACGTCGAGTGCAGGTCGTTGGCGACGAGGTAGACCGGCCGGTCCGGCACGGCGGCGTCGAGCAGGCCCCGTTCCGGGCCGCGTCCGTCCAGCGCGCCGAACAGCCAGCTTCGGCCAAGGACGCGCGGCGCATCGAGGTCGGCGTCCGCTGCCTCCCGGACCTTGGACTGGATCTCGGCGACGTCGGCGGCGTCGAACAGGTCGACCTGCCGCAGTGCCTCGCCCATCCCCAGCAGGTGGGTGTGCGCGTCCACGAAACCGGGCAGCACGAACGCCCCGCCCAGGTCCACCAGCCGCGCGCCGTCTGCCATCCCGTCCGCCGTCGCGGTGTCGCCGACGAACTCGATCGACTCCCCTCTCACGATCATGGACTCCGCCCACGCGGGCTCGTCGGCGGTGAAGATCCGGCCGCCCCGGTAGTGGACGCGTTCCGGCTTGCTCATGTCACTCCTTGGGTGAAGGGTCGAACGACGAACGCATCGCGATGACGTAGATCAGCGCCGGGACGATCAGCCCCACCGGCAGCGACAGGTCGATCCCGCCTGCCAGCTCGGCAAGGAACCCGATGTGCACACCGGGCACGGCCAGGCACTCGACGGCGAGCGCGGCGCCCACCACCAGCGCGGCGAAACCAGCCCAGTTGACCCCGCCCCGGTACCAGAATGGACCGCCCCGGCGAAGGTCGCCGAGCGCGTGGCCGTCGTACCGGTTGCGCCGCAGCAGCACGTCGGCGACGTAGATGGCCATGATCGGAGCCAGCACCGCCACCATCATCTGCAGCATCCGGCTGACCGTGTCCAGGAAGTTCGAGACCAGCAGCGCGTACATGGTCAGCAGGATGCTGACCGTGCCGTAGAACAGCACGCTGCGCGACCGGCGGATCCGCATCCCGATCGCCTGGAGCGCCAGCCCCGAGCTGTAGATGATCAGCGCGTTGTTGGCGATCGCGCCCAGGATCATGGCGATCAGGAAGACCGGGGAGAACCAGCCCGGCAGCACGCCGGTGAGTGCGGTCTGCGGATCGCTCATGTCCAGCGCTGTGGCGGCTATCGCGCCCAGCGCGGTGCACAGCACGCTCGGCAGGTACGCGCCCGCCGCCGTCCAGCCGACGATGGCCGACGGCTTGGTGGTGCGCGGCAGATAGCGGGCGAAGTCGGCGCTGGTGCTGTAGGACAGCGGGGCGGAGGAGACCATGGCCAGCCCGGCGGCCAGCGCCGCCACCAGGTCGAGCCCCTGGAGCTCCTGCGGTGGCCGGTGACTCCAGTCGGCGTCGCCGAGCACGAAGAACGCCAGTACCGCGAACACCGCCGCGAGCACCACGGCCAGCGGCAGGTACAGCTTGATGATCGTGGCGTGCCCGTAGACGCTGATCACCAGTGTCACCGCCGCCACGCCGACGATGACCAGCGCCTTGCCCATCGTGTCGAGTTCCAGGCCGAACCTGGTGCACAGGCTGAACGCCGTCACCGACGCCGCCGAGAGGCTCAGCGCCACGTAGCACACGGAGATCAGCGACCCGTTGAACGTGACCAGCACCCGGTTGCCGCGAACGCCGTAGATGGCACGGGTGATGACCGAACTCGGCGTGCCGGCGGCCGGGCCGCTGACCGAGATCAGCCCGACCAGCAGCCAGAACAGGTTGCCGACCAGGATCATGCCGAGCGCCTGCCACAGGCTCAGGCCCAGCACCACGAGCGCGCCGCCGACCACGAGGCTGAGGTAGCTGACGTTCGGCGCGGCCCACACGCCGAACAGATCGCGCGCCCGGCCGTGCCGCTCCTCGTCGCCGATGACGTCGATACCGTGCGTCTCGATACGGGTGGCCTGGGCGGAGGCGGGTTCGGGTGCGGCGGGCGGTTCGGGCACCGCCCGGCTTTCGGGGTCTTGGATCACGGCGGGGGCCTCCAGCGGTGTCCGCTACGTATTGGTGAACCCGCGTCCGCGATCGACGTCGGCAGGGCGTGCCCTGCCACCGCCCACAGGCTCTGAGATGTGGGTCACGGGGTGTGGGGACGGTAGGGCGGGCCGCCCGGCCGCGTCGATGGACGCGGGGTTGAACTTTTCGCGTGGCTGTGGACACTGCGTCCATGCCGCTGACTGTCGCCGACCTGCTCGCTCTGCGCGATCTCCGCCTGACCCTGATCGCTGGGGAGGGCGGCCGCGACAGGGTGATCGAAGCCGCGCACGTCTCGGAGCTGGCCCGCCCCGGCGAGTGGCTGCACGGCGGGGAACTGCTGATGACGGCCGGTGTGGTGCTGCCGACGGACCGTCGGTCCTGCCGGGGATTCGTGGGGGACGTCGTCGAGGGCGGCGCGGCGGCGCTCGCGTTCGGCGTCGGCCACGGCCAGCCGCACCGGGAGCCGCCCCGTGAGCTGGTGGCCGCCGCCGAGGCCGCCGGGCTGCCGCTGCTCGTGGTGCCGGACGAGGTGCCGTTCATCGCGGTCACCAAGGCGGTGTTCGCCGCGCTGGCCGCCGAGGACCGGCGCGCACTGGAGCACACCGTCGACGTGCAACGCAGACTGACCGTCGCCGCGACCTCGGGCGGTGGCCTGAACGCGATCCTCAAGGTGTGGCTGCACGCGACCGGTCGCGCCGCCGTGGTGACCGACTTGCTCGGCCGCGAACTGGTCGCCGTCGGCGAGTCCGCGCCCGCCCTGCTCGCCGCCGGGCGCACCGTGCTGGACGAGGTCGGCGGCCGCGGGCTGCTGGGCAGCGCGTCGGTCGCGGTGAACGGGCTGACCGTGGCCGTGCGGCCGATCGGCGCCCGGCGGCTGCGCGGGCACGTGCTGCTTGCCCGGCCGCCCCAACCGCAGCCGGGCACGTTGGACGCCGCGCTGGTGTCGCTGCTGACGCTGGAGCTGGAACGCAGGCACCTTGCCGACGAACCGCGACGGCGAGCCGGTGCGGAGGCGCTGGCCCGGCTGCTGGACGGGCTGCCCGACGACAAGGCCGAGTCCCTGCTGGACACGTTCAGGCTGGCCTCGCCCTCGGTGCGGGGCCTGGCGGTGGTGGCCGGGGTGGGGGAAGCGGACGACCTGGCCGCCGATCTCGCGCTCGTGCTGCCAGGTGGTCTCGTGCGATGGTCCGAGGACACCGTGGAAGCGCTGGTCGTGGACGAAGTGGACGTGATCGCGCTGCTCGACCGGTTCGCTCCGCAGCGCCCGGCGGGCGTCGGCGCGGCACTGCGGCCGGGTTCGGCGGCCGTCTCGCTGCGGCAGGCGCGGGCACTGCTGGCCACCAGCGCGCGCCTTGGCCGTCCCGCCGAGGCCGGGGAACACAGCCCCAGCAGACTGCTGCTCACCCTGGGGCCGCCGGAGCTGCTGGCGTCGTTCGCCGACACCGTGCTGGCGCCGGTCGACGCCGCCGATCAGCGGGGGCAGCTGCTGGCCACGTTGCGGGCGTGGCTGGACGCCAACTCCGCCTGGGACGTCACGGCGCAGCGCCTCGGCGTGCACCGGCACACCGTGCGCAACCGCATCGACCGGATCGAGCAGCTCACGGGCCGGACACTGACGACCGCGTCCGCGCGCTACGAGTTGTGGCTCGCGCTGGAGGCCCGGGACGCGCTCGCCTACGTCGAGACCGGTCGTGTGGGTGCACCGGATTCGTCACCGCGTCCACATTGATCGGCCGAATTGGACTTCGCGTCCATCGACCGGTGCGGGGCGTCGCACGTACGTTGCCGTGCACGCTGACAGAAGGCAGGTGTTCGATGGTTTCTCCGGAAGTCGATGTCGTCATCGTGGGCGCGGGATTCGCCGGGCTGACGGCCGCACGCGATCTCGGCGCGGCAGGGCGGACAGTGCGTGTGCTGGAAGCGCGCGACCGGATCGGCGGCCGCACCTGGTACCGGACCGACCTGTTCGACGGGGTCGGACTGGAGATGGGCGGCACGTGGATCGTCCCCGAGCAGACCTTCGTCACCGAGGAGGTCGACCGCTACGGGATCGCGGTCAGCGACAGCGAACTACCCGCCCGGATGACCTGGTCCGACCGGGGCCGCGTGCTGGAGTCGCTGCTGCCGGTGCCGCCCGCCGAACTGGAGGACCTGGAACTCGCGGTCCGCGCCCTGATCGCCGCCGGCGCGCGGCTCGACGTGGACCGCCCGTTGGCCGGACAGGGTCTGGCCGACCTCGACGTGCCGATCCGCCAGTGGGCCGACGAAGCCGGTTTGAAGGGCAACGCTCGGGAACTGCTGATCTCCTGGTTCTGCGGATGCGGCAACGCCTCGGCCGACACCGGCTCCGCACTGGACGTCCTGCGCTGGCTCGCCGCCATGGGCAACTCCGTCTGGGGCATGGTCCGGGCCAGCGTGCTCGGCCGGACCTTCGACGACGGCACCGCCTCGCTCGCCACGGCGCTGGCGGAAGACAGCCGTGCGGACATCCTGCTGAGCACGCCGGTGCGGTGGGTTCGCCAGGAGGCGGACCACGTCGTCGTCGGACACGACGGCGGAGAAGTCACGGCGCGGCGAGTGCTGGTCACCGTTCCCCTCGGCGTGCAGCGGCATATCGAGTTCACGCCCGCGCTGTCCCCGGCGAAGCTGGCCATCTCCACCGAGAACCATGCCGGGCAGGGGCAGAAGATTTGGGCGCTGGCCCGCAACGTGCCGGACGACCTGAGCGGATACGGCTGGGGTACCAGGTTCGACTACGTAGGCGCGATGTACACGGTGCCCGATGGTGTGGTGCTGGTGTGCTTCGCGCCCGAGCACGACCGGGTGGACGGGCACGACGTGGCGGACGTGCAGCGGGCGGTGCGCGAGTTCGCGCCCGAGGCCGAGGTCGTCGCCGCGACCACGTACGAGTGGGTGGACGACGAGTGGTCGCGTGGCACCTGGACGACGTTCCGGGCCGGGCAGATCTCCCGTTACGAACGGGATCTCGCCGTGCCGGAGGGCTTGGTGCACTTCGCCGGGGCCCACACCGCCCAGCGGTGGCCGGGTTTCATCGACGGTGCGATCGACAGCGGTCGCCGCGCCGCCGCCGAGCTGCTGGCGGTGCTGTGAGGACCCGGCAGGGCCCGTCGACGCCCTACGCGAACAGGAAACGGTCAACCTGAGAAGCGATGATCGCGTGCCGATAGGCGAACGTCGCCGGCACGTTCTGCTCAACAGAGGATCGATCAGTAGCCGGAAGTTTCACGCGGCCGACGTGCCAGGTGCGTCCTCCCAGGACGGCGAGGCCGAGGATCCCGAGCCGCACCGTTTGTTGCTGTCGGCGAGGACTCCCAGAAGGAGAGTGCTATTGAGAGGTAAGGCGAACGTGACGCCCTAGAGCTGGCGACGGAGCGAGCGGACTAGCCGAAGACACAGCTCTCGGTGGTAGCGCTCGAGACCCGCTGGGTCGGGTCGCTGGTCGCCCTCACCCCGAGTGAGCGAACGAAGCTGGGGGAGTGGTTCCCGCACCTGCAGCGGGGTCCGGTAGGCGCGCGGCAAGGACATCTGTCGTTCGCGTTGCTGGTCTACGCCTCCGCCTACGTCAAGTGCTACTACCCGGCGGCGTTCGCCGGACTCGCCTCCGCCAGCCGCGACACCCACCTGCCCGGCATCGCCTCCGGCCTCGATGCCCCCGCCCTCCCTGGCATGACCGCCCTCGAGATCACCACCACCGACCTGCGGGCCACCGGCATCTCCCCGGATGAGCACCCCATGCAGTACCTGCGCGAATACCTCGACGGCCGCGGCGCGCTCACCGCTGCCGCCGTCACCGGCGCGGGTAACGGCGCCACGGTCTGGGTCACCGGAGCCGTCACCCACCTACAACGCCCAGCCACCGCCGGCGGCATCACCTTCCTAAACCTCGAAGACGAAACCGGCATGCTCAACATCGTCGTGACACAACGTCTCTGGAATCGGGAACACAAGGTCGTGCGCAATTCACCCGCGCTGCTTGTCCACGGCGTCATCCAATCCCACCACGGCGTCACCAGCCTCGCGGCTGACCACTTCGAATCACTGGACCTGCGCGGACTCGCCACAACATCGCGTGACTTCCGGTGACGGCGTACAGGATCCCTTAGGGCATGTAGGGTCTCACGAATGATGTCATGATCTCATCAATCGTGTCGTATGATGTCATTTACGACATTCTCGTGAGGTTTCGTGCGGAGAGTTCGGGTTCGTTCTCAGTGGAGTTTTCGGAGTCTCACCGGTCACGTGAATCGTCCCATCAAGGGTGTCGAATCTCATCCGCCACCGCAGGTTGTCGACTGTCGACACACGCGATTCGCGCTATGCCTCAGCGCACTTGTCGCAGTACTGGTTAGAGTAGACACGCGGAGTCGTGCTTTCCGGCGCGTCAACAGAGATGCTGGCGATCAGGCGGCGGTTCAGCTTTGAGATGTAGCCCTAATGTGGCCAGGCAACTCGCCTTCGACGAGGAAGCATCATTCCTCACTAACGCCATCAGGATGTCTACCAGTCCTCGAGGCAAGCGCTGACCGCGTATCCCTCCTTGATTCCGTCGCGATCGACCTCGATCGCGACGGAATCCAACCGTTGCCGTTGGGTACTCCGCACGCGGTGTAGCGGCCACCCAGCACAAGCGGAAAACAGGCGTAATCCACGCCTTTGCACACCCTGGCGACGTGTTACCCGTCGAGCGTCAACGAATGTCGACCCTGCCGTACACCAACCACTCACCCGGCCCGCAGGTGAATCCGCTGAAGTCGCCCCACGTATTGGCAGGTCCGGTGAACTTCACGCGGCCGTACCTGGGAATTGATCGGGTACCGTCGGTGCATTCCCCCTCGGCCGAGTACGAAGTACCCCAGATCCAGGATCTGCACCTGACCTTGTAGCTGTTCGAGCTCCACAGCTCTCCGCATACCGGTGCGGCGGAGACAGCAGCCGTGGTACGGGTAGGTGCGGCGACCGCCGGTTGCGTAGCAGACAGCACGGTGATCAGCGTGGTCACGGCCGTAGCGATGGTCATGCGTGTCTTCATTGCGCTCCGTTCTTCGAAGAGTTTCTTAAGGCCGTTACCGGCGCTCTGCCCTCGTTACCGAGGGGATGCCACGGCCGGTCCCAGCTGGAACATGGATCGACCAGGACAGATCCGTCTTGACAGGAGCCTCAGCCTGCAGATCCGGACGTGGTGAAACAGTGGACTCCTGAGTCATCGTGGCTTCACCGCGTTGTGGCAATCGTCTGATCAGCGGTCGTAAGGCGATGTGCGGGCGGAGTAGGAAGGGGCCTGGGGAGGTGGGCATCGTGGGGACAGAGCTGCGTGTGCTCGGGCAGGTCGAGCTGCGGGTTGATGGCCGGGTGGTGGAGGTCGGTCACGCGCGCCAGCGCTGTGTGTTGGCGGTTCTGCTGGTGGAGGCGAACCGGGTCGTCACGATGGAGCAGCTGCTGGACCGTGTGTGGGCGGATCGGTTGCCCTATAAGGCCCGCGCGGTGGCGAGCAATTACGTGTCGCGGCTACGACGGGTGCTGGCGGGTGAGGTCGCGGTCGTGCGGCGGGGTGGCGGGTACGTGCTGGAGGTGGACCCGGAAGCGGTGGACCTGCTCCGATTCCGTCACCTCGTACAGCAGGCCCGCGGCGCAGACGACGCGCGGGCGCTGGCGCTATTGGAGGAGGCAACAGGGCTGTGGCGAGGCGAGCCGTTTGCCGGGTTGGACACCCCGTGGCTGGCTGCTGTGCGCGCCGGTCTCGAGCGGGAACGCGTCGCCGCCCGGCTCGACCGCGTCGACGTCGCGTTGCGTTGCGGCCGGCATACCGAGGTGCTGCCCGAACTGTTCGCGCTGGCGGAACAGGAAGACACGGACGAACGCGTCGCCGCCCAATTCATATTGGCCCTGCACCGCGCCGGGCGCACCACCGACGCGCTGGCCCACTACCGGCAACTGCGTGCCCGGCTGATCGAGCAACTGGGCACCGAGCCCGGCACCGCACTACAGGTGTTGCATCAGCGCATCCTCGACACCGATCCCGCCCTCGCCCCACCCTCGACGGCGATCACGCGCGCAACAGCCCCGAAGGCGGAGCAGCCGACGCCCCGACAGTTGCCCGTGCCACCACGGGGGTTCACCGGCCGCGGCACCGAATTGGCCCGCTTGGACCACGCGCTGACCGCCGAACCGGAGGAGGACCCGATACCGTCGGGGACCAATTCGGGGACACCAGCCGCCGCCACGGTCATGATCTCGGCGATCGGCGGGGCGGGTGGTATCGGCAAGACTTGGCTGGCCCTGGCGTGGGCGCACGAGCGCATCGAGCGGTTCCCCGACGGGCAGCTATTCGTGGATCTGCACGGGTTCAGCCCCAGTGAAGAGCCGATGGCGTCAGCGGTGGCGGTGCGCGGATTCCTCGACGCTCTCGGGGTCGACCCCGGCCGGATCCCGACCAACACGGACGCACAAGCCGCGCTGTACCGCAGCCTGGTCGCGGGCCGGCGGATGCTGATCGTCCTGGACAACGCCGCCACCGCCAACCAAGTCGTCCCCCTGCTGCCCGGTAGCCCGTCCTGCACCGTGCTGGTCACCAGCCGGACTAGGCTCGCTTCCCTCATCGACCGGCACGGCACCCGGCACTTCACCCTGGGTGTGCTCACCCATGACGAGGCGCGCGCCCTGCTCGCCGCACGTCTCGGCGCAAACCGTGTCGCCGCCGAACCCGGCGCCATAGACGACCTGATCGACCTGTGCGAGGGCTACCCACTGGCCCTGTCGATCACCGCCCGCGACGCCGCCACCCGCCCGGCCATCCCGCTGGCCGAGGTGGCCGCCGAACTGCGCGAGCTCGGCCTCGAGATGCTCGACCACGAGACCGACCCCGCGGCCAGCCTGCCCGCAGTTCTGTCCTGGTCCCTGCACCGGCTCACCGACGAGCACCGCACGGTGTTCACACTGCTGGGCGTATCCCCCGGCCCTGACATCACCCTGCCCGCGGTCGTCGCCCTCACCGGCCTGCCGTCTGTCCGTGCACGCAAAGCGTTGTCGGCGTTGGAAGAGGCATCCCTACTCGAACGGCAGCCGCGCGGCCGGTACGCGATGCACGACCTGGTCCGTGCCTACGCCACCACCACCGCCCACGACCTGCCCGACAACATGCGGGAGATGGCATTGGTGCGAGTGCTGGACTTCTACCTGCACACCGCTTCCGCCGCCGGCCGTCTCCTGGAACCCTTCCGTGCACTCGTGCAGCCCGACCCGCCCGCGCCTGGCGTGCACCCGCACCCGCTGTCAGACGCCGCGGCCGCGTTGGCGTGGCTGGAGGCCGAGTACGCCACCCAGCTGGCCACCCAGCGCACCGCCGCCGCTCTGGATCGCCACCACGTCGTCTGGCACCTCGCCTGGGCGCTGGACACCTTCCTCTACCGGCGTGGGCACCGGCGCGACGCACTCACCGTGTGGCGAGCCGCGGTGGACGCCGCCGCACACCTGCCCGACCCCGCCATCCGCAGCCGGGCCCACCGGGGTCTCGGCTCCGCCTGTGCTCTGCTGGGCCTGCACGAGGAGGCCACCGGGCATCTGGACAGGGCCCTCGAACTGGCGATGCGCCACCACGACCCCACCGAACAGGCACACACCCACCGGGCGCTCGCGATCTCCTGGGAACTGCGGGGGGATGACCGGCGGGCCTTGGACCACGCCCGGCACGCCCTCGACCTCTACCGAGCCCTTGGCCAGCCGGTGCAGGAAGCCGACGCACTCAACGGGGTGGGCTGGTGCGCCGCGCGCCTGGGCGACTTCGACACCGCCCGCGACCACTGCCACGCCGCACTCACCTTGAATCGCCACCACGACCTCGAGGGCGAGGCGGCCGCCCTGGACAGTCTCGGCTTCATCGCTCACCGCACCGGCGACCACCAGCAGGCCCTCGATCACTATCACCAGGTCCTCATCTTGTTCCGCACCCTCGGCCACACCTACGAGGTCGCTAGCACCCTCGACCGCGTGGGCCACCCTCACACGGCCCTCGGACAGCACGAGCGGGCCAGCCAGGTATGGCTGGAGGCGCTGGAGCTGTACCAGGAGCAAGGCCGCGACGATGACGCCGCGCGTGTAAAACGGCAACTCGACGACCTTGGTCCGGCACTGGAGTCGATCAGGCCGTCGGGCCTGGACGAGACGACGTAGCGGGCGGGAAGTTCGGCATGCCGCGCCTCAGGCTTCAGCTTGAGCGTGCGCTCCCCACGGGCCACCAGTACAAGACGAACAACCCTGCTCCGCCGGCCGCGTAGGCGAGCTGGTCGACGCGGCGCGGGATGGAGCCAGGCGTGGTGGGCTCAGCCGCCGAGCCGCTCGAGTTCAACGAGACCCTGGAGCGGGTTTCCGACCGGACCGGTGCTGTCGGCTGCCAGGCCGGCATCGGGCCGGGTGGCGGAACTCTGTGTCGAGACCGCACTGAACACCGGCAACCAGGCGTTCCATTGGGCGAGCAAGTTGTCGATCGTCATGAAGCAGGTGTGCCCGCCGGTGCGCAGGATGATGATCCCCGCCGCGTACACCCGGCCGTTGGTGTCGTGGGTGAAGACAGGGCCGCCGCTGTCGCCCGGCTGGCCGGAGAAGTTCGCGCAGGCGAGCCAGGTGTTGCGGTCTTGGATCCAGCCCGTAATAGTGCCGTACTTGCGGCCGCTGGTCCGCCCCTCGAATGCGATGGCGTTGCCTGGCGTGGTGACCTGGTCAAATATTATTGATCTTGGCCAATAGTGGCAAATATGCCGTTGGATTAAGATTGATCATCGCTGGGCCATCTGACTGGGCCTTGGCGACTCGCCGATCGTCGTCGCGCCTTCACGTGTTGGTGTGGTGCGCCAAGGTCGTGGAACTCGTCGAGCGCTGCAGCCGCACCGGTCGAAGACGCGGTGGCACAAACGAACCAGCAGCGTCCGCTCATGCCGATGAGCGGATGTGCGGATGTGAGGAACTTGTTCACGTATCCGTCACAACCTGGTTGTTCTTTATGTCGGTGACTTGCGGAGTGTGCTGCGTAGTGCGCGGCGGGCGACCGGGCCGAGGTCGTTGATCACTTCGACGAGAACTGCCAGGCGTTCTAGGGCGTCCAGGGCGGAGTGCGCGCCGGCGGGTTCGATGCCGCGGGCTCGCGAACCGCCTCCGGGCGTGCGCACAGATAGGGGCGGGCGAGAATCAGGGCAGTCAGGGCGAGACCGATCCCGACGAAGACCGGTGCCAGATGGCCGAGGTCGGTGTATCGGATCGTGCCGTGTACGAGGACCGCGGGGAGGAATCCCGCGGTCGCGGCCAGGGCCAGGGACCACCAGACCCAGGACTCACCCCGGCGCCATCCCCACGCGCTCAGCAGGGTGATCGCGGTGGCGGCGGCCATCAGCGCCCCGCCGAAGCCGGCCCGGTCGTGCGCGATGAACGACAGCAGTCGCGGGTTGGCTGAGCGCAACGCGTCCGGCCCGGCCTGGAGGAATTCCAGGTCGCTGGGTACGAACACCTCGGCCAAGCCGACCGTCGACACGACCGCGCCTCCGATGAACAGTCCGATCCCGGTGCATACCAACAGAAGTTGCCCCACCAGTGCCCTGCGCCACTGGCGTTGCGGTCCCTCCGATCGTATTTTCCACTGTGGTCGAGCCGGGCGGCGTCGGGTGGCGGCCAGGAACATCGGGAAGAGCACGACGGTGACCGCGGTGTGCAGCGGCTCCACGAACCCGAAACCCAGGAAGTAGAGCAACGTGGGAAACCCGATCCACCCGGAGGCGAGGTAGGCCTCGCGGGCCCAGGGCCATCCCCGCCGGATGCCGCCGATCGAGATGCCGACGTAGAGCACGCCGATCGCCACCATCGTCCCGGCCATGGTGATCCGGTCGTGTTGCAGGAAATGCACCAGGTGGTGGTTGATCGCGTGCAGCCGATCCACCCCCATGCCCAGGAACTCGCGGTCGTACCACAGCAGCACCGGTCCGAGGGTGATCGCGGCGGCACCCAGGCCGGCACCGATCATGCCCAGGCCGACCATCAGCCCCCACCACCACGCCGGCCACCGCCGAGGATCCCAGCCGACGTCGCGCACCGAGGGGGCCGGATGGGTGGGTGTCGCTGCCTCGGTCACCCGGGCGAACCAGCCCGGGCCAGCCTGCACCAGCACCGCGCGTGTCGCCAGCACCGCAGTGGCCGGCTCGATCAGCGCTTGGGCGGCCCGCGCCACTGAAGGGGATGACACGTGAACCATGTTCGGGTCGTGCTCGGTCCTGACCGCGTCGACGTGCCGCGCCAACGCGGTCACCACGTCCGCCGCATCCGGCCCGGTAGCGTGCACCACCATCGGGACACGCCGGCCCGCGGCGGCCGCGCGCACCACTGGGACGTCGGCAAGACCGACCGGTGCCACCTCGATCAGCCCGGCCCCCAGTGGGGGCAACGCGCGTACCGCGTCCCGGGCCGTGCTGGGCGGCACCACCGCGCCGAGCCGGTTGCGCACCGGGACGCCGGCGACCGAGCCGGCCAGGTGCGGCGGCGGGTGGCGGTGTCCGAACCCTCGGGCGATCAGCCGACCGCCGCCGGGCAACGATCCGATCGCGGCCAGGGTCCGCAGTGCGGCCCGCTGCGATCGGCGTGTTCCCAGCAGTGCGGCCGCGATCCCGCGCAGCGGTTGATAAGTCCAGTCGGGCATCAGAGCCCCGCCCCGGCCGTCGGTATGGGCGGCGTCCAGCCGAGAATGGGCGCCATGGCGCGCAGGGTCGCGGCGGCTGGGGCCACCCTGGTGGCCAGATCGCGGGCTATCACCGCCGGTGACCAGGACCATTGGGCGACGGTCCCGAGCCGGGCGGATCGGCGGACGATCGCCTGAGTCCGTGGTCGGCGCAAGCTGTCATAGTGAGCCAGTGCTGCCCCGATGTTCGGGGTCGCGTCTAGGCAGTCGGCGAGCGTGACCGCGTCCTCCAAAGCCTGGCAGGCGCCCTGCCCGAGGATCGGATCCATCGCGTGCGCCGCGTCCCCCACCAGTGCGATCTTGCCGCGCACGTAGGTCGACAGCGGCGGCAGGTCGTACACGTCATGACGGAGCACACTGTCTTCGGGCACCGCCGCCAGCAGCGCCGGGATCGGATCGGGCCAGTCACCGAACCGTCGCCGCACCGCGGCGTGTTCACCATCGATGCTGGCGCCGTCAGCGGGCACAGTGGCGGCCCCGAAACAGTAGAACCGCCCGCCCGGCAGCGTGGTGTAACCGATTCGTTCGCCGCGCCCCCAGATCACGGCGCCTTCGGTCCGAAGCTCGGCGAGCGGCTCCGTGATCATGCGCCAAGCCGTGTAGCCGGCATAGCGGGGCCCTTTCGCACTCGGCCACCACTGCCGTCGCAGTTCGCTACGCACGCCGTCCGCGCCAACTGCCAGATCCGCTCGCAGGATCCCGCCCCGGTGCTCGACCACCACGGCCTCACCATCCGGGCGCACGGTGTGCACCTCGCTGCCTGGCCGCAACGACTCCGCCGGCAACTCCTCGACCAGCGCCCGCACCAGGTCCGCCCGGCGCACCACCAGGAGCGGCTGGCCGTGACGCCGCGCGATCTCGGCGTTGTCCATCCTGGACAGCCAGCGCCCCGTGCGATCACGTACACCGCCCGCCGTTTCCACCGAACCGAGCGCACGCACCCGTTCCGCCAAGCCGAGCGCTGCGAGTGCGCTCATCGCGTTCGGCCACAGCGAAAGACCCGCACCGACCTCGGTGAACTCGCCGGCCCGTTCCAGCACCGAGACCCGCCAACCGCGCCGATGCAGAGCCACTGCCGCGGCCAGGCCGCCGATCCCACCGCCCACCACGACCACGATGCGCTCAGCCATTGACCCTCTCTCCTTTTGAGCGACTGCTCAACAGAGGGGAGGATAGGCGGGTTTGAGCGACTGCTCAACCAGTTTGAGGCACATCACCCACCGCTCCAACACCCGAAACGCCGGACGGCACGCCAAGGAAGCGTGCACTTCTGCCGCAAGGCGGCCGAAAGTAGGCCAAGCGCACGCTCATGCCGATGAGCGGACGTGATGGCAGCGCGAGCCAACGACTCCATCACGGCGATCGGGCCCGCCGCGGCCACTCCTGCAGATAGTGTCGTAGGGGTGGTGGTCAACCCCAACGCCGGTCTTCGACCGGAGCAGCAGCGGTGGACATGGGAGCATCCGGCTGGCCCGCGCTGGCTGCTCTGTGGTGACATCGGTTTCGATGACTCCTATGACGACGTCCCGCTGGCGCTGTGCGCGGAGATCGAAGGACTGTTCGTCGACCTTCCGCCCCGGTCGAGGGAGCAGTTCACGTTCGTCGGGTGCGCCCCGGTCGGCGTGCTCGCCGATCTCCTTGACCGGCTGGCCGCTGAAGCACTTGGTACCGAGCGAGCCTGGCTGGGCAACGTCTCTTTGACAGCGCCTACGCCCCCGTCGTGGGGGGAAGATCTGTGCGATGTCGTCGTGCTCGCGCAGCGGCCGAACGCCACGACGCCGGAAACAGTCGACATCGACCTCGACGGATTCGTGTATGTCAACGACCGCACGGATGCAGTGGCACGACCCGGCGGCGTCGACGAGTTCGTTGTCCAGGGCTGGGACGGGACGCCCTACGGCGTCTGCGAGGACGTCACAGGCGTCTTCCGCGAACAGGCCGCGGCACCGGTACCACAGGTCAGACTCCTCGGTTGCCGACCGGAACCCCCATTGCTGGCCGCGCTCGACGCATTGGGCCAGTCGCCCAAGGCCAGCCGGCGCCGCCGCTGGCTCCGCGGCGACGTCCACATGGTCGCCATCGATGGTTCTGCCGGCCGCGTGATCGACGCGGTGGTGTCGGGAACGGTCAGCGCGGCCGCCCCGTCGCGGCTCGGTGCCGGACTCCTGGACGTGAGCATCGACGTGGTCTCAGGAGAACCACTGCCGGCTGGGGTCCTCGACATCCTGGACCAGCGGCGCGCTGGGCGGCCGTCCCGACGGAACCTGTGGGCTGCCTACAGCCGGGAACTCCGGCACCAATGGGCCAAGGTAGCGCTCGGTCACCACTCCAGTGCGCCGGACCCGCCATCCGGCACCACCTACGACCTCGACGGCCGGTTCGTGACGGATATCGAAGGGTTTTACTGCGCGATCGGCGAGGCGATCAACGGCCCCGGCGGGTACTTCGGCTGGAACCTCGATGCCCTGGACGACTGCCTCAGCGGCGGCTTCGGCGCGCTGCCCCCGTTTCGACTGGTGTGGCACGACTCGGCTGTCGCCCGAGCACACCTCGTTGCCGGCTACGACCGGCATCGGCTGCGTCCGGCGACCACTCTGGAGGATCTCCTGACCATTCTCGCCGAGCACGGGATCGAGGTCGACCTGCGCTGAGCCGTGCGTCGACCACTGCCAGGTCGTCTCGGTCCAATCCGACGAAGACCTTTTCGCACGCGGGTCCTTCGCCGGGACGAGATCCATGCTGCGCGAACATCCGCTCATGCCGCGATGAGCACTTCGGGCAGGCGGCCGAACCAACCCACGCAGCCCGGTCGCCGCAGCCGGTCTCAAATTCGAAGACAATTTCCCTGAGATCTTGGCCTTAGGCGCAGCTAGCCACACCCGTGTGTAAGGGTGTCACGCGGATGTCGTGTCCGGCCGGACAGTCTTCGTGAGCCTTGCCATCCCCGGAGGCCATGCTGACTGGCGGCGTCGCCGTCTGGGCAGGCTTGCGCTGGTTCGACGTGGCTCAGCGTTCTGGGAAGGGCGGGGACAGATCGTTCCGCCTGGTAAGGGTGCGTCGGTTCGAAAGTAAGCGATAAGGTTCGTTGGCGGGATCATTTCAACGTGGTTGAGGTGGAAGTATGATCGGCGGTAGTTCTTATGGGAGCCGTCCGGAATACCTTCCGGACTTCATGAACGACCCCCGTGACGGTGACGGCCGGCAGGTGATGAAGCTGGATTTCGCGGAGAACCGCGCGCTGGCGGCAGCGACGCTGGGCAGGTTTCCGGCTGCTACCGGCGACGTGATCGACTTCGGGGCCACTCCGTTCGAAGACCGCCACTGGTGGGACGACGAGGAGCACTGGACCAGGATGGCGGCGGAGCTGTTCTCCTCGTATGCAGAACGGAGTGAGCGGATCGCCGTCATCTGGGGCAACTACCTGATGCCGACCGTGACCATGCCTCTGGATGTCGCGGTGCGACATACGCGGGACATCCTGGACGCCGGGCCGCACTTCTGGATCCACCCGCTTGGCGGGTCGGTGCTCATCGAATGCCTGATGGATGGCCAAGTGACGGTCGTGAAGATCCCGTCAAGCTGAGTGCTGGTCTCCACCGCTGTTCCCGGGCAGACGGCCAAGCGGCAAATACGGTCCGAGCGCCTACACGCGCTGATCGGTGAGCTTCCTACGACCCCTGCCAGTCAGACGTCGATACAATCCTGTCTGCAGCGAGACGTCCGCTCATGCCGCTGACCGCGCTGTCGCGAGGCGCGCATGTGCCGATGTGCGTGTGTTTTCGATGTCGTCGGGCTTCATCCCGAGGGTGAGAGTGGGATGCCTCAGGAGCGGATCGCAGGTTCAGTCCACCGACCGCAACGCTCCCCACGTCAGCTGCTCAACCGCCGGCACCCCACTTCCGTCCCTCAGTACTAGCGCCAGCGCATCATGTAGGTAGGTCCGTTAGCGTCGTGGCGCGCATCGCGTTCGTCGAAACGCCAGTGCGCGAATATCGTTCGTGCACTGGCGGGCGGCGTGGTACGGCGAGCCTCCAGCAGCGATTCGAGCTCAGTGAGGCGCGCAGGTTTCTGATCCCCCGCATCCCACGCTTTCACGTAGAGACGCCAGGCTTCCTGTTCGAGGGCGAGACTCTCGTCGTCGATCGGCCAGACGGAGAACTCATCGCCGTCCTCGAACAAACTGTTCAGCCTGACGAAGTAGTGGGAAACGCCGGAGATGTCGGCGACACCGGTTTGCGGGCCGTCGTAGCGATCGTTTTCCACGTGGACGTGTTCGAAGCCGAGGGAGACCAGCTGCTCCCGCGTGGTGTAGCCGCGGTCTTCCAACGGGACAATCGGGACGGGGTACTCAGTGAACCAGCCATCGGCACGGAAACCGAGCTTGCGGTACACCGGCTCGCTCTCGGCGGACGCTCGGGTCGCCACGATGTCGTATCCGGCGGCGCGAGCACTGTCCACCGCGGCCAACGTTATGGCGCCGCCGAATCCCCGGCGCCGGAAGGCGGCCAGCGTGGAGATGTTGTAGATACCGGCGACCTCGGCGTGCAGGAACAGCTCGCCTGCGCTCACCGGCTCGCCATGGTGGTAACCGATCAGATAGTGCCCCGGGCAGTCCTCGGCGAGGGCGGACGGGACCACACGATCGTAGAATTCGACAACGGTGACGGCAGGTGGATTCCAGCCGGCGGCCAGGATTCGGGCGTAGTCGGCGAGTTCCTCGGGGGTGCGGACCCGGCGGATCTCCAAATCCGGGTGCAGGCCTGGGACGGGGATGTCCGCGGTGTGGGACCACATCGCGGCTTCCCTTTGCCCGGCCGTCAGTTTGACGGAGCCGAACGGCACGTCCGCGGAGTTCGGACCGGCCCGCCACGAGAAGGCGCGGCCGGTCAAACGCAGCTTGAACGCCGTGAGGGAGAGACGGTTCTTCACCTCATCCGGCGCGAAACAAGCGTTCGCGACGATGTTGAAGGTACCGGCATCGCCTTCGATACCGCTGTCGGCGATCATCAGATCGTCGGTTTCCGTAACGGTCATCCCGTCGGTACGGCGATGCAGATGACAGGCATGTTCGGCGAGGTTCGCCTCGATGCGCTCCGTGAGCCCGGCGTACATGGGCTCACCGTACGGTCGTGATCGGCCCCTGACCACACAATTTGCCGCCGGAACTCCGCAGTGACGTGCCATGCTGTCGGACCTTCGTACGTCCGCTCATGACGCGAGTCGCGTCCTGTCGTGCCGATGATCGGCTACCTTGCGGTGGTGGATATCCAGGTGCTGGAGGGTGCGCTGGTCGAGGTGCCGACAGCGACAGGAATGGACCGCCGCGCGTTCGGGGAGTTCGTCGGCCCGCAGGGTGAGCTGGCGTCGTACGCGTCCGGCTGGACGACGGGGTCGGACCCGCATGTCGCTCATCTGTCGGTCGGGATCGGCGCGGGCAACCCTGGCGGCGGAACCTTCCACGCCGTCGTCTTCGAACACGAGGACGGGCATGCGTTCTCGCTGACCGACGACCCGTTCGAGCGGGTGCCGGAGGGTGGCCCGGACCTGACCGCGGACGAGGCGCGTGCCCATGAGGACCTGCCGTTCATCTGGTGGGTCGCCGACCAGATCATGCAGCGCGATCGGCGGGCTTGGTGGATGCGGCACTGGCTTCTGCGCACCACCTGTATCCGGACCCGTGAGATCTTCGAGCGAAGCGAGCCGATTCTGCTTGTCCAGCACGATGCCGAGGACGGCAGGTGGCAGCTCATCGGCGCTTCCGACGCGGACGGCGGCACCGGCAAGATCGGGCATCTGCACCACGCCATCGACGAAGACCAAAGCCTGATCGACACCCTCGACCTGCCACCCGGCGGCAGCGCGACACGGGCAGGCGCCGAAAGTCCCTGGAACCGTCGCCTCTAGAGTCGCAACGCACTCTCATACCGCAAGACTCGCGCCACCCGCCGCCCCGTATCCGTCCAATATGGACATTCGCGCAGGCCGTGGGCCTCTGGCTGGAACCGTTCGGGGTGGTCAGTCGCCCTTGGCCAGCCGGTCGTTGATCCGGCGGGCAAGCTCGCCGGTGAAGCCCGCGGCCGGCACAGTGTGGCCGAGAGCGGTGACGATCGTGTCGAGATGGGTGTCCACCGTGCCTTCGATCAACGTGGTGAGTGTCGCGGTGGTGGATCGGGCCCGGCTCCACCCCACCGCGACGGTGCCGATTCCGGCCAGCGCCGCGGGATACCAATAGATCCCGAGTCCGAGGTACAGCACGCCCCAGCCGACGAGCCTGGTGGCCGACCTGAACTGGGATTCGGCCGCCTGCACTGGAGTGCGGACCGTTTCCGGGACCAGTAACCACAGGCGCGGCCACACCAAGCCCAGATCGAGTCCGTGGTACTGCCCGGCGATCCGGGCGTTCAGCAGCCGGAACCGCTCGCCGATCCAGGCCGGATGCCGTGGACGGTAGGCGGAGACCGGGTCCACCCCCGCCTTGGCCGCCGCTCGATCGAAGAGCCTGCCGCGTAAGGCCACCAGCCCCCGCGCGAGCCAGGCGGCAGGCCCGCGCCACGGTCTGGTCCAGACCGCCTCGGCCAGGCTGCCGACCGCCTGCGCGGCCATGGCGGTCGCCGTGGCACCGACCAGCAGGAAGACAGCCGCCGCGACCGGCAGGCGTGGTGCCTCCCGCACGATCCACCCGGTCACCGAGACGAGGTCGAACGCCGAGCGGTGTCCCAGCCGGGCCGCGCACACCGCCGCGGCGATGAACAGCGCCCCCGGCAGCACGAGGGTCGCGACCCATCGTTCGGCGAGTTTGCCGCTCAGTGACGATAAGAAGGGGTTCACGGCGTCGCGCCCGTCGGCAGCATCGGCTCGTTGTCGAACAAGGCGCAGACAGGCGGGTGCCCGTTGTCGTCTCGATGGTCGTGGCGCATGCACACCTTGCGCGGGCAGCTGTACTCGCCGCGTCCGGTCCGTGGCGGACGAGGGCTCCGCGTGCCGGGATATACGGGCATGCGGTCGGGAGTGCCCGCGCTCCTGGTCGGCTCCGCCGACTCGGCATCGAGCAGGTCGAACTGTCGGCACGCGTCCAACGCCGAGCCACCCGCGCGCACGCGGGAGGCGGCGCGTTCCAGCCGGTCGGTCCACCGGCCGGCGACGGCGGCCTGGCGCAGATCCGACATGGCTGTGCACCACAGAACGAGCGCTTGTCCCTCGTCGAATGCCGCCACCTCGCCCCTCCCTTGTGCCATCCTGAATCGTCTACCGCACCGTAGTGGGTGGCGAGGGGAGGAGTGGGCATCTCGCTCTTGGAACGCATCCTCCGTTGCCTGGAAACAAGCGAATCCGACGAGGTCACCACACCCGAGGCCGTAGCGGACGCCGCTCGTTTGGTCCTGCCCGCCATCGGTACCGATTTGCCTCCCGAGCTGCTTCGGCAACTCGGAATGCTGCACTGGCTGCGGCATTGCGCCCTGCCGCCGGGCGGTATCGGGCCTGATATCCAGGTCTGCGCGGAGCTGTTCGCTCCGCTCGCCGAATCCTTCCCGGGTGTGGTGCCACCACCGGTGCTCGGCTGGCTTCGGGAAAACCACTATGCGGGACTCACGCCCGCGCAACTCGGACCGTTCTACGCGTCGGTGATCACCGACGCCGCTTTGGCGGCCGCGGACCCCGTCCTGACAGACCTGGGGATAGCCGCATGTCGAGCCGCCGTCGACGCCGGCGGTGAGGTCGACCGTCCGGCGCACCTGTTCAACCTGATGACGCTGGCGAACCAGCGCTTCGAATGGACGGCCGCCGAGGCGGATCTGGACGACGCCGTCGCAGCGGGCCGCGCGGCATTCGAATCGGCCGAGCACCCGATCGCCCCGGCGGTCCGGTTTCCCCTCGGGCTTGCGCTGCTTACCCGGTTCGGCATCCGAGGGCGGGAACGGGACCTCACCGACAGCACGGTGCACCTGCGCGAAGTGGCGTCGTCCCTGCCGCTCGGTGACCCGGACCGCGTCGCTTGCCTGTCGCAGCTCGCCTTGGCCTTGGAGACCCATTGCAATATCGGCGGTCCGCTCGCCGTGGTCGAGGAGTACGTCGAGGTGACCCGGGAAGTCCTCGCAAGCTGCGCTCCGGACGACCCGGCATTCGGTGAAGCGCTCCTGTTGCGAGGCAGCGCCCTGCGCGTCAGGTTCGTCCGTACGGGCGATGCCGCCGATATCGCGGAAAGTGTCCGGTACCTGCGGGAGGCGCTGGGGAACCTCCCCGAGGGCAGCGAGTCGCATGTCCCCGCGCTGCTCAACCTCGCAAGCTCGCTCCAGACCCGGTTCTCGTACGCCTCGGCGTTCACCACACCTGATGGTCCCGACGAGGCCGACCTGGCCGAAGCCGTCACCCTGGCCAGGAAGGCCGACGCGGCCGTTGGTGAAAACCACCCGCTGAGGTGGGCGGTCGAGGCCACGCTGGCGACCGTGCTCCGAGCCGAAGGCACGGACCCTGCCGAGGTGACACGGGCGGCAAGAGCGGCCTTGGCGGCTCTGCCCGCGGACAGCCCGCTTCGGGGGACCGCGCTGCTGTCCCTCGGTGAGGCACTTCGCCGCCAGTACCGGGCATCCGGTGGTCAGGCGGTCCTCCGGGAAGCCGTGGACGTCCTTCGTGAGGCGAAGACGGCCGGCGCAGGCGGTCCGCTCGGTCGGACGCCGATGCTCACGGCCCTGTCGATGGTCCTGTACGAGGCGGTCAAACTGGCGGACACCGACGGCGAGATCGATGACGGTGAGCTCGACGAAGCCATCGAGACAACGAGAGCGGCCGCGCAGGACATCCCCGATGACACGGTGATCCGCGGCCAGCAGCTCTGGCAGCTGGCGGAACTGCTGCGGTGGCGTTTCCTGCGCACAGGCCAGGCCGCGAACCTCGACGAACGGATCGAGACGCTGCGGGCGACGGTGCAGCTTGCCCCCGACGCCCCCGCGTTGACGCAGTGTTTGTCCGCGCTCGTGGACGCACTCAGCCTCCGGTATAGCCGCAATCCGGACCCCGCCGACCTCGACGAGTCCGTCGCCGCGTTGTGCCGGATCGTCGAGTCCCTGCCCACGGACGACCCCCGGCTGCCCGACCTGCAGGCGGACACCGCGTTGGCGCACCTGCAACGCTTCGACGCCAGGGGCGAGCCTGCCGACAGGGAGACGGCGACCCGGCTGATCCGCTCGGCGCTCGCCGCTACCGGCGACTCGAGCCGCTATCGGATACTCGGCGTTCTTGCCGCGATCCTCAGCTCGACAGCCACCTCCGAGCGCGACCCCGAGAAGCTGACCGAAGCCATAGAAGCCTGCCACGCGGCGACGCCACCCGGCGCGGTTCCGAAGGTGGCGGTGACCCTCACCCTGGGCAACGCGCTCATATCCCGCTACGAGAACACCGGTGCCGAAGCGGACCTGGAGGCGGCGGCCACGACCTTGCGGTCCGCTTTGGCGCACGCGACCGAGATGAACCGGGTCATGCTCGTGAACAATCTCATCCAGGTGCTCCGCATCCGCTTTTTTCGCCACGGCGACAGAAGCGCCCTAGCCGAGGCGATCGACAGGGGGAAGGCAGCCCTGCGGGAAAGCCCCGACGCGTTGCTGCTGGCGGGTAATGTCGCGGCCGCACAGACCGATCGGTACGAATGGGCCCGCGACTCCGCCGATCTCACCGAGGCCGTCGACGCGCTGCGGTCGGTGCTCGGCCGGGCCCGGCCGGACAGCCCGGATCTGCCGACGTTCCGGTTCTATCTCGGCCATGCCCTCCGGGCTCGTTTCCAGGCCACGGCCTCGATCGCGGATCTGGACGAGGCGATCGCGATGTTGCGGCCAGGCCTCGCTTCGGTCAGATCGCGCGACCAGAAGGTCCAATTCGGCCTGATGCTGGGAATCGCGCTGTCGCTTCACGGGCAGTGGTCGAACGACCAGGTCGCGCTCGCCGAGGCGAGCGAATTACTGCGGGTCGCGGTTGACGGGCTACCAGTGGCGAGCCCAAGCCGGAACACGGCCGGGATCTTCCTGGCGAGCACGCTGCGCCTGTGTTTTCTCAACTCCGGACAAGACATTCTGCTCGCCGAAGCGATCGAGATCGGCAGGGATGTCCTCGCCCGCACCCAGGACGAGGAGGCCAACCGGGTATACGCCCTGATCACGCTGGGCACCCTGCTGGCCCTGCGGTTCGAGCGGACCGGCGACGTCGGGGTGCTGACCGAGTCGATCGAGGTGCTGCGCCGCGGGGTGGCCGCCGCGGGCACGAACAACGCGATAACGGCGAACGCGTTGTCCGAGCTGGCGCACGCACTGCGTGGCCGGTACAGCATCCTGGCGGAGACCGCCGATCTGAACGAGGCCATCGAGGCCGCGGAGCGCGCCACGACCCTGCCGGGCACGACACCGGCCGAACGGAGTGCCCAGTTCACCGCACTGGCCGTCGGCCTGCTGACCAGATCGCTGGCCACCGGCGATCTCGACGACCTCGACGCCGCCGTCGACCTGGGGCGCGAGGCCGCCCGCGCGCCCAACTGGCACGTCGCCTCGGCGGTCAACCTGATGACGTTGGGGCTGGCACTGTGGTCCCGGTTCGATCGGACCGGAACGGTCTCCGACCTCAACGCCGCCATCGACGCGTTGTTCGAGGCGGCGGAGGACGCCCATCCCGGGCACATCATGCGGCCCATCATGCTGACCAACCTGTCCAACGCGCTACGCACGCGGGCGGGTCTGCTCGGCTCTGTCGCCGACCTCGACGCCGCCGTGGACGCCGGGCGATCGGCCGTCGCGGCCGCGCCGGCGGACCACCCGGCGGTGTCGATGTGCCTGATGAACCTCGGGACCGCGCTGCACCTCCGGTACCTGGAAAAGCAGGACACCGCGGACCTCGACGCCGCGGTCGCGGCCTTGAACGAGGCGGTGGACCGCAGCGCGCCCCGGAGCCCGAACCGGAGAGAGATCCTGATCAACCTGGCGGGGCTGCTGCGCACCCGCCGTGACCGGCGTCCGAGCCGGGACGCACTGGACCGGGCCGTCGCACTCGTCCGGGAGGCGATCGCGATCACCGACGTCACGCACTCGATGTACCCGCTGTGCGTCCTCAGCCTCTCGACCGTGCTGCACACCCGGTACGACCGCGGTGGGGACGACGCGGACGCGGCCGAATCGATCGAATCGGCCAGACGGGCGATAGACAGCATGACCGCCGGTGACCCGCGAGTCGCGGTGGCCTGGGTGACGCTGGGAAGGCTGCACGAGCGCAGGCGCGACGTCGACGCTGCGGTCGCCGCCTACCGAACGGCGGTCGAATCTCCCGCTGCCGCACCGACGTATCGGGCGGCCGCGGCCAGATTGTGGGCCGAGACGGCCGTCCGGCATCGTGATTGGTCCTCCGCGACGGAGGCGTTCGGCGTCGCTGTCGCGCTGCTGCCCCATGTGGCCTGGCACGGCATCGAACGCGACGCGCGCGAGCGCAGGCTGACGATGTGGGAAGGCCTGGCGAGGGTGGCCGCCGCCGCGGCACTGGAGGCCGGTGACCCCGGCCGGGCTGTGGAACTGCTCGAGCAGGGCCGCTCCGTGTTGTGGTCGCAGGCACTGCAGACCAGGGACGACCTGTCGATGCTGCGGGAACGTGACCTCGCGTTGCACGATCGCCTGCGCGCCGTGGCGGCGAAGCTGGCGGCCACGACCGCGCCCGACATACCGGAGGCCGCCGCCACGACCGATCCGTGGAGCGACCCGAGCCAGCGTATGCAGTCCGACCGGATCAAGCTGGCCGAGGACTGGGACCGGTTGCTTGCCGAAGCACGCGCCTTGCCCGGACTGGAATACCTCCTGCGGATCCCGCCGCTGGCCACCCTCCGCGAGGGCCTGCCCGACGGTCCCGTCGTCCTGCTCAACGTCGACGAAGCCCGATGTGACGCCTTGATCATGCACGGGGACCGCGACGTCGACCACGTCCCGCTTCCTGATCTGTCGTACGTGGAGGCCGGACGACAGGCAGAGGGATACCTGCGGGCGTCGAAGCTGCTGGAAAACCCCGGCGACCTCGCCACCACCGGCGCCAAACAAACGGTGCACGCGACCCTGGAATGGTTGTGGGACACTGTCGCCGAGCCGGTGCTGACCCGGCTGGGCTACACCGGGCACGATGAGCCGTTGCCACGACTGTGGTGGTGCCCGACCGGATCGCTGACCCTGCTCCCGCTGCACGCCGCCGGTTACCACGACCCGGCCGACACTCCCGCCGGGCGCACGGTGATCGACCGCGTGGTGTCGTCCTACACACCGACACTGCGCGCGCTGGCGAAGGCGAACACCGCGAGCGCGGTCAAGCCCGCCGACCGACGGATCCTCGTGGTCAGCATGCCGGAGACCCCGCCGGTTCCCGGCAGCCCGGCCATGTGCCCCCTGCCCGGCGCCCGGGCGGAAGCCGAGTTCGTGTCTCGTGCGCCCTCCTTCAACGGCACGGTCCGTGTCGCCGACACCGCCACCCACGCCGCGATAACCGCCGACCTGCGCACCCACGCCTACGCACATTTCGCCTGCCACGGCGGGCAAAACCTGCGGCAACCGTCAACCGGCAGCCTCTACCTGTGGGACAAACCACTGAGCGTGCTCGAGGTAGCCGAACTGGATCTCGAGCACGCCGAACTCGCCTACCTGTCGGCCTGCAGCACGGCGATCGGCGGCACGGATCTGCCCGACGAGGCCATCCATCTCGCCGCGGCGCTCCAGCTCGCGGGTTACCGGCAGGTGATCGCGACCCTGTGGACCATCACGGACCGGACCGCGGCCGAGGTGGCCGAGGCGATGTACACCGGACTGCTCGGACCTTCGGGTCTGCGTCTCGACGACACCGCCCATCTGCTCCATCGCACCGTGCGCGCCTTGCGCGACTCGGCCCCCCGCAACCCGGCCATCTGGGCCCCATACGTCCACTTCGGACCGTGAAGCACGGGTGCACGCCTCGGCCCTCTGGCGGCGACCCCGGCCGGGCCACCGTGGGCGGGGTGTCCGCCGGAGCGGGCTCGGTCGCCGCCCTGCTGACGATGAAGTCTGCGCGCGGCCTGTTCCGGCGGGCCATCGCCCATTCAGTGCCGGGGCTGCACAGCACCCCCGCGCTGGCACGGCAAGTTACCGCCGCGTTCGCGGACCGGCTCGGCGCGGCGCCCCCCACCGCCGAGGCCCTGCGCGACATCGACCCATGGCACCTGGCCGCCGAGCTCACCTCCTTCAACGCCGGCCTCCACTCGCACCGGGAGAGCTGGGGACGCCTCACGGAGACCGGCACCGCGCTGGGCCCCGTCGTCGACGGCGAGGTCCTCTCGAAAACGCCCTGGCCCGCGCTGACCGGCGCGCGCGAGCGGGACCGAACTGCTCGTCGGCCACGCCCGCGACGAATTCCGGTACTTCAGCGTCATGAGCGGACGGTACGGCACCTTCACCGAGGAGGACGCCCACGCGGCCCTGGAACTGCACGCCCCGCGGCCGGACGGCACGCGGGCCTACCGAGCCGCATTCCCGGAGGAGCTGGTGGAGACGGTGTACTCCGACGCCCTCTTCCGCATGCCGTCACAGAAGCTGGCCGAGGCGAACGCCGCGGCAGGCGGCACCTCGTACCTGTTCGAACTGTGCTGGGTCGCCCCGGCCCTCGGCGGCGTCCTGGGCGCCTGCCACAGCCTCGACCTACCCCTGGCGTTCGGCACGCTGGACAGCCCGGTTGGCACCCAGCTCATCGGCGAGGAGCCCACTCCCGAAGCCGTCGCGCTCTCCCGCGAACTCCAGGAGGCATGGGTCCGCTTCGTCACCACCGGCGACGCGGGCTGGTCCGCCCACCGGCCCGGCGGGCACCTCACCCGCGTGCTGGACACCGAGTCGAGGACTTTGCCCTACCCCGAACAGGTATCCCGCCAGATCTGGGAAGGCCACTTCCCCGCCCCGTTCGATCTCCCGTAATCGTCCGGGTGGCTCCTACGACGGTGACGCTGCCCCGACCCCGGTAGCGGTGGAACCGTGGTAATCGATATGCGAACCCGCAGGCCACCGGACTTGCCGCCGGACCGGGAAGCCGAGGCTGTGGCGGCTGGCCGTCGCGGCACGCGACGATCGAGGTCGTCTGCCCGGACCGCGATCAGTCCTATATCGACAGTGTCGAAATCGTTGCGTCGCAAGCGCGTCGGAGATTCACATTTCGATGCCACCCCTGAGCAGGCGGTGCTTGTGCGAGCCACGAAGCGCCAAGTCGGCACAATCGGCGAGCAATCGGGGCGAGACTCAGCGCCCGGTACCAGCACGCCTGCGAGTCGGTACCGGTACCGGACGCTGATCAAAGGCCTTACAGCGTGGTCGGCTCAACCTCGGCTACCGATCGAATGAACGCGATCATGCGCGAACGCAGACCCTCACTGCGCTCCTTGATGGCGTCCTCGACCGACGAGTCGATGGATTGGCGCACCGGCTTGCTGCGAATAATCGCCATGCAATCGAGATCAGTGCACAAGTGAAGCCCGCGGGCGCTGAGCCGTCGACGCTTGTCCCGGGACGAGCGTTGAGCGGTGAAGAGCGAAACCTCGTTGAACCGGCGACTGGACCGGCACAGGTCGCACATCATCGCGCGCGACGCGAGAAACGCGTGATTCGGGGCTTGGCGCAGAAGCACGCCGAAAGCCTGATCATCGGTCGCGGTGACAAGATAAGCCCGTTTCGGGGCGCGCAGATCTCGCCATCCGAGGTAGTCGATCTCGTGCCACGACACGTCGTCGAACCAGGCCGGTAGCCGAACCCTCTTCTCAGCTGGTTCCAGGTTCACGATCGCACCGCGCACCTCGTCTCGGGTTATGGGACGCATGGCGTTCTCCTCGCAAGATCGCACCAGAGGTGCAGGAGTATTGGTAGAGGTCAATGGCCCCGAGCGCATCGGCTTTCGATGACGAAGCCCCCTCGGGACGGGCGCAGGAGACCGTCACGGCGCCGACATACCGAAACACGACATTTTCGGGAAACGGGTTATCGACCACCGTGCGGCCTCGACACGGGCCGTCATAAGTCCGCGACTCGACACGCCGGCACCACTCGACACGGGCGCAAGAGTGACAGCACTCCAGATAACAAGAAATGCGCTCGCGAACGATTCAGCGGCATGCGTTCACACGAACGCGCATAAACGCCGAGAGCTGTACACGTCGGCCAAGAATTGGCACACGTGGAAAGTCCCTATCAGGACATGCGGCTTCTCGATCCGGTGAGATGAACAGAACCGAACGATAACCGAATCTCATGTCTCTGTACGGATCACCGCCCCAAGCGACTCACACGATCGTGACGCGACTTGACGGCTGTCCGGGACATAATTCACCACTTTCCACCTGAGTCTCGTACACCACGTCGCCCGACATAGAGCCATGTTCGCAATTGCCTGACGCGACCGCACCAGACCGACCCGGCTCATACGAGGAGACTTCTGGCAGTGTACCGCAGCAGTCAATATCGACGTACAACCTCCGCGCTCGTGGAAATTTGCGCGGAACCGCCACCTTCGCGACATGCGGCGTCTCTCCACCACGACTCGAAGACGAACTCGCCGACCGGCAACGACCGGGTCGTCTGCAGTCAGTGGCAGCCTCACTCAGGCGCATCAACCCCGCCGTCATTGGTCACGGCCCCGAGAGTGCCGCCGACGAGTGGGTTCTGGTCGAGCACAGCGGCAATTCACTCCGCCCGGCGGTCGTCGCGCGCCTTCCTCGTAAGCGACCTGCTGACGTAGACCAGTCCGCCGGCCAGGACCACGATGTCGTCGAAGTACACCGGGTCAGGCAACAAGTCGAACGGGAACACCGTGTAGGCCAGGGAAACCCAGTAGGCGACCTTGGTCGGCACCGGCGTGCCCGGCTGATGGACCTGACGATGCTTCCGCACCAGTTTGACCACAAGGAACAGCGCGACCAAGACGAGGACGATGACCACCACCACGGCCACGACGCCGAGTGTCGTCCACAGAGACTCCATGTGATCCTCTCTCATCAGGTCACGCCGAGGCGGAGGCCGAAAGGCGGGCGGCGAAATCGACGGCGCCGTCGCCGGACAGGCGAGGGAGAGCGGCCAGGCGGCCGGCGCAGACCAGCAGCAGCGCGCTCATCGGGC